>JAJTEK010000145.1 GCA_021299695.1 Pirellula sp. | reverse complement strand
ATTCCGCTACCGGTGGCGGCTTGGGATTTTGAATCCTCGGGGGTTGGGCCAGCAGGTGCGGAGAAATCGGATGCTCAAGAATCCAACGGGCGAATTTTTTACGATACGGTGCGAGGACTTGCCGGACATTGGCGAGGGGACCAGCAGGCTTCTCGAGCGGGCCTGGGCGGTGGCTTAGTGCTCGACGGCAGATCGTATCTTGAGACCGATCCGATCGACTTTGGGGTCGAGGAGAAAACGCTGGCCGCTTGGGTTAAGATCGATCCATTGGATCAATCGGGGGGTGGGGTTTTGAGTTTGCAGAGTCTCGACGGCTCGGTCTTCGATGCGATTGTCTATGCGGAGCGCGAGTCGCGGCAGTGGATGGCAGGGAGCAATGGTTTTGTTAGGTCCGTATCGTTCGGTGGCCAGCAGGAGTCGGATCCGAGGGTTCATATTGCGATTCGCTATCGAGCCGACGGGACGATCGAAGCGTTTCGAAATGGGCTTCTCTATGGCCGAGGTTACCGAAGGGGCTTGCAGCGTTTTGAGGCGGGCAAGTCGCAGTTCCTTTTTGGATTGCGTCATGGGCCAGCCGGTGGGAATCGCTGGCTCACGGGAGTGATCTACAAGGCTGTGTGTTTCGACCAAGCCTTGAGCGACGAGGCGATTGGGGAATTGGCTCGCGAGCCTCGGCTCGGATGGAACCTCCAGGAGGCTTGGACGAAGCTCGGCGAGTCCTTTGTCAAGCAGCGGCAAGCTTATCGAAGCGAGCTTGAGCGGATCGATCGAGAGTTGGTCGATTTGAAGGCGTCGGTCCGAAAGAAAATTTATAGCGTTGTATCCAACCCAGGGGTCGGGCCTACGAAAGTGCTCTTGCGGGGAGATGTCTATCAGGAGGGAGCCGAGGTCCGATCCGGTGGGATCGACTCGGTCGGAGGCCCCCGCGGCGATTTCGGTTTGGCAGCAGATGCGTCGGATGCACAGCGTCGAGTGGCACTTGCTCAGTGGATCACCCAAGCCAATCGCGCGTTGCTCTCGCGTGTGATCGTCAATCGCGTATGGCATTACCATTTTGGAGTAGGGATCGTCGATACCCCGAACGACTTGGGTTTCAACGGAGCTCGGCCAACGCATCCCGAGCTTCTCGATGCGTTGGCTCAAGCGTTTTTGGAGGATGGGATGAAGCTCAAATCGCTTCATCGTAGGATCGTCACCTCGAGCGTCTATCGTCAATCGAGTCGGCCCGGCAAGGATGGGTTAGCTAAGGACTCCTCGAATCGTTTGCTCTGGCGTTATCCAGTCCGAAGGCTCGATGGCGAATCGGCGCGCGATGCGATGCTGATGATTGCCGGGGTCTTGGATCGAACGATCGGTGGTCCTGGGTACGTCGATGTCGACTACAAGGACACCAATGGAACGACGTATTATGTCCCTAAATCGCAGGAGCCCCCTGAGTGTTTTCGAAGGACCGTCTACCGATTCAATCCGCGATGCGAGCGGACCTCGATGCTGGATGTGTTGGATTGCCCAGACCCCTCGGCAACGGCCCCGAAACGGGCCATGACCACCACGCCACTTCAGGCACTGAGTTTGCTCAATAGCGATTTTGTGTTTCAGATGAGCGATGCACTGGTCGATCGGATGGAGGTTTCGCAGCAGGCCGATACGACGATCAGCAAGTTGTTTCGCAGCGTTCTGTTGCGAGATCCCACTGCGGAGGAGCAGGCTCAATGCCAGCAGTTGGTTGCCAAGCACGGGATCAAGGCATTGGCCAGAGCGTTATGGAACTCAAGCGAATTTTTAGTACTGGATTGAGAAGCATGAACGGACCGGATCTTTGGAGTCGAAGAGGTTGGTTGCAATGGTCTCAGCGAGGACTCGGGGCGACAGCCGTTTTGGCGTTGCTCGCCCAAGAGGGCTCGCTGGGCAAGGCATCTGCGATGCCCAGGATCCAAGCTAGACCTCAGGCCAAGGCCAAGCGCGCGATTCAGATCTGTTTGGTCGGGGGCTTGAGCCATCTGGATTCCTTCGACTACAAACCGGAGCTTGAGCGGCTACATGGCAAGACGTTGCAGACCGAGGAGAAGCCTGATATTTTTTTCGGGCAGATGGGATTGCTGCGCAAGAGCGATTGGGAGTTTCGCGCCCGGGGCCAGAGCGGACTTGAGATCTCCGAGCTGTTTCCACAGATCGCCGCGCAGGCCGATCGATTGACGATCCTGCGATCGATGGTCACCCAGTCGGCCAACCACACACCCGCGTTGTTCTTTGAGAACAGCGGTTTCGAGTTCAATGGTTTTCCGTCGATGGGCAGTTGGTTGTCCTATGGCCTCGGATCGATCGCCCAGGACCTACCGGCCTATGTCGTCTTGCCCGACGGTCGCGGTGGCCCCAATGGAGGGTCTTCGAATTGGACCCATGGTTTTTTGCCTGGTCAGTATCAAGGTGTTGTATTTCAGAGCAGCGGTCAGCCCGTCAGGGACTTGCGACCGGCCCGGGCTCTGAGCGAGCAAGAGGACCGGGACACTTGGCAGATGGTCGACTTTCTCAATCGCAAGCATCAGGCCGAGCATGGGACAGAGGATTTGTTGTCGGCTCGGATCGAGAGTTATGCGTTAGCGGCCAAGATGCAGATGTCGGTACCCAGGGTCGCCGAACTAGAGCAAGAGACCGAATCGACCCAGCATCGCTATGGGATGGATCGAGCCGAGACGGCCGATATGGCGCGCCGATGCTTACTCGGTCGCCGGTTGCTCGAACAAGGGGTCCGGTTTGTGCAGTTGTATTCAGGAGGCCCCATCGCGGGGACGCCGAGGACCAGTTGGGATGCGCACGAGAATGTGTTGGAGAACCATGCGGCCGAGGCCCGGCGAATCGATCAGCCCATCGCCGCATTGCTCGAGGATTTAGAGGCGCGCGGGATGCTCGAGGATACGTTGGTCCTCTTTACGACCGAGTTCGGACGAACTCCTTTTTCGCAGTCCGCATCGGATGTGGCAGGACCGGGTCGAGACCATAACCGCTACGCATTCAGTTGTTGGATGGCCGGTGCGGGTCTAAAACCCGGTATTGCCTATGGGGAGTCCGACGACATCGGATGGAAGGTGGTTTCCAATCCGGTGACTTGGCAGGACTTTCACGCGACAGTTCTGCATTTATTCGGGATCGATCACACCGAGTTGACCTACTATCACAATGGGATCCATCGGCGGCTGACCAACGTGCACGGTGAGGTCATTCACGGGGTGCTGAGTTGATCGGGTGCAAGTCCGCCTGCAGGAGCACACTACTGAGCCTGTTTCTCAACAGATCCATCTGGTCATGGCACAGCGATTGACCTATTTGGCTTGCGATCCACAGCGAGGCGTAAAGCAACGCTGTGGCAATCGCGATAACCCATCCCCAAGGAAAATGGCCAATCATCCATTGCGAGCCACCCAGGAGGGTCGCAAAGAAGATGCTGCAAAAGAGCGCAAGGTAAAAGATCCAGATCAAGGTCCAGAGGTTTGGTCGCGGAGCAAAGCGCCCGATCAGGATGCATTGCTTCGAGGTGCTAGCTCCATCGAGGTTGGTGGAAGTCGCGTGACTCTGCGCTCGGTCCGAGTCGATGAAGTACACCGACAGATGAGGCGACCAGAGTCTGTGCAAGTGTTCTTCGAGGTGGAACTCGCAGTACTCACCGTGGGCCAGATACAGCGAGCTAGGGGATTGCCTACACATCGCAGCGCCAAAACGTTCGACCGCTTCGGATTTCGAACACGCGATCGGGATTTGGAATGTCGGACGGATCGACAAGCCAACCATAGACCCTCAGTTGGCGCTAAACGGGGGAACCTGACCGATCGTCGAGCGAGTCGGTTGCTCTGGATTGCCCGCCGGTGATTTGCTCGAGGTTGGCCAGTGGGAGAGTTGCTCGACGAGGATCTGGTAGCGAGCCTCGACGCGGTTTTGGCTCAGCAAGTTCTGTTTGATCCCAACCGGAAAGTTCAGAGCATAGGCGACCACGTCGGTAAGGATCCCGAGCGGGACTCGCTGGGTCAGCAACTCCGACAGCGCGGAGGCTTCCGAGAGGTCCTCTGGCAGCGCGGGACGAAAGAGCCGCAGGAGTTCCACTCGGGCGGCTTCTTCAGCAATGGGGTCATCCATCGGTTGGTCTTCGAGGATCTCGACTCTGGCTTTACGAAAAGGCACATCTTCGGATATCTCCTCGAGAATGCGGGCTCGATGAATACCGGCCAGAAGGATGTTGTGACGACCATCTCCGAGTGGAGTGTGCGAGACGATCCTCCCGATGCAAACGAACCGAGCGAGTTTTGGTTGGAGTTCGAAGTGCTGTTCCCAACCCGGTTCGAGGACCGCCATGGTAATCAAATGGTCTGATTCAAGAGCTTCGCTGAGCATTTCGCAGTAGCGGGGTTCGAAGATGTGGAGGGCTTGGACCACATGCGGGAACATGATCAAATTCGGGAGCGGAAAAAGCCGCACGGTGCCGTCAAAATCGGCTGGCAGTCGAAGTTTTTCCCAGTGGCCCATTTCTCGAGGTCGAGGTAACTCGACGCTTTCCGGTATTTTTTGCGTTCGCTGTTCGAATGCAGAACTGTGAAGTTGCAGGTGTGCGGCATTGTAGGGGAGTGTCCAGTTCCAAGAAATGCGTTAGAGCCAATTCAATCGCTAAAGGCGGAAATTTTGCCTTTATTGCCGGTTTGATAGGGGGTACGGGGTAGATCGGGCTCGAAATGACTTGGTGGTCCTGGGCGTATCGATTCAGCCGCGCGCGGTGTTATTGTGATGACACTGAAAAAATAATGTCGATTCACCCGCTAGAATCGAAAAACTTGAGGGTACAATCATATTTCCCATGTACTACAATAGGGGATACCCCTCCTGGTCTGTGGACACGCAATTCCCCGAGATCGATCCGATCCGTGGCCACAAACTACATCCCACCTTTATTTCTGCGAGAACCGACCAAGTTCTCAGAGAATCCATCGTTAATCTGTTTAACCCGTTTTTCAATGCCCGTAGGAGTTCGATGATGAGATGCTTAGGTAACCCCATGGATCGTCGTGGATTTCTTACTGTAGGTGCCGTTGGTGGCTTGGGCCTGACGCTCGGCGATATGTTTCGCCTGCAAGCTCGAGCCGACAAGAAGCACTACGACTTCATCGAAGCCAAGGCCGAGAGTGTGATCCACATTTTCCTACCCGGCGGGATTGCCCACCAGGAAACTTTCGATCCCAAGCCTTACAGTCCGCTCGAGTATCGCGGAGAGATGAAGACGATCAAGACCAAGACTGGGGATGTTTTTTGCGAGACGGTTCCCCGTTTGGCGAGTATCTCCGACAAGTTCACCGTGATCCGATCGCTTTCGCACGGCGAGGCGGCCCACGAGCGCGGCACGCACAATATGTTCACCGGCTACAAGCCTTCGCCAGCGTTGTCCTATCCGAGTTTCGGGTCGGTTGTCAGCCACGAGTATGGGCCTCGCAACAACCTGCCACCTTACATTGCGATCCCTAGCAATCCCAATGAGTTTTCCGGATCTGGGTACTTGAGTTCCTCCTACGGCCCGTTCAGCCTGGGTGCGGATCCTGCGAATAAAGGTTTCAAGGTTCAGGATTTGAATCTCCAAGGTGACGTCGACATGGCCCGCTTCGGCCGCCGCCGTTCGGCACTCCAGGCGGTCAATGAGTACTTTGAATCCAAGCAAAAGTCGGACAACCTGACGGCGATGGACACGTTTTACGAACGAGCCTACTCGCTCATCAGCAGCGATTCGGCCCGAGAGGCATTCAATATCGAAGCCGAAGACAATGCGCTGAGAGACAAATACGGTCGCAACGCTGCCGGTCAGCGATTGCTCATGGCCCGTCGGTTGGTAGAAGCCGGTTCCCGCATGGTCTCGGTGACTTATGGTGGCTGGGACATGCATGCTCAGATTGCAGGAAGTATGCGACGGGACATGCCTCCCTTGGACCAAGCCCTTGCGACGCTTATCGAGGACCTCGAATCGCGAGGCCTCTTGAGCAAGACCTTGGTGATGGTCAGCAGTGAATTTGGACGCACTCCCAAGATCAATAACGACGGTGGTCGAGATCACTGGCCGAAGGTATTCAGCGTTCTCTTGGCCGGTGGTGGCATCAAGGGTGGGCTGGTTTACGGATCTTCGGATGCGACGGCTACGGAGCCCGAGTTCGATGCGGTTTCTCCCGAGGATTTGGCGACGACGATGTACCACCTGATGGGCATCGTCGCCGACAAAGAGCTCATGGCTCCAGGCGATCGTCCCATCGAGATCTGTGACGGCGGCCGCGTGGTGACCGACTTGATCGCATAGCGAATCAGACCGCTTCTGATTTGTATAGTTTGACTCCAAGATTTCAACGACGAGGTCCTAGTGATGATTTGGTCGAGAGCCATCGGTATGTCCGCAGTATTTGCCTTCTTGGCGATGCTAGCTCCAGTTGCCCATGTCGCTTGGGCTTCACAACCCGAAGCCAACGCGTTGTCGGTCGTAGGAGTACAGCGTGGTCAATCCGTCGAGGTGCAGATCTCCGGGGCTCGCCTTGGCGATGCTCGCGAGTTGCTCTTTTACACCCCGGGACTGACGGCCAGCAACATCACCAAGGTTGACGACAACAACATCAAGGTCACGATCACCGCGGCTGCCGATGCCAAGCCCCAGTTGCATCCATTTCGAGTCATCACCGCAAGCGGAACGAGCAATCTGCGGCTCTTTGGTGTCTCGGCTTTGCCAACTTTGGCCGAGACCGAGCCAAACAGCGAATTTACCAAGGCTCAGGAGATCGCTATCAACGCGACGATCAACGGAGTGGTCCTCAATGAAGATGTCGATTACTACTCGGTTGAGCTCGAAGCAGGCCAACGCCTGAACGTCGAACTCGAAGGGTTGCGGCATGCCTACCTGAACAACTTCTTCGATCCATACGTTGCGATCTACGATGCGAATCGCTTCGAGATCACCGCGAGTGACGACTCGGTCTTTTTGCAGCAGGATTGTCTCTGTTCGATGGTCGCGCCGGCCAAGGGCCGTTACATCATCGAGGTTCGCGAAAGCAGTTTTGGTGGGAACGATCAGTGCAAGTACCGCTTGCACGTGGGTAGTTATCCAAGACCTGTTGCGATCCTCCCGTCAGGTGGTCCTGCCGGGCAGCCATTGGCCGCAACATGCATCGATTTGTTGGGAAACACGTGGCAAGAGACCTTTGATATCCCTGCCGATGCTCGAACCAAATCCGCAGGGGTTTGGTCGCAACAAGGCGGTCTGATCGCCCCCTCGCCGAATATGCTTCGGGTCAACTCGCTGCCCAACGTCTTAGAGACCGAACCGAACTCCGACTACAACGCCATTCCCACCTCCCACCCCGTTCCGGTAGCCTTCAACGGGATTCTTGAAACCGAGCAAGACCGGGACTATTGGATCATCGAAGCCAAAAAGGATCAGCAACTCGACATCTCGGTCCACGCGAGGACTCCCTTGCGATCCCAAGTCGACCCCGTACTGCAGATCTTCAAAGTCGGTGGCGGCGGGTTGGCTTCCAATGATGATCAAGGAGGCCCAGATAGTTACCTGAGTTTCAAAGTTCCCGAGGACGGCAAGTATGCCGTTTGTGTTTCGGATCACCTCGGGCGCGGAGGCAAGCACTTTGTCTACCGAGTGGAAGTCGCCCCGGCCGAGCCAGAGATCGGAACGACCGTCAACGAACAGGAGCGTTACATTTCCCAGGTGGTCAATATCCCCAAGGGCGCACGAATGGCGATCGAAGCGAACTTGGCCCGCAAGAACGTCGGGGGTGAGGGTCGCATCAGCGTTCCGGATCTGCCCCCGGGAGCCACCCATTCCGACAGCTTAGTCGTCGCCGATCAGAGTTTGATCCAGATGATATTCCGAGCTCCAGCCGATGCGGCCAACGCCTCGAAACTCGTCGATCTATCGGCCAGCTTGGTCGTATCCCCAGAACGCACTTTGACCGGTTTTTTAAATCAACGAACTCAGCTAATCCGAGGACAGAACAACGTCGATGTTTGGGGGATGTGGCACGATCGATTGGCCGTCAATATTGTCGATGCAGTCCCCTTTGATATCGAACTCGTTCAGCCACAGGTCCCGATCGTTCGCAACGGATCGATGAGTTTGACGATCAATGCCAAGCGGAATCCAGGGTTCGACAAGCCGATCAACTTAAGGATCCTCACGGCTCCTGCAGGGATCGGAGCATCGCCGGTGACGATCCCCGGCGATCAATCGACCGTGCAGATGAATATTACAGCCAACAACGGTGCGGCGATTCGCAAGTCACCGATATTGGTTTTGGCGACAACCGACAGCGGTTTTGGGCCCGTGACGATCGCATCAGAGTTTGTCGAGTTGGACGTGCAAGACGCGCTGTTCAAATTCAAATTTGCCAAGACGATGGCCGAGCAAGGTAAGCCCGCCGATGTCGTCGTAGGGATCGAACTTACGCGACCCGCTGAGGGAACCGTCGAAGTCGAGCTGCTGGGACTCCCACCCGGGACGACTTGCGCAACGGCGAAAATAGCGGTGGCCGCAGATGCCAAGCAGTTGGTCTTCCCTCTGACGATTCCAGCCGAGACCCGAGCTGGAAATTATAAAACCTTGGTATGCCGAGGAACCGTCACGAGCGACAAGGGCTTGATCTCACAGACCAATGGGAACGCTGAGGTACAGATCGATGTGCCCGTAGCTCCACCCCCTGCCCCTGCGGCTGCTGCTCCGATGCCGACGCCGGCCCCGGCCCCGGCCGCACCTGCTGACAAACCCCTGAGCCGATTGGAACAGCTTCGTCAGCAAAAAGGTATCAAGAAATAATGCGACGCAATCCTATCACCTTCGAATTACCGAACATGCGAACTTTTAAATCAGCGAAGTCAATGTTTTTGGTCGGCAGTTGTGCCTTTTGGGCGTTCAGTGCGGCCCCTGGGGTGGGTTTGAGCCAAGATCCGGCCGCACCGGCCGCTGAGCCAACAGCACCAGCAGCGCCAGCTACCGAGCCACCTGCACCTGCACCTGCACCTGCACCTGCACCTGCACCT
>JAJTEK010000028.1 GCA_021299695.1 Pirellula sp. | reverse complement strand
ACCTTCCCCCTCGAAGTAATTTGGGCCTTGAGGGTCCTTGCCGACCGCATCTTGTGTTTGCCGGTTTCGGCTTATCCGATTTGCACCATCCAAGGGCCAAAAGGCTGATTCATCAGGCGAGCATCATCGGGTAAGCAGCATGACGGGTTTGCAGAGTATGACGGGCCATGGCAGGGCCCAGCAAGTCGACGAGGGCCTTTCGATCGACGCGGAAGTCCGTTCGGTCAACAACCGTTTTTTGAAGGTGACTTACAAGCTCCACGAATCGTTGGCCTTTCTGGAAAATCAGATCGAGGGTCTTGTCCGTGAGAAAGTGCGCCGCGGTTCTGTGCATGTGACGCTTCGTCTTTCCGGTGGCGCAGTGGCAATGGCAAATCGAGTTTCTGAATCGACGCTCAAATCCTATCTGGATCAAGTGGTAAGAAGCGTTGGGGTCCAGGGTTACTTGATCTCGATTGAACTCGGATCGATACTTCAGCTTCCAGGAGTTTTGCTACCGAACCCCGGTTCTGAGCCCGAAAAGCTCACGGCACTGGCTCTTTCGACGCTTGGCCAAGCGCTTGACAATCTAAACCGCATGCGGCAGATCGAGGGACAGCAGATGGGCAAGGAGCTTACCGAGTCGGCAGCGAAGGTACGCGCCATCAGCGACCAGATCGAGGCCCGAGCACCCCATGTATTGATCGATTATCGCAAGCGGTTGGAGGCTCGAGTCCGATCGGCTCTGGCCGAAATGCTTCCGACGGTAGGTGAAATCGATGTGCTCCGGGAGGTCGTCCAATTCTCTGATCGCTGCGATATCCGTGAGGAAATCGTTCGCTTGTACAGCCACCTTGAGCAGTTTCACAGTGCGTTGGGCGATAAGGAATCCCAGGGTCGCCGCTTGGATTTTTTGATTCAGGAGCTCGCACGCGAGACCAACACGATCGGAGCGAAGGCCAACGATGCGACCATTGCCCACGGGGTAGTATCGATCAAAACAACGATCGAACAGATGCGGGAGTTGGTTCAAAATGTCGAATGACCTCGGCAAGCTGATCATCATCTCGGGCCCATCGGGATCTGGAAAATCGACCATTGTCGCAAAGCTTCTCGAGAAATGTCCGTTGCCGCTGCTTGTGAGTGTTTCGGCCACAACCCGACCCCCTCGGCCTGGGGAAGTCCATGGCCGGCACTACTGGTTTCTGAGTCCTGAGGAGTTTCAGGCCAAGCGGTCCAGGGGTGAATTCCTCGAGTGCAAAGAGGTTTTCGGGAGAGGATTTTGGTACGGAACGCTCAAAGAGGCCGTTTCGTCTGGTCTTTCTGCCGGAAAATGGGTAATCTTGGAGATTGACGTCCAAGGGGCCTTGGCCGTTCTGGACTATGATCCTGAGGTAATTACGATTTTTATCGACCCAGGATCGATGGACCAATTGGAGCAGCGACTCAGGGATCGGGGGACCGATTCCCAAGAGGCCATCGAACGTCGCTTACAGGTTGCCAGAGAGGAAATGGGGCTCAAGCACCACTACCGCCACAGCGTGATCAACGATCGGGTCGACGATGCGGTCGCTCAGGTTTGCCGTTTGCTATGCCAGTACGATTCTCGAATCGACAAGCAACCCTAAGGCCTTCATTCAACAGTCAATTGCCCGAGTCAAACTTAACCTACCCAAGAGGCGTACCGATGCTCGACGAGCTTAAAGAAGAAGCGATTGTCAACAAAGTCGGGGGGCGATTCAAGCTCTCGACGCTCATCCAAAAGCGTTTGGTACAAATCAACCGCGGGGGTCGTCCTTTGGTCGATATGCACTCGGATGACAAAATGGAAATCGTCATCCAGGAAATCTTGCAAGACAAGATTTATCTTACGCAGACCGGCGAATTGAAGATTTACGGCGAGACGACCGAGCAAGGAGACCTGCTGGATCTGGACGCTGGGGATCTGTAAAGATCGCCAAGCGGTTCCACTCTAGCAGCCATCATGGCCAGTATCGACCGGATCAAAGACCGGATTGTTGTCGGAGTCTCTGGTGGCATAGCGGCTTATAAATCTGCTGTGCTCGTGAGTCGATTGGTCCAATCTGGCCATCGCGTTTCGGTCGTTATGACTCCGAAGTCCACTGAGTTTATCGGAGCGGCGACTTTCGCCGCGTTGACCGGTTCTGGGCCCGTTGTAGATCCTTTTGACTCGCGATTCCCCCTTGGGCCTCACATCGAGTTGGCTCAGGACTGCAAGCTTCTGGTCATTGCCCCGGCCACTGCAAGGGTGATCGCTTCGTGCGCTTGGGGATTGGCCAACGATCTGCTGTCGACTTTGTACCTCAACGTCGAGTGTCCAGTGTTGTTTGCACCGGCGATGAGCGCGCCGATGTGGGACAAGCCCGCCGTGCAAAGAAACATCCAGCAGTTGAAATCCGATGGCGTGCACATGGTTGGGCCTGAGTCCGGTTGGCTTTCCTGTCGCCGCATTGGTTTCGGACGGATGAGCGAGCCTGAGTCGATTTTCGAAGCATGCAAGCCTTGGTTGGAGTAAGAGCACTGTGGCGCACATCGTCATTACGTCCGGTCCGACACGGCAGTATCTCGATCCGGTCCGTTATCTGACCAACGCATCGAGCGGAAGGATGGGGACAGCACTGGCGCAAGCGGCGTTGGATCTAGGGCATGAGGTCACGGTCGTGTCAGGACCGGTGAGCGTGGAGTATCCGTCGAAGGCCAAGGTGTCCTGGGTTACGACCACCCAAGAGATGCTTCAGGAGGCCCGGATCGCTTTTTCCAATGCGGACGGTTTGATCGGAGCTGCCGCTCCGTGCGATTACATGCCCGAGCATGTCGAGACGAGCAAGCTACAGAAGAACGGAAACGATTTGACGCTTCATTTGAAGGAAACTCCTGACATCGTAGCGACATTGGCCGCCAACAAGCTTTCCAAGCAGTGGGTCGTCGCATTTGCATTGGAGACTCAAGACATTCGATTTCGAGCCATCGTTAAGCTTAGCCGCAAGGCATGCGATATGATCGTATCGAATAGTGCCCAGGCCATGAATTCGGATGAGAACAATGTCGAGGTGATCCTGCGCGGCGGAACGATTTTGGATCAGCTCCATGGTCCGAAGTCGCTCGTTGCAGCCGGAATCCTCAGGGTTATCGATAAACACTTGATCGCACCTACCGTCCATTCGTGAGCTAACGTGCCATGCTCGGATCGATGCACCAGGATTACCCGAATCTACCACCCCTCGAGAAGCCCTTGGACATTCTTGTGGTCGCACCGCATCCAGACGATGCCGAGTTAGGGATGGGAGGGACGATCGCCAAACTGCTCGAGCAAAACGTGCGAGTTGGGATTCTCGATTTGACCACCGGTGAGCCGACTCCTTATGGCACGGAAGAAAAACGCCGAGCGGAAACCAAGTCGGCAACGGAGATTCTGCGAGTCACTTGGCGTTACAACCTTGGGCTTGCGAATCGGTTCCTCGAACCGACGCTTGTGAATCGGGCGAAGATTGCCGGTTTGTTTCGTTTGACGCGCGCTCGTTGGATTTTTGCACCTTATTGGCTCGATGCGCATCCGGATCATCTTGCAGCGACCGAGTTGGTCGAAGCGGCTAGGTTTTGGAGCAAACTGACCAAATGCGATTTGCCGGGGAAACCGTTTCATCCTTCTCGCATCTATCACTACTATTGCATCCATTTGAAGCATATCCCACAACCGGCTTTTATTATGGACATCAGTTCGCATTGGCAAGTCAAGGCCGACGCGATCATGGCTTATCGCAGCCAGTTCTACGAGGGCAAAGAGCACCTCGATCCACCCCTGATCGAGCTCCTGCGCGAGCAGGCTGCGACTTGGGGCATGTCCATCGGAGTTCGCTACGGGGAAGCTTTCGCATCCAAAGAACCCTTGGGGCTAAGCGACCTAGCGCATTTGATTTAGACTGAATGAATCTAGGCTTGTTGGACTTAATCGAGAGTCTGTGACCTGAATGAACACAAACCGTCGGCGTTGGATGCAGCTTGCCGCCTTGGGCTCACCTGGATTGTTGATCAGTGGCTGTTGGCGGAGTTCGCACGATGTGCCAGATGGAGACACAGGTGCGAGTCCATCGGGGGCTCTACCGGTTGTGGCCACGACCGGGATGATCGCCGACATGGTCCGGAGTATCGGAGGCGACGCGGTGCAGTTGACGCAGTTGATTCCGGCCGGTGTTGACCCTCATTTGTACAAACCGATCCGTGATGATGTCGTGGCGATCGTTCACTCGAAAATCGTCTTCTACAATGGTCTCAAGCTCGAGGGACGGATGTCCGATGTGCTCGCAGCGGGCTCAAAGTCGCAGAGGGTGCACGTTGCTCTTTCCGACGCGCTCGATCCATCGAGTCTGATCGGCGAGCCCTCGAGCCACGAGGTCGATCCTCACATTTGGATGGATGTATCGATGTGGAGCAAAACGATAGGTTCCATCCGAGACACCCTCGGGGGGGTTCTCGTGCACCATCGAGAGCGTTTGGATCGAGCCGCAGGGGAATTGATCGAGCAACTCGAGGCGCTCGATCGCTATGGGAAAGAGGCAATCGGGAGGATTCCCAAGCCGCAGAGGATCTTGATTTCTTCGCACGATGCGTTCCAGTACTTTGGGCGGCGCTACGGGTTGAGGGTCGAGGGGGTTCAAGGGATCTCGACGGCTTCGGAGGCGGGGCTTCAGCGGATCCCGGAGTTGATCGAGTTGATCCGCGAGAATTCGGTACCGGCGGTCTTTAAGGAATCGAGCGTAGGGGGCAAGATGATCGATGCGGTGATCGAGGGAGCCGCAAGCCGCCGAATCGAGTTGCGGGTCGGTAAAGAACTTTACTCCGATGCGCTCGGGCCTGTCGGCTCGGGAGCCGAGACGTACATCGGCATGATGAAGCACAATTTTGACGCGGTCGCCGAGGCGCTCTCGGCTGGCCGTTCAACGCGATGAGGGATGTAATTTGATCGTGCCTCGGATTGGATTTCTTCGTACTCGTACTCAGCGAAGCGGTACTCGTACTCGATGGCTGTTTGAACTGCGGCGATGCGGATCGTTGATCGACCAAAACGCTGCAGTTGAGGGCTCCTGGACTTTTTTCATCCGCACATTCCGCCTAAAGCCTAAAGCCTAAAGCCTAAAGCCTAAAGCCTAAAGCCTAAAGCCTAAAGCCTACGTTCGAATTCGGTGATCTTCGACTCGTGTTCCAAGGTCAAACCGATATCGTCTAGGCCGTGGAGCAAGCAATGTCGGCGGAAGGGTTCGACTTCGAAATCGGCTGAGAATCCGTGTTCGTCGAAAACCCGATTCTCTTCCAGATCGACGGTTAGGCGATAAGGCGCGTGGGATGCGAAGCGGGTGAAGAGGTCCTCGACTTGTTCTTCGGACAAAGCGATTGGCAGGACTCCGTTTTTGAAGCAGTTGTTGTAGAAGATATCGGCAAACGAGGGGGCGATGACGGCTCGAATTCCGAAGTCTTCGATGGCCCAGACGGCGTGTTCCCGCGAGGAGCCGCTTCCGAAATTTCGCCGGGCCAGCAGGATCGAGGCTTGTGCGTTGCGAGGGAGATTCAGTTCGAAGTTCGGGTTGGGTTGTCCATTTTCGAGGAATCGCCAATCGAAGAAGAGGAATTGGCCGAAACCCGATCGCTCGATCCGTTTGAGAAATTGTTTGGGAATGATTTGGTCGGTATCGACATTGGCGCGGTCCATGGCGGCCGCCACGCCGTTGAGTTTGGTGAATGGTTTCATGTCTTGAAAGGTTGGTGAGTGTTTTGTTGGATCGATCAGCGGTATTGCCAGTCGCGAATATCGATAAATTTGCCGGCGATTGCGGCCGCTGCGGCCATTGCTGGCGAGACCAAGTGGGTGCGTCCCCCTTTGCCTTGTCGGCCCTCGAAGTTTCGGTTGGAGGTCGATGCGCAGCGTTGTCCAGGATCGAGCCGATCAGGGTTCATGGCCAAGCACATGCTGCAACCGGCTTGCCGCCAATCGAAACCCGCTTCTTTGAAAACCCGATCGAGGCCCTCTTTTTCCGCTTGCTGTTTGACCAGTCCGCTTCCGGGCACGACCATCGCATCGACTTGTCCGGAGACTCGGTAGCCTTGGACGACTTTTGCCGCCGCGCGGAGGTCTTCGATACGGGCGTTGGTACACGATCCGATAAAGACGCGTTGGATGGGGGTGTTGGTGAGTTTCTCGCCAGCTTGGAGGCCCATGTACTCCAGGGCGCTGGCCGTCGACTTGCGCTCGGTTTCGTCTTGGAAGTCCTCTGGAGAAGGGACCGGTGTATTGACCGAGATGACTTGGCCGGGATTGGTTCCCCAGGTGATCTGTGGCTCGATGTCTTGGCCGCGGAACAGATCGACGCGGTCGTACTTGGCGCCGGGATCCGAGGGGAGATTTTTCCAGAGTTCGACGGCGCGATCGAATTCTCGGGGGACAAAGGGTCGGCCTCGCAGGTAGTCGAAGGTTGATTGGTCAGGCGCGATCATACCGGCGCGGGCACCGGCCTCGATCGACATGTTGCAAACGGTCATGCGCTCTTCCATCGAGAGATTTCGAATCACCTCCCCTGTGTACTCCAACACATAGCCGTTTCCACCCGAGGTGGTCAACTTGCCTATGAGATAGAGAATCAGATCCTTGGCCGTGACTCCTGGGGCCAATTGGCCGTCGACTCTCAGTTCGTAGGTTTTGGGTAGATACTGCAGAAGCGTTTGGGTCGCCAGGACATGTTCGACTTCGCTGGTTCCGATTCCGAAGGCCAGAGCGCCGAAGGCCCCGTGGGTTGCCGTGTGGGAATCACCGCAGACGATGGTCATTCCCGGTTGGGTGTACCCGAGTTCTGGACCGATGATATGGACGATTCCTTGGTGTGGATCGTTGAGGTCATAGAGACGGATTCCGAACTCTTTGCAGTTGTTTCGGAGCGTATCGACTTGCTGTCGCGAGATCGTATCGGCGATGGGCAAGGATCGATCGGAGGTTGGGACATTGTGATCTGGAGTGGCGATGGTCCGCTCGGGGCGACGGACTTGGCGTCCGGCGAGCCGAAGACCTTCAAAAGCCTGGGCGCTGGTCACCTCGTGAACAAGGTGCAGGTCGATGTACAGGATCGCTTGTTTTCCAGTTTCGTGATGGACCACGTGCTGGTCCCAGATCTTTTGGAACATGGTCCTGGGACAGGATGGGGTCGGAGGTCGTTGGCTCATGGAATCCGTTGGGGGAAAGGGAGGCAAGCGGTGTTGGCCAGCAAAAGGCTACTCTTATGAGTTTTAGCGTTATTTTGTCAAGCGTCTGGCGAGGAAACTTCATACGAATTATATGCTCCTCTGATCTTTTGAAGTAGCCTCAGGTATAGTAACCTACTTACCCATGGTGCACGTTGCTTTTTGACCCGTGAAATTAAAGGAAGTGATTGACTTATGTCCGATGCCGAAGCTTTCCACAATCGATGCCGTTCCTTGGAGAATGCATTCTTTTCGGATCTGGATCAAAAGCTCATCAGGGAGCTTCAGGAGAAGCTTACGGTCGAAGAAGCCGTCTCGAAATTGCGAGCCGAATCGGGGATACAGGACGAAGCGACTTTGAAGGCCTTGCAAGGTCTTGGGATCACCCCCGAGGCCCTGAGTGCTTTCCGTATTCTTCCGCTTGTCGCAGTGGCTTGGGCCGACGGCCAAGCGGATCCTATGGAGGTGACGGCCGTCCGCATGATCGCTCAAAAACATCTTGCGGCCGATTCGGAGGCATCGAAGCTTTTGGATCGTTGGCTTAAAGAAGGTCCAACCGAGGAGATGATCTCGACGTGGGAGTCGTGTGCAGGGGCGGTTTTCTCGTCGATCGGCACGAAGCAAAGCCAGGATCTCAAAGCCCAACTGATCGAAGAGCGTCGGCGAAATCCGAAAGCGATACCATCGCGCGGATCAAACGCTCATTGGGTCTGTAGTCCTAACCCTGACTTGCTTCTCCTTTGGCTCTTTGGCACCCTTGGTCCATGCAATCTGCCTCTCACATGACATCCGATCCAAAACACCGTTGTGAGTCGCCCAAGGTGGTTTGGCACACCGGTGCGGTGGATCTTGCGCAGCGAGCCGAGTTGATGGGGCAAACCGGATGTGTCGTTTGGTTTACAGGTTTGAGTGGATCGGGCAAGTCGACGATTGCCAACGTTCTCGATGGGATGTTGCATGCCCGGGGCCGTCCGAGTTTTCTGCTCGACGGGGACAACATTCGACATGGACTGTGCGCAGGTCCCTCGATGCTTGAATCTCAGTACGGTTCAGCTTTTGCGGAGCGATTCGGCTTGGGGTTTTCCCCCCAAGACCGCCAGGAGAACCTTCGCCGCGTCGGAGCAGTGACTTGTTTGATGGCTTCGGCAGGATTGATCTGCTTGACGGCCTTCGTGAGCCCATACCGCAAGGATCGCCAGGGGGTCCGAAGCATGGTCGAATCGCAAAGTGGGTTGCGGTTCTTTGAGGTCTTTGTCGACACTCCCTTGGACATCTGCGAGCAGCGGGATCCCAAGGGACTCTACCGCCAGGCCCGCGAGGGTAAGATCTCGTTTTTCACCGGGATCACCGATCCGTATGAGCCACCTGAGAGTCCAGATTTGGTGCTCGAAGCAGGGGAACTGACCCCTGAGCGACATGCCCAGAGAGTGCTGGAGTATTTGGCTCTCGAAGGCATCTTTCCCTTTAGTTCTCAAAGAGCCCATGGGGAGGATTCATGAACGCATCTTCCAGTTACCGATATGTCGTGCGATGTGGATTGAATCGAGCGATTTTTTCGATGCAGTCGAAGACTCAGCAGAATCGAGGAGATCAGGTCATCGCACGGTCGAATCGAGGTTTCGAGCTCGGAGAGGTCCTCTGCGAGATCACCGATCAGAATCAATCCTCGACGGAAAATCTCCCTAGCGGATCGATCCAGCGAGCGGCCAGTCCGACGGACTTGGCCACATCGGCCCAATGGAAGAAACAAGCGATCCAGGAAGCTGCCGAGAGCCAGTCCATCGTCGATAGCTTGGGGCTCCCGATGCAGATCGTCGAGATCGAGAGGATCATCGGTGGGGAATTGATCACTGTTTTCTTCACCGCCGCCGATCGAATCGATTTCAGAGAGTTGGTCAAAAAACTTGCCAGCCGATTTCAGGCAAGGATTGAGATGCGTCAGATCGGTGCTCGGGATGAGGCGAAGCTTTTGGGTGGCTATGGCGATTGCGGTCGACCATTGTGTTGTTCTGGGCATTTGCTCGAGATGCCGCCGGTCTCGATGCGGATGGCCAAGCTTCAGAAGGCCACGCTCGATCCGAACAAACTCTCTGGTCGATGCGGCAGGCTCAAGTGTTGCCTTCGCTATGAGAATGACCACTACGAGGAATTGGCAGCCAAGCTACCCCCGGCTGGCAGTGAGATTCTGACGCGCGAGGGAAGAGCCCGGGTGCTCAATGTCGAGTTGCTCGCCCAGCAGATGCTCGTCGCGACCGATGACAATCGCCGCATCCTGATCACTCCCGAGGAGTGCTTGTCGGTCATCAAAAGAGGGCCTGAAATCTCATGAACGAACATGTCCTAGCGATGATGGAACTCTTGGCCAAAGACCAACGCTATCACCTGGAAGCTTATCAATTCGTCCGCGAAGGCTTGGCCTACGCTCAGCGGGTCATGAATTTGCCTTCTTACACCGATGAAAATGAGAATGACGAGGGCAAGTCCGACCGTCATTTGACCGGCCAGCAGCTTTGCCAAGCCATCCGCGAGTATGCGCTCGATCAGTACGGAGCGATGGCGAAAACCGTCCTGAACAGTTGGGGGATTCATACCACTGGCGACTTCGGTGAGATCGTGTACAACTTGATCCGCATCCGAGAGATGAGGAAAAGCAAGTCCGACCGCCGAGAGGATTTCGATGACCAATACGAATTCGACGAAGCCTTTACGGCTCGATTTGAACGCATTGGGGGCCAGGATGGATAAGCGGTTCTCGATAGCTTCTTTGCTGTTGGTCTGTTGGAGCGGTTACATGCTCTGGGTGGTTTCTAGGATTTGGCTCGAATCGCGCTAGCTATGAAATACGTGATCATCATTCCCGACGGATGTGCGGACTATCCGGTCGAGTCCCTAGGTGGGAAAACTCCGTTGCAGGCGGCTTATACCCCGCACATGGATGCGATTGCCAAGACAGGGCTCGTCGGTCAGTCCGACAACGTCCCATCGCATCTGCCGGCAGGCAGTGAGGTGGCCAACATGACCCTTTTTGGCTACGACCCGAATCGATTCTTCACGGGTCGAGCGCCGATCGAGGCGGCGGCCCAAGGGATCGTTCTTGGACCTCACGATTGGGCGATCCGTTGCAATACCGTGACGATCCTCGACCAGATCATGGTTGACTTTACCGCCGACCATGCGAGCAATCAGGAGGCTCGAGAGATTTTAACGAGTGTCCAAGAGGCCATCGGAGATGCACGATTGGAGTTCACTCCGGGGGTTAGCTATCGGAACTTATTGATCTACCGTGGAAGGCCCTCTGAGCCGACGCCTTTTTCGGCCGAGACTCGGACGCGAGCTCCCCACGATCTGACCGATGGATCGGTTCTGGATGACTTTCCGCGAGGGCCTGGGTGCGATCTTCTGTGCGAGTGGATGCAAAAAAGTAGCGAGGTGATCGCCAATCATCCTGTCAATGCGTTGCGTTTGGCTCAGGGGCGGCCTCCGATCAGTCATCTTTGGTTATGGGGTTTGGGTAAGACACCTTCGCTGGAAAACTTCGAAAAGCGGTTTGGTCTTCGGGGGGCGATGATCACCGCCGTGGACCTTCTCAGGGGGCTTGCGGCCCTAGTCGGCTGGGAGCGGATCGAAGCCCCTGGGGCCACTGGATATTTGGATACCGATTATGCATCCAAAGGCAGAACGGCCATCGCCGCTTTGGCGAACCATGATTTGGTTTGCGTGCACATTGAGGCTCCCGATGAAGCAAGTCACGAAGGGCGCGTCGAGGAGAAGGTCAAGGCGCTCGAAGCGATCGATCGAGAGATTGTCGGTCCGGTGCTCCATGCGCTTCGAGAGCAAGGGCCTTATCGAATCCTCATCACCCCCGATCACCCCACCCCGGTGAGCACCAAAAAGCACGCGCACGGCTGGGTACCTTTTGCTGTAGCCGGGGATCGGATCGGTTCGGACAAGTCCAACACCTACGACGAGGTATCGGCGGCACAAAGCGGACTTCAGATCCCAAGTGGATGGGAGTTGATGCCCCGTTTTGTGCAGGGAGAGTGGTAGTAGGTTGGGGGCACAGACTGAGGGTTACTCTCGAAGTTCGCGGCCCGTAAGGTGCAAAAAGACGTGATGGAGGTTGGGGGTTTGGAGCTCGAGATTCTTGATCCGAATTCCCGAACTAGCCAATGCTTGCATCCAAGCGGGGAGTTCGTCTGCGAGATTTTCGCAAGCTCCGATGATTCGGCCGCTGGGGTTATGGACCGAGAGACCTGGCGGAAGTTTCCCGATGTTTCCGTCGGCCTCGACCTCGACTTCGAGCGTAACACGTTTTTGTTTGCCGACGGTCTGTTCCAAGAGTTGTTCGATTCGGCCCTGGGCGATGACTTGTCCATGATCGATGATCACGATCCGATCGCTTCGCTCCTGGGCTTCGTCCAGATGGTGGGTCGTAAGCAGGATGGTGGTACCTAGACGGTTCAATTCATCGAGCATATCGAAGATCCGTTGGCGGCTTTGGGGGTCGACTCCGACGGTGGGTTCATCGAGCAGCAGCAGGCCAGGTTGGTGCATGACCCCGCAAGCGATATTGACGCGTCGCTTCATGCCCCCGGAGAATTTCGCCGTCAGATCGCTCGCCCGATCCTCGAGTCCGATCCAGTCCAAGGCCCAGTCGACCCGATCGTGGAGTTTTCGACCTCTCAGGCCGTGCAATCGAGCGAAGCATTCGAGGTTTTCGCGGGCCGATAGGTCCGAATAAATCGCCAGTTCCTGCGGGACGACCCCAAGTTGCGTGGCGGCATTGGGTTGTCCGAGTTTTCTTCCAAAGAGTTTGATTTCTCCGGCGGAAACCTCAATACGTCCGCTGATGCAGCGGATCAAGGTGGTTTTTCCGGCCCCGTTAGGTCCCAGAAGAGCGATCCTCTCGCCGGCTCGAACCGCGAAGCTGACCCCTCGGAGCGCCTCGTGTCCGGCGTAGGCTTTGCGAAGATCGGTGACTTCCAAGGCCATGCTCATGGTCTCTTGCACCGGTTCAATAAAATGGCTCAGTAGATTGGATTTCGCGGTAGGTACCAATGAATCGTTCCTTTGCGGCAAACCGGATCGCAATTTCACCAAATGGATGCTTCGTGGTATACTACTACATACAAGTCTTCGATTCGAGCCCGCTAGAGTGAAGCGATACCGATGGGTATTTTTGACAGTCTTTTCAAGAAGAACACCGATTCGAGCAAGGGCAATCCGAAGCCAAGCGATCATGCCTCGGGCATCGAAAGGGCAACCAAAGTCAGCAAATCGGTCGACATTGAAGCCCGTTTTGAGCGGCTTCGCTCTGCGATCTCCGGGACGATGGGCAATTTCTTTGTCGCCAAGGACCGCTTCAACGGCAATCGAGTCGTAGGGGTCAAGCTTTGCGATACGGACAAGGTTCAGTTCTTTGAAAATCGGTTCAAGGGACTCAACAAACCCAGCGAAGGCGAAATCGCCATCGGGCTCAACCATTCGAACATCGTGGAGACTTACGAGTACGGGACCTCGAATCGAGGCCAGCAATTCATTGTCATGGAGTACATCGACGGTCCAGGGTTGCATCAGCTCATCGCCGAGCGCAAGGAGGATCTCTTGTCCGGAAAGCGGCTCGATTTGATCACCCAAATGGCCGAGGCGTTAGCGTACCTTCATCGCAAGGAATTCATCCACAGGGATATTTGCCCTAGAAATTACATCGTGCTCAAGGACATGAAGAAGGTCAAGTTGATCGATTTTGGGCTTACTCTTCCTGCGACCAAGGCGTTCATGGCGCCTGGGAATCGCACCGGGACACCTTTGTACATGTCCCCGGAGATCGTGCGCCGACGTTCGACCGACAAGCGGGTCGACATATTCTCCTTTGCCGTGACTTGCTACCACCTGATCGCCTTCGATCTGCCTTGGCAAATCTCTGACACCACGGGCCGAGCAGCCCTGCAACACGATACATCACCGCCCAGAGAGATCACCGAGCATCGTCCGGAGATCGACAAGGTTTTGGCTGGCACGATCATGGCCGCGATGCATCCGAACCCAGAATTGCGAACGCCCGACATGGACACGTTCCTGCGTCAGCTTCGCAATGTGAAAACATCACCGTAAAAACATCACCGCAAAAACATCACCGTAAAAACATCACCGTAAAAGAAAACATTGCCGTGAAATGACCTGAAGTATCCCCTAGAGGGTAGTTTTGGGCTTTCCGCGGCCCGAAAGCGATCTACAATTTGGGAGACTTTTGGTAGTGCCCGTCAAGGGCTCTCGCGAGGGGGAAGCGTGAATCTGGTCAGGACTTAAGTGTAGCAGCCATAAGCGTCATACTCTTGTGCGGGGGCCTTTGACGGGCATTCTTTTTTGGGGCTAGGCGTTCTTCTGGAAGAAATCTCGGGCGGCTTGGATGGTCCGATCGATGTCCTCGAGGGTGTGTTTTCGGGAGAAGAAGAGGGCTTCGAATTGGCTGCAGGGCATATAGACCCCGCGTTGGATCAGCCCCCAGAAGTACTTGGCAAAGAGTTTTCGATTGGAGCGATCGGCGCTGGGCCAGTCGACGACAGGGTTCGGATTAAAGAAAAGCGTCATCATGCTACCGACTCGCTGCATCTGGGCGTCGATTCCGTGATC
This sequence comes from Pirellula sp., assembly GCA_021299695.1. Taxonomy (GTDB): domain Bacteria; phylum Planctomycetota; class Planctomycetia; order Pirellulales; family Pirellulaceae; genus JBKCUI01. The sequence continues at coordinate 39,843 of JAJTEK010000028.1, read as the reverse complement.
ACGAGCGGCCGCAAGAAGTCCATCGCCGAGTCGTTTGCCGAGTGTTTCAAGGTACTCATAGGGTGGATCGCTGGCCAGGAGTTCGAGGGTTTTGGCACCGGCGGCTGTTGCCAGGGGATTGCCCGAGAGCGTTCCTGCTTGGTAGACCTTTCCGGCCGGCATGACTTGGTCCATGATCTCGGCTCGTCCTCCGTAGGCTGCTAGGGGCAAACCGCCGCCGACGATCTTACCTAGAGTCGTCATATCGGGTTGAACTCCGAAGATTTCTTGGGCTCCACCGTAAGCGACCCGGAAGCCGGTCATGACTTCATCGAAGATCAGGACCACGCCGTGATTGCGCGTTTCTTCGCGAAGTGTGGTCAGGAATTCGCTTGTGGGGATCACCGTTCCCATGTTTCCGACGACCGGTTCGAGGATGACCGCGGCGATTGAAGTGCCTTGTTGGTGCAGCGTTTCGCGGAGCGACTGGCAGTCGTTGTAATTCAGTACGATGGTGTCTTGGGAGGTTCCGGGAGTGACACCAGGTGAGTCGGGAACACCGAGGGTTGCTGCGGCTGACCCGGCCGAGACGAGCAACGAGTCGACATGCCCGTGGTAGCAACCGGAGAATTTGATGATTCGGTCTCGGCCCGTAAAGCCTCGAGCGACGCGGATAGCGCTCATGGTCGCTTCGGTGCCGGAGCTGACGAGTCGAACGCGCTGCATGCTCGGAAAGGCCTTGAGGATCAGCTCTGCGATTCGCGATTCGTTTTCCGTCGGAGCTCCGTAGGAGGTCCCCTTCTGGGCGGCTTGGACGATCGCCTCGATCACGCTCGGTTCGGCGTGTCCGAGGATCATCGGCCCCCAGGATCCGATGTAATCGATGAACCGATTGCCATCGAGATCGTGCAGATAGGCACCTTGTGCGCGTTCGATAAAGAGCGGATGGCCGCCGACAGCACCGAAGGCTCGGGCCGGGGAGTTGACTCCACCTGGAATCAGACGTTTGGCTCGCTCGAATGCAGCTTGGCTTTTGGTCAGATCGATATTCATAGTCGTTTGGTCATGGTCGCTCGGTAGGATCGTCTCTGCGTTAGTCATTCCCGGGTTAGTCATTCCTGGCCGTTGGTCTTTCCTCGCAGCGGAACAACGGGGATAATGGCCTTGGGGAACATCCGCAGAAATCCTACCAGACATAACGGCTGGGAAAAGTTGAACTTGGCATCTAACCACCAAATCGCACCATGAGTTCAGGTACTTTTGTCAATCGAATGATCTTGGCGGCGGCCATCGGTTTGCCGGTCGGCCCGGTGATTGCGGACTACTTTGGCCCGGCGACGACGGCGCGCTGGATGCTGGCCAGGGCGGCCAATGAGTTCGATCAAGGAAACGTCCTCGGGGCCCAAAAACTCCTCGAGGATGCTTACAAGAAGTCGCCGGATATTGCTGCCGACCGGAACTTTCTCAAGCAGCTCGATCGGGTCGAGGCCAACAACGAATCGAGTGCTGTATCGAGTTTTTATGTCGATCTTTGGGAGAAGCGGATTGGCCAGATCGAAAATCCGGAGATCCGCTCGGAAGCAGCCTTTGCGATCTCCTCGCTCCTTTCGAACCGAAAAAAGTTCGACGAAGCGGCTCGGATTTTGAACGTAAACTTACCCCCTCTCGAGGAGCGAACAGCGGTCCAAAACAATCAGATGGCTTACATGAGAGCTTTGGCAGGAAAAGACCTTGAGCAAGCCTTAGTTGAGATCGATATGGCGATCAAGACCGCTGAGAACGAGTCGTACTTGGACACCAAGGGTTGGGTGCTTCATCGCATGGGCCGAAACGAAGAGGCATTGGTCGTGATGGACAAGTCGCTTGCGAAGCTGACCGAAGCCTGGAGTTCGAACCCTAAGCTCGAGCGGTGCTTGGTCCGCATCGAAGAGTTGCAGGCCGAGTCAGCAACCGCCGAGCCTACTGCGGCCGAGCCTACTGCGGCCGAGCCTACTGCGGCCGAGCCTACTGCTTCGCGCAAGACCAAGGGCTGGGGAGTCGATGCGTTGCTCGAGGAGTTTCCTGAGCTTTCTCGGGGGCTTCCTGAGACGCTAGAGATTTACGCGACGCTTCGGTACCATCGTCTGTGCATTTGCGAGGCGTTGGGCAAGACCCAGGAGGTGGCCCGCGAGGCCGCCTGGTTGCACGCGTTTTCCAAGAAGGAACTCGACGAACTGTTTTAGCGCGCAATGGACGCGGACAAGGGGCATCGAAGAGGGGTTTAGATCGAATTTTCGTTGGGTTTTTGTCTTGCCCAACCCCGCTTGGCCGATTGTGGATTTTCGGCAAAAACAGTACAATTTTCGATTGGGATCGCTCGGGTCTATGCCCCCCGAATCGATCGAACTTGACTTGTCTTCTTGAGCAGAAAAGAACAGATCCGTGTCGAACGTCCCACCCGATGATTTTGACCCGAACGATCCCTCGAGCCTACCTACCTCCGGAGACGGCGGTGGTGGTGGCGAGCGGATGATTCAAGAGCCGATCGAAGACGAGTTGCGAGATAGCTATCTGACGTATGCCATGAGCGTTATCGTCAGCCGAGCTCTTCCAGACGTTCGCGATGGGTTGAAGCCCAGCCAACGTCGAATTTTGGTTGCCATGAACGACTTGAGCTTGACCCCTGGAGCGGCGCGGGTCAAGTGTGCGAAGATCGCCGGGGACACCTCGGGTAATTACCACCCGCACGGCGAGGCGATCATCTATCCGACGCTTGTCCGTATGGCGCAAGAGTGGAACATGCGGCATGTTCTGATCGACAAGCAAGGGAACTTTGGTTCGATCGCGGGTTTGCCTGCTGCTGCAATGCGGTACACCGAAGCCCGTTTGGCGGGTCCTGCTGCGATGATGCTCGAGGACATCAAGCTCGATACGGTCGATTTCATCCCCACCTACGACGATCGACGTACCGAACCGGTCGTTTTGCCCTCTCGGTTTCCGAACTTGTTGGTCAATGGGGCACAAGGCATCGCTGTGGGGATGGCCACGAGCATCCCACCCCACAACTTGCGAGAAGTCTGCAACGCCCTGATCCGCGTGATTGATAACCCCGAGGTGTCGGTCGCTGAGTTGTGCGACATCATTCCAGGTCCTGACTTTCCGACCGGAGGGATCATCTGCGGCCGGTACAACATTCGCAAAGCCTACATGACCGGGCGTTCGACGATCATTGTCAGGTCCCATGTGGACATCGTCGAAGAAGGGAGGAAATCCAAGCTGATTGTCCGCGATATTCCCTTCCAGCAAGCTCGAGATCGCGTCGTTGAAAAGATCGCAGAACTGGTCCGAAGCGATCGAATCCGAGGTATTTCAGGGATTCGTGACGAGAGCGACTTGAAAGAGCCAGTTCGATTGGTCATCGAGATCAAGCAGAACTCAGACCCGAACGTCGTGCTCAATCAGTTGTTTCAATTCTCGCCTCTGCAAGAAACCATCTCGATCATTCTCCTGGCGCTCGTCGACGGCAAGCCTCGCGAGTTGAATCTAAAAGAGATCCTCCAAGAGTTTATTCGCCACCGAGTGACGGTCATCCGACGACGAACCCAGCACTTGTTAGGCGCGGCGAGGAAGCGCAAGCACGTGATCGAGGGGCTTTTGCTAGCGCTGGCCGATATCGATCGCATCATCGCCATTATCCGTGCGAGCCGCACGCAGGCCGAAGCCAAAGTGAATCTCATGGGGGTCGAGTGCCCAGCCTCGATGATGCAAAGGGCACTTGGGGAACGTGGCTATGCCGACTTCCAACTCGAACGCGGTGCGGCGGATGTCTACAAACTCACCAGCGTCCAGACCGATTCGATCCTGAGAATGACCCTCGGTCAGCTCGCGGGTCTAGAGCAAGAGAAACTCGGCCAAGAGCACGCCGCAATCCTCGAGGAAATCGATGGCTACCGAGATATCCTGGGTAACCCGACGAGGATCTACGGGATCATCCGAGAAGACCTTGTGGAAATCTCCCGCAAATACGGCACCGACCGCATGACGGAAATCTCCGATGTAGAACTCGGAAACTACAACATGGAAGACCTCATCACTGAGGAATCCATGGTCGTGACGATCTCGCATCAAGGCTACATCAAACGCCTGCCCGCATCGATCTACAAAGCCCAAAAACGGGGCGGCAAAGGAATCACCGGTCTTAAAGCCGAAGAGCAGGACCCCGTCGAGCACCTGTTTGTCGCAAGCACCCATGCTTACCTTTTGTTCTTTACCAATCAAGGAAAAGTCTACTGGCAAAAGGTCTGGGAGCTTCCTCAGATGAGTCGCGAGAGCAAAGGCCGAGCCATCGTCAACCTGCTGAACTTAACCCCCGAAGAGAAAATCCGCGACTGCGTACCGGTGCGCGATTTCAACCTGCCTGGCCACTTCCTGATGATGGTTACCAAAAAAGGAATCATCAAAAAGACACCTTTGGAAGCCTACAGCCGACCCAAAAAAGGAGGCATCATCGCGATCAAACTCCGAGAAGATGACGAGCTGGTCGATGTGGTGATCACCAAACCCAAAGACCAAATCATCCTGTCGACCGCAGGGGGAATGGCTATCCGGTTCGGCCAAAACGATGCCCGTCCGATGGGGCGAAACACCTCGGGAGTCAAAGGGATTTCGCTCAAGAAGCAAGACGAAGTTGTCGGTATGGTCGTCGCCGATCCGACGGCAACCCTGCTGACGGTCTGCCAAAACGGTTACGGCAAACGCACAAGTTTCGGGCCAGGCGATGAACTGGTTATCAAAGAAGACGATCCGAGCCTCGATGACGACTCGATCGATTCGGGTGCTGAGTCTCCAGAGCCCGCCGATGCTGAGTCTTCCGATCCCGCGCTAGGCGAATCTTCGGAGGCCTCCGGTGACGATGCAGCTAACGATGACAACGGTTCCTCGCCTCGGTACCGTACCCAACGACGCGGTGGCAAAGGGATCATCGACATCAAGACCACCAAGCGCAATGGCCCTGTTGTGAGCACCGTGGCAGTCTATGATAATGACGAGCTGATCATGATGACCTCGCGAGGAAAAATTCAACGCATCGCCGCAAACGACATCAGCGTCATCGGTCGCAACACTCAAGGGGTCCGAATCATGAGCCTCGATGAAAACGACACCCTTGCGGCCGTCGTCCGAGTCCCAGCAGCGGATATCGAAGCCGAAGCGGCTCGAGTCGAAGCCGAAGCGCGAGAGCAGGCGGCCAAGGCTCCCCCGACGAGTACCTTGGAATCCTCAAACCCAGATGAGCCTGATACAAGCAGCCTGGAGACTGAAGATTCGGACACCGAAAACACGGACAACGAATCGGACGAATGACCAGCCGGTTAGCACCCTCGAGCCTGGTACTGGTCTGTACCTACAACGAACGGGAAAACCTCCCGAACCTCCTCGAGGCGATTCGGTCCGCGTCGCCCGATTCCGATGTTCTCATCGTCGATGACCACTCGCCCGACGGCACGGCCGATTGGGTTCGATCGCACCAAAAGTCCAATCCTCGTGTCGAATTGATCGAACGGACCGGGAAGCTTGGACTCGGAACGGCGATCCGCACCGGGATGCACTACGCCATCGAGCATCGCTACGATTGGCTTGTAAATCTCGATGGGGATCTGAGTCATGACCCAGCGGTGATTCCTCAAATGGTCTCTCTCCGCGATGCCTATGATCTAGTGATCGGTTCGCGGTATGTTTCCGGTGGAGGTTTGCAGGGATGTTCTTGGCGGCGGATCGCGGTCAGTCGCTTTGCCAATTGGCTTGCTCGCCAGATGGTCGGTTGGTCGATTCGAGATTGCAGTAGCGCTTACCGAATGTACCGTGTGGCGATGCTCGAAACGATCGATCTCGATGGGCTGCAGGAAACCGGATACGGGTTTCTCGAGGAGATCCTAGCCCACTTGCTCAAGTCCGGGGCACAAGTCACCGAAGTGCCCATCGTCTATCAAGAGCGACGACTCGGACAATCGAAGATTTCGCTCCGAGAAGCCCGCTCGGCATTTTCTGCCTTGCTCAAAGCCTCGGCGATCCATCGCTCGAAAAAAAGAGGTTAGACCAAGCCATCAACGGGTTTTTTGGCCAAGGGCCCCGACAAGTTCCTCATCGCCAAGAAGGTTCGAGTTTGGTGGGCAGATTCGAAGCAGCGCGACACCAGGAGCACCGGGTACTAACTCTGACCTGAACAACGACTTGCCGTTTGCGCTTCTTGGGACGAGTCCTCTGAGCGATACCCGCATGTCCTCTAAGGAGACTCCGCGATCGGTTCGAACCGCCAGGAGTCGGATCATCGAGCGTCTTTGCCCCTCGGTCGTGAGCATCCAAGTTCGACTGTCGAGTGGCACGAGTTCCAGCGAGTGATCCTCAAGGAAACGGTTGAAGACCTCGAGCATCGTTCGGCCACGTAGCAGGGACAAGGCCATGCGGTTGGGGTGAAGGCCATGGGACCAAACGGCTGGCCAATCGATCAATAGCTCGCATTGGCTAGCTTGGGCCGACTTGATCATGATGTCGAGGATCGGTCGCTCCTCGTAAAGGACTTGTTCCTTAGGAAGTTTCATCTGGCTTTTGCGAAGTAGACTCATCCAAGCTTCGGGTCGGTTGAAGTCAAAGACTTGATTGTCGCCAGCTTGATTGTCGCCGGGCTCGGCCATCGCGATCGCTTCACGAATCGATGCAAGGGCCGCTAGGACCTGGGCCTGCTGGTAAGCAGTTGAGTCGGGGCCCCAGGCGAGTTTGCCCTCGTTGTACTGGCAACCATCGACCTCCAGAAGGTCCAAGACGAGTCTTAGGATCGATTGGTCTTGGCCGTCGGGAAGCCCTTTGGCCAGCGTTCCAAGGGGCGTGGTTCCGTCGGGTTTGAGCTTATTCGATAGTTTCTCGGTCAATGGCCTAATGAAAACGAAGCCTTGGGGATCGGTATCGACCTGGGCGCCTATCTGAGCCGTGAATTGCTTGAGGATCTCACCGCCGCTGGTCCCTTCGGATTCAAGTTTAAAGGGTGTATCGAGCCCGACGTCCGAGAGGTTGAACAAGAACCAATCGATAGAGATCGCATGGCCTGTGATTCGGTTGAGCCAATGCACAAAGTTCAGGACAGTCAGCTCAGGGGTTCGAATTCGCCCGAATTTTCGTTAATTTTCGATCGATAACTCTTGATCGATTGTCTTGTCTCCTTCTTTGCCTAGGTCGCTCCAACCCGGTTGGCTGGATCGATCGAAGATCGGGAGAAAGTCTTTGAAGATCGATGGCAGTGGCTCATCGATCGGTGGGGGCTGGTCGATCGGTGGGGGCTGGTCGATGGCTGGGATCTGAGTGTGAGTTGGATCTTTTTCAGGAATGCTGTTTTCGGGAGGGGGAGCCAGTGGGTTGACTTTCAAACCTGGGGCTTGTGCTGCGATGGGTTCTGTGGGATCGGCAGGGACCATCGGTTCGATCCTGTTGACACCCGGTGCTGCCTCGAGGGTCAGTTCGGGTGGTTTGTCCAGTTCGGGTTGCCTTGCAAGATCCTGGGCTTTTTGAAGGTTCGGCTCGGCGGGCTGGATTGCGGCAGCGGGTGGATTGTTTTGGATTTCGGGCTGGTCGCGGTTTGTTTTGACATAGTTAAGAAAAGCGACGAAGGCCAAAGCGGCAAGCAAGCAAGCGGAGATCCCGACGACGATCAAGGTTAGGAGTTGGCGGCGCGCTTTGGCTTGTGGGCTCTGCCAGGCGGCTGCCGGGACGGCGGTCGAGCCGACGGAGCTTGTGGTTGGGTCCAGGGGTTGGATCGCGAAGGGTTCGGTTTCTTTTTTGCGACTTGGCGATGGTTCGGCACTGCTGTCTCGAAAGAAGCCGCCTTGGGCAAGATTGCCCGAGGGTGCATTTTGCTCTGCCAGCACCGATTCGAAGGCCTCGAGGTCCCAGTCTCCTGGATCGGCTTTCGTGATCGCTTCGGAGTTGACGTTCGAAGTAGGCTTTTGGGGAGCTTTGGCCGTTGGATTGGCCGGTGGATTGGCCTTTTTTGGCTCAGAGGAGTCCAAGCTGCTCAGGTCGCCTGCAGCGACCGAGCCTGGATTCCAGGAGACTTCGCCTGCTCGTACGACATGGATCGCATTTTTGCACTTCGGGCACGGAACGGTCCGACCGACGAGTTCAGGTTGACGCACGACCAATTTCGTGGAACATGCTGGACAAACGATGCGAAAGGGATCCACGCAAGTAGTATCCTTAAGGGAGCGGGTCGTCGATTGGCTGTTTGGATCGCGGGAAGTCGCGATGTGATTTATTGTAGATATTTCGGATTGCCCAAGGCAAACGCAGGGGAGGAAAACCAGCAAAACGATGAAATCGCCGATGAATTCAGGTGCCAAGGATCCAGTGAAGGTGGACCTTGTCGTCGTTGGAGGGGGGCTGGCAGGTTGCGCTTTGGTATGGGAGGGGATTCGCCGAGGGCATCGGGTGGCTCTGGTCGATAAGCTCAGGCCATCGAGTTCCTCGCGTGTCGCGGCCGGATTGGTCACTCCGATCACTGGTGGACGGTTTGCGCTCTCATGGCGCTTCGACGAATATTACAGTGCTGCGGATTCGCTTTATCGATTTGTCCAAGAGTCTACCCAAAGGACAATTTGGTCCGTTGCACCGGCCTTGAGGATTTTTACGAGCGCCCAGCAACGAGCTGACTTTGAAGAGCGATGGATTGGTCCTGAGTCGGCAGATTATGTCGGATCGCTTGAGGTGGAGCTTTTGTCCGCAAGCGATTTGAGTGGTTTTGCCGCCCCATGGGGAGGTTTCTCGATGTTCCCTGCGGCTCGCTTGAGCACCGAGGCTTATGTAGATGCGACGCGTGCATTTTTGGGCCAGCGAGGATTGTTGTACGATGCCCTTGTTGACCTTCAGCATGTGCTTGTACCGACCCGGCAGTGCATGCGGATCGAGGGTTTGGACTTGCAAGCCCGATGGATCGCTTTGGCCCAGGGGCTCGAGGCGCGTTCGAACGCGTGGTTTGGGGAATTGCCTTTGCATCCGGCTCGCGGGGACGTTTTAGAGGTCTTTGCAGGCTCGAAACAGATCGAGCATGTGGTGCATCGGGACGGTTGGATCGTACCTTGGGGTCCATCGCGTTATTTGCTCGGAGCTACCTACGCACGAGACCCCCAAGAGTGCCTTATTGAATCGCCTGTTGGACTCGAAGCACGAGCGGAGTTGATCGGTCGGTGGAAGGGCTTTTTCGAAGAGCCCCAAGCTGATGTGCAATGGATCGAACAGCGGGCCTCGGTAAGACCTGCCAGTTACGATAGGCATCCGCTGATCGGTTCTCATCCTGAGCACAGGAATTTGGTATGCCTAAACGGATTGGGCTCGAAAGGAAGCTTGATGGCTCCTAGACTTGCTCAACTGCTGCTCGATGAGTTGGAATTCCGTATACCGATCGAGAAGGTATTGCGGTACGACCGACGTAAGGTCTAGGGGCGATGAGTATTTTCTATCTTTTTAAAACGCAATTCCAAGGATGCGTCAGGAGTCAAGTGATCGATGGTTACCACGGGTTGGACTGACACGCATGCGCATCTTGCGGACGAGAGGTTCCAGAGCAAGCTTCCAAGCTTGCTGTCTGAATCGATGGTCTACGGGGTCAGGAGGGTTCTTTGCGTAGCGGTAGATGCCGATTCGCTCGATACGATCGATGGGGTCTACCGAGAATGGGAGCAGTATGAGGCAGCAAAGCCACGGATCTTCCAGAGTGTAGGAATCCATCCGAATTATGCGCAGCAGGAGAAGCCAGGCGATTGGGAAAAGATCTGCGCGAAGGTGTCTGACTCACGAGTGTGCGCGTTGGGTGAGACAGGCTTGGACAAGCATTGGGACGATTGCCCTTTCGAGGTCCAAATGACCAATTTTCGAAGGCATTGGGGCTTGAGTCGCCAGACCGGTTTGCCGGTGATCATCCACTCGCGAGAGTGCGATGAGCCGATGCTCGAGTTATTACGACAAGAGCATCGCAACGGTCCGTTGAAGGGAGTGATGCATTCGTTTTGTAGCAGTTACGAAGTGGCTTCCGAGTGCATTGCGATGGGTTTGTACATCAGTTTCTCTGGAATGCTGACCTACAAAAAGAACGACTCTTTGCGGCAGACGGCGAGTCGTTTGCCGATCGACCGATTGCTGGTCGAAACCGATGCGCCTTACTTGAGCCCTGAGCCTAAACGCAGCGCTCGATGCAACGAGCCTGCGTTTGTGGCTTATACCGGCCGCGTGCTTGCCGGGTTGCACGGACAATCCGAATGGCAGATGGCCGAGGTGACGACAAACAATGCGCTCCGTTTGTTTGAACGCATGGGCGCTGTGGAGTAGGTCCAAGCGTCCTGGCTGGGAGATTATTTAGGCAAGTTCAAGATCGCATACGTTCCGGATTTGCCAGCGACAGCAATATCGATGCGACCATCTCCGTTGAGATCCCCGGTTGCGATCTGAAGCCCCACTCCGACGTGTCCTCGTTCGATCGTCGAGCGAGTGAATTGGCCGTCGATGTACGAGTAGGCCTGGAGTTCGGGCATGTCCTTTCCGCCTGGGTCACCGCCATTGTGCGCATAGTAACGCTTGCCGGTGATGATCTCTTGCTTGCCATCGCCATCTAAGTCTGCCATGGCGATGGCATGGGGTTGGGAGAAACGGTTGTCGATGAGTTTGCGATCGAACTCGATGGTTCCTTCAGCGGTTTTTCCGGTTTGCCGCCACCAGTATAAACCGTAGTCGTGACCTTGACCGACGATGACATCGTTTTTGCCATCCTTATCCAGATCGACGACGATCATAGGGATGCTCCCTTGGATGTTCCAATCGGCATGGAATTTCCAATCTCCTTCCCAGGGCTTTTCGGGTTGCTCGTACCAACCGTGCCCGACGAGTACATCGTTGCGTCCATCGCCATTGAGATCGCCGACCCCCATGCCGTGTTGGTTGCCGGATTTACCGATGACTTTTTGTTCGAGTGAGTAGCTGGCTTGCTTGCCATCTCGGATTCCGTTATCGACGAGTCTCCAGACGGTCAGTGGGTTTTTGGTATTCCAACTGTTGACGACCCAGTCGGGGATCCCATCTTGGTCGATGTCATGCATCAACTGGGCCTCGTTTTCGGAAGCTTTGGTATCGACCCACAGATTGCGTTTCCAGGTCTGACCGAGCCGAAGTCCTTCCTCGCCAGGATTTTCGTACCAGGCTAATTCGGTGGGGACGAAGGATCCGGCGATGACATCGATTCTTCCATCTCGGTTGACATCGAATGGAAAATCTCCATTGCTTTGGATATAGCCGTTCCAGTCCTCGATCGTTCGCAGGGGTCTTGGGACAAACGTCGGGCTCGGATACCAGTTCCTTCCGGCAACGATATCCAGCTTGGAATCCCCGTTGATATCTGCGATCGCGCAGCCTTCGTTGGCATCGAGGGCCAGGGGTTCGATTTCCCAGCGGATGGGTAGGGCTTTATCGATCGAGAGGGGATCTTCAGGCTTGGCGACCGAGGTGCTCGAGCAAAATAGTCCTGCCGATGCGGTCGCGATTACGGTTGCTGCAAACGCGGTGGCTGTTGGAAATCGTCGGGGCTTGCGAAGGTCTTTCATAACGGTTGGTTTTCTATTGGGGGTTACTTGGAGGGCTTTGAAGGATCAGGCAGGCAGGATCGGCGGCGGGGATGTGGCCAGCGATCAGGGTGCTGGAGCCCATTTTTCAGAGTTGAGCCATTGGGCGATTTTGGATTCTCCATCGCGGACGAACTTCTCCATTTGCTCGACTTCGACGGCGTTGTTGCCTTGTTCGTGCTTTCTGAAGAGGAACAAGTAGGTTTCGTTTTGTGGTCGATAGCGATGAAAGAACCACTCGTTCTTCGATTGGATCGCGGTGCGTAACTGCGAAACCGAATCGGTGTTGGGAAGCATACGATCGATCGCGAGTTTCTTGTAACCGAGCTGGGCGAGGATTTCACGAGCCCCCTCTTGATAGCCTTGGTCGTTCCAAACAACTCCTTCCTCAGTGAACCGTTTATCGGGAGCAAGTTTCTGAAGATCGACGATCGTCGCTTGATGATCCGTAGCGATTTTTCGAATGCCCTCGGCCAATTGGGCAAGGTTACCGTTGTAATAGCGAGGGTTGGGAAATTGAGGTCCGGCGTCTTCGCGTTGACGCGGAATCACCATGACGATACGGCAACCTTTGCGTTTGAGATCTTCAACGAGTTTATGGTAGCCTTTGAGGAACTCATCGCGTTCGGCTTGGCTGCCATGGGCTTCGTTTTCGCCGTAGCAAAGGATGGCCAAGTTTGGGGCGGCGAATTCGAGGTCACGCATGAGTCGTTGGTACCCATCGGGTCGCGAGCCAAAAACAGCTCGGGCATCACCGAAGACGGTGTCGCCACTCCAGCCCATATTTCGGAACGTCACGCCGGGGACCTCGAGGGTCAGCATCATTTCGAGCCAAGGGTGGTTATGCATCCGCTCGACCCAACCGCCTCCGATCAGGGCGATTCGGTCACCGGTTTGGATGATGGGCTTGGCGACCGAGGAGCCCACTGGATCTTGGACTTCGGCTTGATCCGCCGAGCAAATCGTCGAGAAGCAGGAGGGGGCCACTAGGGTTGAGGATGTTACGGCGAAAAAAACCAAATGCCAGAGGGTTTTTTGCATCCAGAGGGATTTTTGCATGTTGGGAGGAAGCTTGATCGAGAGATTGACGGAAGTTAGCAACCGCTAGATTTTACTCAAGATCGCCGCTCTGTGGGGGGGTGTGTTTTTCGAAACACAGAAAACCGTAAACACTCAGTCGCCCAGGGCTCAGAGTGTGCGGAATTCTGGGGGCTCTTGACGCGGCTTGCTTTGTGAGCGAGTTTCCGAAGCCCAATCCGTTAGGTTGCTTGCGGGTTGGGTTTGTCATACCGGACCGAAAGCCTGTGGAACAAAACGCTCGCCAGCAACGAACCGACCGCGTAGATCAAAGGAAGGTAGGAGTACTCCTGTGATTTGGGGTTGAAGTACACCATGACGAACAATGCAGTCGCCATGATCGAGGTCAAAGAGAGCCCCACAAGAGCGACCTGTTTGGCCTGGTTCGGGGTGGAAATCGGGTGTGGATCCGAGGGGTTGGGAGTATTCGTCATGTTGGGTTCCTTTAAGGAGAAAAGACCTGTGTGAAGTAGTCGTCGAGCGACCAGGGAAACAATGCATAGCATATCGAACAAGACGGCTCGCGAAGCGACCCCTATCAAACGGGGTTTGCTCAGGACGGTTCGCCCCGTCATGACTCGGTAGCCATTGCGCCGGATCTGGCGTCCGATTTCGCGGTAGACTTCCAGGGCCACTCGAATCGCGGTGCGGGATCTCCAAGGGAGATAGTCGATGCCATCGATTGCAAGGTTATACTGAGTTTCTGCGCGGTCTAGGATTTTGCGAACCGCTTGGGCGATATCGCCCGTTTTTGCTTCGAGAGGGTTAGTGATTCCAGGCAGGTACGATCGACCCATCTGTGCGTCCTCTTTGACATCCCGGGCGATATTCGTCAGTTGCATCGCAACACCCAGGGCAATCGCATGACGGTCTGCAGCGTGTTCCTTGACCCCCATCAGGGAAGTCATCATCAAACCGACCGTGCCGGCTGCATGGTAGCAGTACTTCTCTAAATCGGCCTCGGTCTGGACCTCATAGCCGTCGAGGTCCATGCGCATTCCTTCGATCAATTCCAGCGCGTGACGGGAATGAATCTGTCTGTTTTGAACTAAGGGGAGGATCCACTCCGAGGCGGGCTGCTGTGGAGGTTCATGATCGTGAGCTCCGATCAAATCGTTCTCGAAACGCTGCAGATTTTCTTTGGCTTGATTCGGACTGGTCGCAAGATCAACCGCATCGTCGAGACTGCGACACCAAGCGTAGAGGGCCCATACTTTGCTTCGTGTCGCTACTGGAAGAAACCAAGAAGCGATTGAGAAACTTCGGCTCGATCGATGGATGATGTCTTGCGCTGAGTTTCTCTGGGTCATTTGAGCACCTTGGCGAAATCCTTTGCGATGATCCCTAGGGTGGCCTTGGCCGTATTGATCACGCCCGGCACTCCTGCGCCCGGGTGGGTGCCCCCGCCGACGATATAGAGGTTCGGAATGGTTTCCGATTTGTTGTGCGGTCGGAAGTACGCGCTTTGGGTGAGTTTTGGTGCAACCGAAAATGCGGATCCTTGGTAGGCATTTAGCTGCTGGCGAAAATCCAATGGGGTGAAATGCCGTCGCGTGACGATCGAATTTCGGAGTCCTGGCAGATGGGTCTCGAGGGATTCTAGGATAGCATCGCCATAGCCTTCAGCTTTCTGTTCCCAATCGACATCGGCTCTTCCCAAATGGGGTACAGGACTGAGCACATAGAACGCTTCGCCTCCAGGCGGAGCCAGTCCAGGGTCGGATACGGTCGGAGCATGTAGGTAGAGGCTGAAGTCCTCGGGCAGCGAACGGCCGTGGAAGATATCTTTTAGGAGACCTTGATACCGTTGGCCGAAGAGGATGGTGTGGTGGGCAAGATCGGGGTAACGTTTTTTGGTTCCGAAGTACATGACGAAGAGGGACATCGACCAATCCATCCGCTCGAGTTTCCTACGCATCTTGTTTCCGCCTGGGCTTTGGCCGTAGAGATGTGCGTAGGTGTGATGGATATCGGCATTCGAGACGACCAGATCGAAGCGTTGTTTTTGGCCGTTGGAGTCGCATACTTCGTGAACCGTTTTGCCGCTCGCATCGGATTGAAAGGAAATTCGCTCGACAGGACACGCCAGACGTATTTCCCCACCGAGGCGCTCGAACAGCGCTACGAGTGCTTCGACCAATGCACCGGTGCCACCCCGGGGGAAGAAGACGCCCCATTGGCGTTCGATCCAGTGAATCAGAGTGTAGATTGCGCTGGTTTCCATCGGGTTGCCGCCGACCAAGAGTGGGTGGAAACTGAACGCTTGACGCAAGGGCTCACTTTGGATGAACCGGGACACCGTCGCATAGACACTGCGGTCGGCCCGCAGCCGCATCAGATCCGGAGCGCATCGGATCATATCGCTGAAGTTCAAAAACGGAGTGGCTCCGAGTTCGACATAGCCTTTTTCGAAGACGCGACGGGTGTAATCCGCAAAGCGATAATAGCCCTCGACATCGCTCGGGGAGCATTTACGTATCTGCTCTACGAGTCGCGATTCATCGCTGCTGTAGTCAAATTGCAACCCATCTGGCCATTGCAAGCGGTACATCGGATCGACCGAGATCAATTCGACGTGGTCTGCCATCGATTCACCGGCCAAGTCAAAGAGTTCTTCGAGGCAATGCGGGGCGGTGATCACCGTCGGTCCAGCATCAAAGGTGAATCCCGAATCGTGGTACACATAGGCTCGTCCGCCAGCCTTATCTCTTGATTCGTAGCAAACTGTCTCAAAACCCATGGCCTGCAATCGAATGGCTGCGGCAAGTCCGCCGAATCCGCTTCCGATGACCGCGGCGCGTCCGCGTGGAGTTTTTGGTCCAAGACGGTCGACGGATTTCGTTTTGTTCCTCGCCTGTCCGGTGCCTTGGATCATCGGTCGGCCTTCTGGGATGCCCCTAATTGCATGCCTTCTAGTGCCGCATCGGGCCAACTAGGCTGCTTTATGGCATGGAGAATCTCAGACATCTGATCGAGTAAACGACGGTCGAGTATGTGTTCGGCGGTCAAATGCATCTGCTCGGTTACCAAATCCGCGATGACGCGATCGCCATGCTGGCCGGTAAGAAGGAATAATTCTCTGCCTATATCCCATCGTTGTTTTTGTGAACCACTTAGGCCCAACGACCACTTTCGACATTGTTCGTGCGAAGTAAGTTCACTGGCCCAGACCCAGGGCCATGTCATCCTGGAATTGCGAAGATCATCATCTCTGACAAGGGCCTCATCGTCGTACGAATTTTCGTAGGGAGCGATCGATGCGATTTCGGTGATCGAGCCCAATTCATCGAGATCATTGCGCATCTGAAGAGCGATTCCTATCCGTCGACCCAAAACTGGTAAGACCGACAGTAGCGGATCGGAGGTTGCGGCTGCGATGCAGCCCATTCGGACCGCCAATTCGACAAGTGAACCGGTCTTGAGTCGGCTGATCGCACTTGCTGTCTGGTCCCAATGCTCGACCGGTACGAGATCGACGCGAGCCTCTAAATCGATTGCTTGTCCTTCATGACAACATCGTGCTGTGCGAATCATCGCATTTAGCAATTCGATCCGCATGGAGTCTGGCAACTGAGCATCACTCAAGCACTCCAATGCGTGGAAATACATCCAGTTTCCTGCGTTGATAGCCAGTGGTATACCAAGGGTCTGGTGCAGGCTGATCTGGCCGCGACGCAAGCGGGAATCGTCTTGGATATCATCGATGACCAGAGAGCCTGCATGGAGGCTCTCGATCGCATCGCTGACAGGCGAGGGCACCGTTCCAACTCCACCTGCCATCTCGTAGCTCAATTGCAGCAGAGATCCTCGGATCCGCTTCCCCTGTCGGGATTTAAAATCGCTCACTGGCCCATGGAGCGAACGATCGAGAAGTTTTCTAAGGTAGGGAGTCATCCGGGCACCTTGAGCGGTTGGGTAGATGGTTGGGTTGGAATTCGATAAGTCGAACGCTTAGAGAAGGAACGCAAAAAATTCATCGGGCGCAGCCCCATTGGTGGGAATCCGACGACGATCCGAAAGGCATCCCAAGGGGTAAAGCGATGGCCGTAAAAACGGCCAATCGCCGCCTCGTCGAGAACTCGGTAAAAGCGTCTAAAAATCTGGTAGCGGGTCTGAGGTTTAACCAGTTCGAAGAGCAAACGATTCAGAAATCTCGCGAAGTGAGCCCGCCAAGCATGCTCTGTGCTCATCTTGCGCAATCGGTCCGACAATTCCGACCCTGGATTTGTTGCAACGGTATGAGCCACTTGCAATGCTAAAGGAAAGGAGTAACCGGTGGCCGCGTGAAACCAGCCTCCGCGGTAACCCCCGGCGAGGCTAGGGAGCCCAGTGCCCGGCATCGAGCCTGCCATCGGCATCGGCAAGACTCCGTGTTCCTCTCGGATCACTTGCCAGTCATGGCATCCTTGAGATTCGACGTAGGCTCGGACCTTTTCCAAACAATCGTCTCGGTCGATCGAGGGCGTATTTGAGAACCGGGTATCTTCAACCAGAACACGTCTTGTTTCCATCGGAAGACTATAAATGAAACGGAATCCATCCTGCTGATCGATTCGGTCGTCCATGACGATAGGGTTTGTGTGGGGCCAATCGCGATTGAGTTTGAGCTCAAACCCCCAAAATTTTTGGAATCCTCCGTTGTAATGATTTGCATCGAGTGGAGTTGCACCTCGATTGTCGATGACTACTGGAGCACTCAATCGCTGGCCATCACCCAGCAATACCCCATCCGAATCGATCGCTTGGACCTTGGTGTCGGTCATGATACGGAGTCGAGAATTGGACGCTCGCTGCGTTAGCACATCATTGAAATGCGAGGAAGAGCAGGTGCAGTAGGGTATCGAAATGCTTCGGGTACGATTTCCGATCCGAACATGGTAGCCTGGCCAGCGTGACTCGACCAAAAGCGCTGCCCAAGGGGCACAATCGGCACTCAAATCCGTAGCGTGAAAGGACCACGTGTGATTGCCGGCTAGCACCGAGTTCTGCTCGATGAGGATCACACCGGCCTCTGGGCGATGGTGGGCGATCGCTAAAGCCATCAGACCGCTCTGAAGCCCACCTCCGACAAGGATGTAATCCGAGTCCCTTGGTTGGTCGGTACGATTTTCTATGGAAAACACCTTAGGGTCCATCGCAACAAATCCCCTGATGTAGAGCTTTCGGTCTCGTGAGGTCCGACCATTCGTGCAACAAAAGATGCGGTACGGCGATTGCCGAAAGACCGATGAAAAGGGTCTTCAGGGATGCCAATACCGTATCGATCGAAGATCCCTCGGTGGATGCAATCAACCACCATCCGGAGATTGCGACTCCAAAGACTGCTAGAAACGATAGAGGGAGAACCGACCGAAGAAATGCAACACCGGTGATTCCCTCTTGGAGTCTTAATCGCGATAATCCTAAAATCGAATGCCAGAGGCAAAAGAAAGCTGTAAATGAAACCAAAATGGGAGTCGTGGCCGCTAGACCTGCGGTTGCAGGTGCGACCCAGACACTCCAGTCTCCACCTCGATCGATCAACCGCGAGCAAAAAAACAATCCTCCCAAAGGGCACATGACCATAGCGATCCAACTTGCAATCGAAACGATCTGCTTGGCATGTGTTTTCGAATCGCCAGGGACGATGATCCGAAGCAATAGTTCCATCTCGTCCGGGCGGAAGATGGCCGGGATCCAAATCACCAACCCCCCTAAAGCGATCGCTGAGAGGTGTTTTGTCGCCATCGTAAAGCGGCCAGTCCGCGTCTGCGAAATGGAACTGTACTGGTCTTCCCGTCCGAAATGCCAAGCGGAAACAAGAAAGAAGCCAATGACAGTCG
The DNA here is from genome assembly GCA_021299695.1 of Pirellula sp. Taxonomy (GTDB): domain Bacteria; phylum Planctomycetota; class Planctomycetia; order Pirellulales; family Pirellulaceae; genus JBKCUI01. The sequence continues at coordinate 21,338 of JAJTEK010000028.1, read as the reverse complement.
CCACTGGAAACAACACCCAAGAAAACGCGACGATCGCACTGAGGCTCAAGTACCCAGGGAAGAACATCATCCACCAGCGACTCTCGAATCGAGATTCAAGGAGCCGTCGGCCTGTCCAATGGTCTAGCCCGCCGTGTGGTACCCCAAGGATGGCTACCATGACCGCCGCTCCGTAGACCATCACCGAAAAATCGGGAGGACCCAACGTCATGCACGCAGCGATGGTCGCCAAACAAATCGCAAGGTAAAACACAGAGAGAAGCACTTGAGCACCTAGTGGTGGTAAAAAGACCGCCTATCGACATGGTTGATGCCGACGGGGAAGTCGGCCCAATCCATCCTCAACGACTAGACGGTTGCCGGATACAGATCGCGATCGACGTTCTTGCTTTTGGCACGAGCGATGAAGTAGATCAGCAGACCGAAGCCAGCTTTCGCTGTCATGTCGGCAATCGCATAGCCGACTTGCAACCCTACGATGCCGCTGGCATCGACATTACCGCCAGACTTTGCCTCCAAAGCCGTCATGGTTCCACCCAGTGCATAGGCGATTGGGTAAACTGCCCAAGTGACCAAGAGCACCAACCGAGCGATCTCGATGAGCTTGCGGGCTGCGGCCGGTTGCGTCTCGAGCGAGGCGGTCAGTTCAGTCCAAAGAACATAAAGAATGTAAAAGAAGGGAATCGACGAAAGAGCACCCCAAATGACACGGGTCATCCATTGGTCTGGGCTGGTGATGACCTCACCTGGGTATCCCAAAGCGATCATCAGAGCCGCTGCGATGACCAAACGGGTCAAAAGCGAACGCGCTTTTCCGGCTTGAAGTCTCAGAACAGCGACCAGTTCGACCATCAACAACGGAACGGTCAAAATCCAGTCCGCGTAGCGATAGAAATCGTTGAAACCGGCACCGGTTCCTTTGTATCCGTCTCCCGAGAGGGTGTAGGCATCTTGCCACGAATGACGGATCATGAAGTAGTGGTAACAAGCGATCGTCACGACCAGACCGCTTACCATCAACGCTGGGCGATATGCCTCATCGACCGAAGATCTCGATAAAAACAAGAAGAGTGCTGCTGCACCCATCGTCGCTACGGTCATGGAAAAAATATTATCCACGATCGAGTATTGAAAGATCGAAAGCGACGGCATAGCCGCCGCGAGCACCGAAACGTGATCAAACATAGCCCTAACCCTTTAGGTGAACTACACAAAGAACACTTTCCTGTCTGCGAAAGAATGACTCCCAACAAGGGGTACGGATGTCCGCAAGGAAAGAACGGGTCACTGTAGGGGGCTGTCAATGCTGTTTTTAGGCCCATAAGTCGAATCCTAATATGTTTTTTCGAATTCAACGTTCTGATAGGTTCAACGTGTTGATAGGAAATGTACAAGCTTACCCCTCTTCTAGGGGATTCTTCGCAAGTCTCATGGAGCATGGTATTCTGATACCATAGTCCGATTTCCTTTCCTTCCGATGTCTGGTTTTAAAAAGAAGTCCTATGATGAAGCGCATGAACTTATGGATGATCAGCTCGTTGGCGGTTTTGACCGCAAGTGCAGGGGCAAACTCCGGAGTTGCCCAAGAGTACCTCAATGGGATCGAATGGAAGGAACCGCCGATCGTCACACCCGGTAGCACCAATAGCGATGCACCATCCGACGCGGTGGTGCTCTTCGATGGCAAGGACAAGTCCCATTGGAAGAACGCCGATGCTTGGAAGGTCGATGGGGGCACGCTCGTTGCAGGTCGTGGTTCGATCACGAGCACCGATGAGTTTGGGGATTGCCAAGTGCACATCGAATGGTCGGCTGCAACTCCGCCGAAGGGGAGCGGACAGGGTCGTAGCAACAGCGGTGTGTTTTTGATGGGTATCTACGAACTGCAAGTGCTCGATTCGTTCGAGAACAAGACTTACGCAGACGGACAAGCCGGTGCGATCTACAAGCAGACCCCACCGATGGCCAACGCAATGCGTAAGCCCGGAGATTGGAACACTTACGATATCTTCTGGACAGCCCCAAGGTTCAACGCGGACGGATCGCTCAAATCGCCAGCTTACATCACCGCCATGCACAACGGTGTGTTGATTCTCAATCATTTTGAGCTCAAGGGGGACACCCCCTTTAGCCGCGCACCTCAGTACACCAAGCACTCGGAAAAGGGACCTATCAGCTTGCAGGATCACGGAGATCCTGTTCGGTTCCGCAATATATGGGTCCGTCCGTTGGTCCCTGTCGAGGGCAAGCAAGTTCGCAAGGCGTTTCTTCGAAACGGGGACAAAGAGACCCCTCTGGAGAAATAAGCAGGCGCAGGTTCGCTGAGGTTCCAGCGTTGGAGCTTGAGTTTTACTTGCAATACTTGTCGAGCCAATCCTGGCGCTGCTCGGCAAGTTTTTGGTCGTCAGCGATTTGACCGTCTTCGCGCTGCTTGGCAAAACGAGCTTCGAATCGCGAGATTTCCTCGGCCACTTTTGGGCCATGATCAAAGAGCCGGTCGATGAACAGAACTCCGTCGAGATGGTCGACTTCGTGTTGGATGATCCGGGACAAGAATCCCTCGACTTTGAGATTGATTTCCTTTCCGTCCATCGAGTAGGCGTTGACTTGGACCGCTTTGTTGCGTTTTACCAAACCGTGCAGACCGGGCAGTGATAGACAGCCTTCCTCGGCTTCGATCGTGCCGGTTGCCTTTTGGATCACGGGGTTGAGGAAAACGAGTTCTTGGCCAGAATCTTTTTCGCCCGTCGGATTGGCGATAAAGAGTCTCAACGGTAAATTCACCTGATTGGCTGCAAGTCCGACTCCGCGATGCTCGTACATGATTTCGAACATTTGGTCGATGATCTCGCGCAGCGCTTGATCGACGCGCGACAAGGGTTGCGAGGGGAATCGAAGTGTCGGGTGTGGGTACTGGATCAGTTGAAGCATGTGTTTCTCGGACAACAGGCGAGCATAGGCTGCAGAGGTGAAAAAGACTATTGTGATCCATCGAGCCAAATTCGTAAACCGTCGGGTGGGTTTTGTATCGGGGTTTGCATTGGTGTTTGCACTTCGGTTTGCCGCGTGCATCTTCAGTTTCGAGCAAGGCGTTTGGTCGCAGGAGTCCGAGTACTATCTTCAAGCCGTCGAGAGGCTCGGACCTGCGAGCAAGTTGGTATGGAGCGAACCGGGGGATAATTCGCTCGATCGTTGGCGTTTGCGTTCTTTGATCGATGTCCAGGGAGTGGTGGTTTCTTGGGAGATCGACAAACTGGTGCTCATCAAACCAGACTCCAAGGGTCCAACGAATTTTCCAGGGGACTTGGTCGTCGGCATCGAGCCGAATTGGAAGGCTGAGCCTTATGCACAAGTCCACCAGCTTTTTGTTCAACGCAATTTTCGGCAGGTTCTCCAAAAAGGTCAGTCGGCGCTCGGGCTCTCGGAGATCCCAAAGTGGCAGCAGCGTTTGCTCGTCTCCGAGATGGTCGATTCGGCCGCCGCGATCGAGCAATTCAGTGTCGCGGCGCGCGTCTTTAAGGTGCTCGCAGAGGATCCTGGTCCGGAGTTGCTCATGAGTCGCATCCCGCTCCCTTGGTCGGATCAATGGAATCGTCTGACTCCTGCATGGACGCAAGAAGTGTTCGAATTGATGTCCAGCCAGACTCCCTCGATGCGGTTGCTCGGTGCCTCCTGGTCGCTCGGTGGCCCCAATCGCCTTGAAGCGATCGAGGTGCTCAAGGCACTTGCAAAGAGCGACACGTCTTGGATTGCCGCATACGCAACGATACAGCTTTGGAGATTATCGCTCCCTGAGGAAATCCTATCGGAGCGGATCGAGGAATGGATAGCTCAGCGAGACGAGTTGCCGGTGCCCTTGCAAGCCGGTCCGACAATGCTCTTGGCACATCGGCTCGAGCAAGCAAACCAGCCAAAGCTTGCTATCGCCCAGTGGCTACGCGTCGCATCGATGCATCAGGATCGGTATCATTTAGCCCAGCAAGCCTTCAGCAAGGGGATCGAAGCTGCGAGGAAACTGGGAGATGAACAACTCGCAAAAACCATTGCGAATCGCTTCTCGTCCGTGTCTGGAGCAGCAAATCCCTAAGCGACTCCGAGAAAATCAGGAAAAAAGATAACGGGAGACAATGAGAATGGATTTGGAACAATGCGATTGGACAATCCGTCGACGACCGGCCATGCGATACCTGTTGGGATTCATCCTCGGTCCCCTCGCATGGACTCCTAGCGTGTTTGGACAGGCTCCTGGCCCAGATTCCTCGATCGTCTCGAGCCCCAATGTCCCGAGCGGATCGACCGGTGGGATCAAGCCCAGCCAAGCGGCCGATGATACCTTTTTCGAGATCCTTTTCAGCGGTGGGCCTCTGGGCGTGGGGATCATGATCGCTCTGATTTTGATGTCGATCTTGGCGATGTACTTGGTGATCGATCAATGGTTAACTTTGCGACGCAAGGATCTAATGCCAATTGAATTGAATGAGAACGTGCGGCAGTTGCTCTCGCAGGGCAAGCTCAAGGATGCCGACCAAGCTTGCCGTAGCCAGCCCTGTCCATTGTCCTACGTACTGGCCAGCGGGATCTCCGAGATCGAGTATGGTTGGCCTGCGGTCGAAAAGTCGCTCGAGGACGCACTAGCCGAACAGGCAGCAAGGATGTACCGAAAGCTCGAGTACCTCTCGGTGATCGGCAACCTTGCCCCCATGCTTGGATTGCTGGGGACGGTAGCTGGGATGATTCTGGCGTTCCGTGAGGTGGCCTTATCCCAAGGAACGGCTGGGGCTGGGCAGTTGGCTTCGGGAATCTATTCCGCTTTGATAACCACCGTCGCTGGGCTTTTGATCGCGATCCCCTCTCTTGGGGCATTTGCGGTATTTCGCAATCGAATTGATGAGATCACCTCCGAAATGGCCACCGCGGCCCAGCAGGCCTTCGGACCGATACGCCGAAGGCTGCCCGGCGGGGCAGCCACGCGGCCTACAGCGGTCCCGCCTCCCCGGGGTTAATCTGCAATAAATCCAACAAGGACTCGAACCGCATGAGGGTGCGGACCGTTATAATGCCCCCGATCCTCAGGAGTGGTACGAAGAAAGAAGTTGGGCTGCTGAGGTCTGGTCCTGTTGCTACCCATCGGACAATACTTGGAGTATCCTGTTGGGCGTACGGTTCGGGCTGGTTACTCATCCTAATTTTGATGTCGTTTGGAATCTCACTTGGCAGACAACTCCCCGCGAATTGAGAATCCGTTGTCCGAGGCCCCAGCGAATTGGTCTCCGGTTGTGTTTGCTGTGGCTTGCAGCGACATCGGGATGCGTCGCGCGAACAATCAGGACAGTTATGCGATTGTCGGTGCGAGCGATGCCGACCAGTGGCAGCGCAGTGGGGATTTGCTCATCGTTGCCGACGGCATGGGAGCTCATGCTGCCGGGGAGCTCGCGAGTCGTTTGAGTGTGGAGTTGATCCCGCATCATTTTTCGAAGCTCAATACGAAGCTCGAGCCTTCGGAAGCTCTGCTTAGGGCCTTTGAGGAGACCAACCGAGAGATCAATCGGCGAGGGACGGTCAATCCAGAGTTTCGGAGCATGGGTACGACGACCAGCGCGATCCTGTTGTTGCCCAACGGTGGAGTGATCGCGCATGTCGGCGACAGCAGGGTTTACCGTTTGCGAGGTCAGACTTTTGAGCAATTGACGTTTGATCACTCGTTGGTTTGGGAGATGCAGCAAGCCGGCGAGGTCAGCGAGGAGATGATCCGCAATAGCTCGATCCCGAAAAATGTCATCACTCGCTCGATGGGGCCGAGTCCGAGTGTGATGGTCGATCTAGAAGGTCCGTTCCCGCTTCAGAAAGGGGATCGATTTTTGCTCTGTAGCGATGGTCTTAGCGGCCAGCTTGCAGACGAAGAAATCGGTTCGATGTTGGGTCTACTCGACCCATCGACGGCCGTAAAGGCACTTGTGGATTTAGCGAATTTTCGTGGTGGTCCCGACAATATTACTGTGGTGATTGGCGAGGTCCAACGGGACTTTGGGGTCTCTAGTGGTGCGAGCGTTGGTGGTCCGACCAGAGGGTTATCTGGCTTCCCTATGGCATTCGGACTGATCGCGGCGATTGGATTGCTCGCGGCGATTTTTCTGGCGTTGGTCCAGCAAACGCCATTGGCGATCCTTGCTGCGGCGGCGTCCTTGATTGCGTTGGTCACCGGCTGGATTAAAGCCGCAGTGAGCCATCAAACTCCGGCGACCGATAAAGGGTTTGGAAAAGCGCCCTATCGCAAGTACACCTGCCGGCCGTCGGCGGGGTTTGCATCGCAGTTGAAAATCGCGGTCGAGGAACTCTACGGGTGGCTCAAGGACAATTCTAAAAGTCCTCAGTTGCGTGTTCTCTCCGAACGGATTGAAGCGGCCAACCGCGAACTTTTGGCCAAGGATTTCAAGACGGCGACGGCGTCTTTTGCCAAACTGCTCGTGGAGGTGATGCAGGAAATTCGCCAATGGCGAAAAGAGGACGAGGAAGGTCAGGTCGATTATTAGCTTGCTGGAGGTTCTCGGGAGCTTCTCAAAAGTTAAAAAACACGACCCCCAAAATGGTTGTTCCTAGGACAGCCACCAGAGCAGCGACCAAACCTATATAGGAACGTGGGAGAAGTCGATACTCATTTCGCAGTGTTCGAACGTCTCTGTTGTACTCGAACCAAGCCAGGAATAGCGACAAAAGCCCAAGGGCGATCATGGTCAGTCCGAATTCCTTAGGACCAAGGATCGAGGATCTAGGCGGGGCGTTCGCGGTGCGACCATCGAGAGGATCCAACTGGAAAAACTTATACGCCGAGAAACCGAAGGCGATCAACGAGGTAGACGTCCGGATCGCGGCCATGATCGTGCGTTCGTAGGCGACTCGGGTTCTCTCGATGGCAAGCCTAGTGGCGGTGTCGAGAACCAAGGATTCGTTGGGGGAATTTGGGTCGTTTGGATTAGGTGGGCCGATGGGTTGGGAGATTTCCGGGATCTTTCGTGGCGTAATTGACATCGAGAATTGGTAGAATAGGCTTCAGGATACCCTGTTGAGGAATACCAAGTATAGTTTACGATGGTCGTATGGATCCTGCGAAGTCCGAGGATAACTTTCGAAACACCAAGCTGCGGACGACCCATCGGAGCACTCGCCGCCGCGGCGTTTTTCTAGGTGGGCTGTTCCGAGGTCTGGTCCTCATGGTCTGGCTCCTTGGTGTTCCTGGATTGCGACCGGTGTATCACCACCATCGAGACGACGGTCCTGGCGGTGGTTCAGCCGCCGAACAAGTCCGACTCTCGGAGCATCTTCGACAGTACATACATCGGGATTCTGCGGATACTGCAAAACTACACTTCCATTGGGTCGTGCAACTCGATGGCCCTGGATCTGCAGCATTCCCAAATGCTCCACCGATGCAGGACATTTCCCATGCGACTCGGTTCTCGGAGCCGTTTGGGTTGAGCGCAAGCGAAAAGCTCCTTTTGGATTTCGCTTTGCAGGCGACGTTCGTTTGGCTAGGTTTGCCCTGCCCTGACGTGGAACCTGAGGGTCTCAAGAGGAACGCTCGTTCCGCGGGTTCGCGAGTATCGGAGCAAGCTCGCCGATTTGCTTACTGCTCGACGCTTTATCGCACCGCCCGTCTCTAGGGTTTCTCGGATTGCTGTGCGTTTCTTTCAGCGGTTCTTTTCTGGGACCGCCTCGGATTCTCTTTTAATCCATCAACATCATTCCTCCACAGATCCACCATGCAGACATTGCAAGATGCTTATCGTGCTTGGCCGTTTCTCCTACTGACTGCATTCCTCGGCGGCGGAGCGGTTTGGCTCTACAACCTTCGTATCCCCAGGCCGATTCCCGTGGCAGAGAGCATGCACGAAGAGTCCAACGGCGCCCGAGCGGCGCAGACGAACCGAGCGGCGCTTGGTGAACCTGGCAACGAGGGGTCCTCCGGAATGGAAATCGAGCTTGCCTCGGATCTTTGGGGACCGAGTCGCATCGTCATCGAATCTCCCAGCGAGGAGCTTCTTGCCGTTCCGGTGAATTTGACCGGCAAAATTTCGTTGAATGAAGATCGAATTTCGCACATTTTTCCGATGGTCGAGGGGACAGTCGACTCGGTATCGGTGACGTTAGGTCAGAGGGTCCAGGCCAACGATTTGCTCATCGTGATCCATAGCCGTGAGATTGGACAAGCTAAATTGGACCTCTATCAAGCCAGGTTGCAGCGCGAAATCGCGATCGTCAAGCGAGATCTTCAAACTCGCATCGCCGAGAACACGCGACTATTGATCGATGAATTGCGACTAGGTCGACCGATTCAGCAAATCGAGAGCAAGTTTCGGGATTTGGGGATGGGGGATTACCGCGAGCGCTTGCTAGCCTCCTATGCTGGGTACCTCAAAGCGCAAGCAGATGTCGTTCGTTTGGAGAATGTTCAGGATAGCGGTGCGGTCTCGGGTAAGTTGCTCCTGAGTGCTCAATCGACTCGGGATGCGGACTTGGCGACCTTCCAAGCTCGCGTCGAGCAGATCGACTATGAAATGCAAACGAGCATTTTGTTGGCCAATCAGAACGTCAAGGAAGCTGAAACTCGGGTGGCCGTCGACGCGACGAGTTTGCGGATTCTCGGGGTCGATGCCAAAGACATCGAGAGTGTGGATCCGACCAATCAGGGTGAGGCGATTTCGCATTATCCGATCCGAGCTCCGTTCGACGGTACCGTGATCACCAAGGACTGTACGGTCCGCGAGCAAGTCCGTCCGAGCGCCTCGATCCTGACGATCGCTGATCTTTCGACCGTTTGGATCACCGCCGATGTGTTCGAAGAGAACGTCCCGCTTTTACGGTCACTCGATCAGCAGACCGTCTCGATTATCAACGAAGCATGGCCGGACAAAACGTTTTCGGCCAAAGTTTTCTATACCGGCGAGATCATGGATGAAAAGACCCGTACGATCGCGCTTCGGGCGATCGCCGACAATCCTGATGGATTGCTCAAACCGGGGATGTTCGTCAATGTTTCGATTTCAGGTGGCCAAAGTACCAGTGCCATGACTATTCCTACCGATGCGATCCAGGAGCATGAGGGGAAGAAATTCGTATTCGTACAGGTCCAGGGGACGCGATTCGCGCGCCGTGACATCCAGACCGGAGTCAAAGCGCAGGGCAGAACGGTGGTTCTTCGAGGGCTCGGTCCGAAGGATCAAGTCGTCGTCCAGGGAGCTTTTGTTCTGAAGTCGAAGATGCTCGCAGAACTTCTAGGTGAGGAGTAATCATGATGGTTCAACGTATCATCCAATGGTCCTTGCAAAATCGATTCATCGTTCTGATCGCTTCCTTGTTGATCTTGGGAATGGGTTTTGTCGCTGCGACTCAAATTCCGCTCGATGCGGTTCCGGACCTGACGAATGTCCAAGTCCAGGTGTTGACGAACTCGCCAGCTTTGGGGCCTGAAGAAGTCGAGCAATTCATCACATTCCCGATTGAAAATGCGATGAGTGGAGTCCCCAACGTCGACGAAATTCGATCGATTAGCCGATTCGGACTCAGTGCCGTGACGGTTACTTTTCATGATGGAACCGATATCTATTGGGCTAGGAATCAGGTCAACGAGCGATTGCAGCGGGCCAGGGAGAACATACCGCCGGGGATGGGAACCCCGGAGCTCGGTCCGATCGCGACGGGGATGAGCGAAATCTATCAATTTGAGGTCAGATCCAAGCCTGGTTTCAAGTACTCGCTGAGCGAATTGCGATCCATGCTCGATTGGCAGATCGCGTTCCAACTTCGTAGCGTCCAAGGGGTCGTCGAGGTCAACACCTTTGGCGGTGAGCTTAAGACTTATGAAATTCAGGTCGATCCGGCTCAATTGCAGAACTACGGTATTTCCTTTGCCGATGTGTTCAAAGCGCTCGATGAGAACAATGGCAATTCCGGGGGGGGGTACATCGCCCACGGTGCCGAGCAACGGTTGGTTCGCGGCCAAGGCTTAGTCACCTCCCTTGAGGATATTCAAAATATTGTCCTCGAGAGTCGCGAGGGAACTCCCATTCGGATCAAAGACATCGGGGAAGCAAGATTTGCACCGATGCTACGACAAGGTGCGGTGACTCGGGACGGAGATCGAGAATCGGTCATCGGAATGGTGATGATGATCATGGGTGGAAACTCTCGCAAGGTGGTCGAAGAGGTCAAAGAGAAGATCCATACGATTCAGAAGACTCTTCCCGAGGGAATCGAGATCGACACTTTTTATGATCGCACGGATTTGGTCGAAAAAACGATCCACACCGTCGCTGAGAACATCGGACTCGGAGTCCTCTTGGTGATTGTGATGCTCATCGTTTTGCTTGGGGATCTGCGGGCCGGATTGATCGTCGCCGCAGCGATTCCGCTCTCGGCCATGAGCGCGCTGATCGCGATGCGGTATGCAGGGGTTTCGGCGAATCTGATGAGTCTCGGTGCGGTCGATTTCGGCGTGATCGTCGATGGCGCAGTGGTCATGATCGAGAATTGCATGCGTCGGGCGGCCAACCATTTGAAATCCAATCCTGGTAAAAAAGTTCCGCTTCATGTTTTTGAGTCCTCTGCTCAAGAGGTCGGTAAACCGATTTTATTTGCAGGGCTCATCGTGGTGATCGTGTTTATTCCGATCCTGAGTTTGCAGGGGATGGAGGGCAAGATGTTTCGCCCCATGGCATTCACATTCATGACCGCCCTATCCTCGGCGCTGATCCTTTCGGTGACGGTCATGCCCGTCCTGGCGTCTTTGTTTTTAGCCCGTTGGATTCAGCAGAAAGATACGCTTGTCGTTCGAGGTCTCAAACGCCTCTATGAGCCTTGCTTGCGTTTCTCGATGAAGCACCCTCTTGGAATGTTCCTCACCGCGATCGGCATCTTTGCCATCAGCGTGTTGCTGGCTAGGCAATTCGGGAGGGAATTTGTTCCTAAACTCGACGAGGGGGATATAGCGATTCAAGCAACGCGTCTTCCAAGTGTATCGCTAGAGACTTCGGTCGAATTGACCAAAGCGATGGAACGCTGCTTATTGAAATTCCCGCAGGTGATCACGGTGGTTTCAAAAACCGGGCGACCCGAGATTGCGAACGATCCGATGGGGGTGTATCAAACCGATGTGATCGTACGGCTCAAACCTAAGGAGCAGTGGCCAGAGCCTATTTCCAAGGAGGATTTGGTCGTTCAGATGCGCAAGGCTCTGGCCAGGGAAGTTCCAGCCAATTCGTTCAGCTTCACCCAGCCGATCGAGTTGCGCGTCCAGGAGCTCGTCGCCGGGGTGCGAAGCGATATTGGGTTGAGTCTCTACGGCGATGACTTGGGGGTGCTCAAGGCCAAGGGGGATGAGATCGTCCAAGCTCTTTTGCGGGTCGAGGGCTCGGCGGATGTCGCCGCCCAGCAGATCGCTGGCCTGTCTTATTGTGCAGTGAGTATTCGACGCGATGCCTTGGCACGCTATGGGATCCATGCGCGCGAGGTGCTCGATGCGGTGGCTTGTGTAGGAGGCAAAGTGGTCGGGCAGGTCTTCGAGGGCCAAAGGCGGTTTCCGATGCAAGTGCGATTGGCACCTGAGTGGCGCACCGATGTCGAGAAACTTTCGCAATTGAAAGTCGAGGATGCCTTGGGAAGACAGATTCCGATTTCTCAACTCGCCGAGATCAAGATCAACGACGGCCCGGTGGAAATCAGCAGAGATTCGATTCGCCGGCGGCTATTGATTAGCTGCAACGTACAAGGGCGGGATTTAGGGGGCTTTGTCGCTGAGGCTCAGCGTGTGGTGGATCAGTCCGTCGAATTGCCGCCGAATTACATCCTGCATTGGGGAGGGCAATTCGCCAACCTGCGCGAGGCCACGGCGCGTTTGGCGATTGCCGTTCCGGTGGCTTTGCTTTTGATCTTTTCGTTGCTTTATGTGACGTTCAATTCGGTAAGCTTAGCGCTGCTGATCTATTTGAACGTACCGATTGCAGCAACCGGTGGGATTCTGGCTCTGTGGGCCCGCGGGATGCCTTTTTCGATCTCGGCCGGGGTCGGGTTCATCGCGCTATTCGGAATTGCGGTGATGAATGGCGTGGTCCTGATCGAGCATATTCGGCATCTTCGTCACCAAAATCTAAGTCCGTTCGATGCGGTGGTACAAGGGGCTTTGGATCGACTCCGGCCAGTGTTCATGACGGCCGCCTGTGGGGCCCTAGGTTTCATCCCCATGGCCATTTCGAGCAGCTCGGGAGCCGAGGTTCAACGACCACTGGCTACCGTGGTGATCGGGGGGTTGATCACTTCGACCGTTTTGACTTTGTTGGTTTTACCGAGTATATATCGTTGGTTTGAACCTAAAGAAAACGCTTCCAAGGAGCCAGCATGATTCGCACGGACATCGATTTGGATCGCCCGGGTAAACAGCAAGGATTCCTTCGGGTTCCTTACTCACATAACCTTGGCGGCTGGGCCAACGTGATGATTCCGATCACTCTCGTCGCGCACGGGTCTGGGCCGACGGTGCTGGTTTTGGGGGGGAACCATGGGGATGAATACCAAGGGCAAGTGGCCCTGATGAAACTTGCTCGGTCGATCTCCCAGGAGCAGGTACAAGGACGGCTGATCCTGATCCCGTCGCTGAATTTTCCCGCTGCGTTAGCCTCAACGAGGCTATCTCCGATCGATGGAATGAACCTCAATCGGGCTTTTCCCGGTGATGCCGAAGGTTCCGTAACGAGTCAGATCGCCCACTATTTGACCCATGAGTTGTTTCCGATCTCCGACGCGGTCATCGACATCCATTCTGGGGGGCGAAGCATGGAGTTTGTACCTTGCTCTCACATGCATGTCGTCTCGGATCGCTTGCAGAGGCAAGCGATGCTCGATGCGATGTTGGCTTGGAATACGGATTTCTGCTTCCTTTACACCGATATTGCTGGGACTGGGCTCTTGCCAGTCGAGGCAGAGTCCCAGGGCAAGACGGTCGTGACGACCGAGCTCGGTGGTGGGGAAGCGATTCCGGCTCGGGTCCATCGCATCGCGCACGACGGGCTAGTCAACGTCCTAAAGCATCTTGGGGTCTTGCAAGGGACGGTCCAAACACGTGCCTCCTTGGGGCTAGAACCGACGGTACTGACCCAAGCGTTAGAGGCTAAAAACTACCTGTTGGCACCTGAGTCAGGGATATTCGAGATCTGCGTCGAATTAGGGTCCAAGGTATCGGTCGATGAACCCTTGGCTCGGATCCATTACTTGGAAAGGCCCGATAGAGAGCCGACCTTGATCGTTTCGCCTAAAGAGGGTTACTTGCTCTGCATGCGGACAGCATGCAAAACACAGCAGGGTGATTGCATCGCAGTGATTGCCGAAGCCGTGTCGGTCGATTCCTTGCGCTAATCGGCTTTGACGCAGCGAAAGCCAAGGTGATTGCTGGCCGTTCGGACTTCTCCCTTGCCGCGTGTGCCGACCATGTAGCGAGTGCAGTAGCGATCGCTACACAGGAAGGATCCACCCCGGTGAACACGTTTGATTTGGTCAGGCTCCATCGGATCGTAGCTGTCGGTGGGACCTTGAGGATTGCGGGTAACCTGGCCGCTGGATCGTAAGCGCGCGTAGTAGTCGTGGCGATACCAATCGCTGACCCATTCCCAAACGTTGCCACCCATGTCATAGAGTCCATAGGGGTTTGGGGCATACTGACGCGTCGGGGCGATTCCTGAGAATCCATCGAGTGCACTGTCTCCGCCTTCGACCGGGAAGCGACCTTGGTAGATGTTGGCCTGGTATTTGCCATCGATTTGAAGCTCACTGCCCCATGCATAGAGCTCGCCGGCTTTTCCACCCCGAGCGGCGAATTCCCATTCTGCTTCGGTTGGAAGCCGTTTTCCAGCCCATTTTGCGTAAGCCTCGGCGTCTTCGTAGGCGACATGGGTCACTGGATAATCCTCTTTGCCTTCGAGGTTGCTTTCAGGGCCTGCTGGATGTCGCCAATCGGCGCCGGGAACATAGCTCCACCATTGGAGATAGTTATCGAATTCCACGGGGCTCTGGGTGGGTTTGAAGACGGTCGAACCTGCGATTAAGTTTTCCTCGGGAGCCGTCGGAAATTCCTCTTTGGTGGGTTTGATCTCTGCGACCGTTACATAACCGGTCGCTTCGATAAAAGCGCGGAACTGAGCGATGGTCACTTCGGTTTCATCCATCCAAAAACCGTCGACGTAGACACGATGGATCGGAACTGCATCGTTCGTTACGCCGGGAAGACCGCAGAGGGATTCGCTTCGGTGGTCGCTGCCCATCGAGAATTCACCCCCTGGAATCCAAACCATGCCCTTGGGCTGTTGGCTCTGGGGTTGGCTTTTGTTGACCAGAGTCGCTTCGAAGCCCGCCGGCAACGCACTTGCCGGTTTGGAACCGGATGGTTTGGAAACCGCGGAGGACTTTAGGCTCGTCGCAGAGTCGTTGGGATTGCGATTGGGGCCGAGGAAGGCCAAGACCGCAGCGCCACCACCGATACATGTACCCAGCAGAACCCAGGTCATCCATGCAAAAGGAGTGGAAGCCTGAGGCTTAACAGGTTGCTTAGGAGCTGATTGATTCATCGGCATGCTGGGGCGGAACTTGGGTTGCGATCGGGAAGCGAGCTTCTGATTTTAGCGTTCTTTCAGGGCTTTGACGCTGCGCATGGCCCGATTGAGGAAGTCTTGCTTGCTTTCCTTGGGTTCCAGAAAGATGGGAGCTCCGATCGAGATAGAGCTAAGCAAAGGGACGGGCATGAATTCGCCTCTCGGGAGGATTCGATTCATGTTGTCCATGTAGACTGGGACGAGTTCGAGATCGGGTCTTTTCTTGGCTAGGTAGTACAGTCCACTTTTGAATTCTCCCATTTCGCCGTCGATCGCACGGCTTCCTTCTGGAAAGACGATCAGGGAGTAGGTGGTCCCAATTTCGCGGAGCATCAGTTCGATGGGACTTTGGTGGACTTTGATTTGCTTTCGGTCGATGAGGATCGCGTTGAAGGATTGGGCTAAAAACCTGCGGAAGGGGGTCTGTCCCCAATAGTCTTCAGCGGCCACTGGTCGGGTCAGTTGGCGAAGGCTTCCCGGGAGTGCAGCCCAGAGGACGACCGCATCGAGGTGGCTGGTGTGATTGGCAAAGTAGACGCGTTGGCATGTATCGGGTTCGGCCCCGATCCAGCGGACAGAGAAACCGCTCAGAAGCTTGGCGATCAACGCCAAGCCTTGGCCCGTCACGCGGCACCAGGGGGACATCCCTTCTTGGGGGGATATAGAGTAGCGTTTGGTGAAGTCGGTCAAGGCAGCCAAGTGGCCCTCAGGGAAACGGAGGTAAAGGCCGAGACGTTCGCGACTCAGGAGACTGGGTTGCGAGGGGATGACAGCCAAATTTTTTCAGGATCTAAGGTGCAAAAAAGCCCCAAAAATCTCTGAAGATTATGCACTAGAGCTGGATCGAAAGCAATCTCCAAAAGGGCTGCTTTCGCAAGATGATTTCAGGGAAATAACGCTATGCTTGAGTATTCGGCGGTCGGATTCAAGCCGATCGTCCGACCCGCGAGAGGATTTCGAGTTCCCCGGTTTCTACGTTGTACATCGCGGCGACAATCGCAATTTTGCCTGTGTCTGCAAGATGCTTGAGCGATGGACTCTCGGAGTAGATTCTATGGACGGACTCAACGGCATTGCGTCTCGCGACGGTATCGATGATTTGTTGCCGTTCGGCCTCGGATTTACGATCCCAGAGGTAGATGTCATCGTCGCGAACATTCTCATGGATCGCCTCGATGATCAGATCGAGATGTTCGCAGCCTGGGATGGTACAGGTCTTTTCCTTTTGGGTGGCCAGTTGGACCGCCGTTGAGACCGCTCCGCAACGGGTATGTCCCATGACCAAGATGACTTTGGCACCCGCGACGACGCAAGCATATTCGAGGCTACCGAGGACTTTGGAACGGACGACGTTGCCGGCAATGCGTGTGCTGAAGACTTCGCCTAGGCCAACATCGAAGACGATTTCCGCCGGTGCCCGCGAATCGATGCAGCCTAGAATGATCGCAAGTGGGAATTGGCTCTGGGCGGATTGGCCGATTTGGTGATGAAGATCTCGGACAAGCCGCTGTCCGGATCGAAAACGCTCGTTGCCCGCCTGAAGGATATCGAGCACTTCGTCCGGTGAGAGCCTCTCCTGGATTTCTTTGGTCGAGTACTCGGCATAGAGAATAGAATCCGAGATTCCCATTCTATTTTGAAATCCTACCATGCTGACTTTGATGTTTCGGGTCGGACCGGTGGTCTCCTGGAATTCACGAAGCATCGACAGGATGTCTGGATCGATGAAATTTGAGTCGGTTGCATCGAGCACAAGATGGGAGCCGACCTGGGTCGAATCGAACATTTTTTGGAGGCTTGCTCGGTTCAGAAAACTGACTTGGTTTCCCAATTGCACGTGTGTGATTTTTTCTCCGAATCGTTTCTCTTCGATGATGGTCACCGGCCGTCGCATATTGCTCAAGAGGATGAATGCGATACTGATCACAAGCCCCAGAGTCACGCCGAGGATCAGGTCGCTCAGGACAATGCTCACAAGCGTTGCCAGGAAGGGGATGAACTGATGCATGCCGTCTTTCCACATCCGCGCGATGAGCTTTGGGTTGACCAGTTTCAAGCCGGTGTGAAGCAGGATGGCTGCCAACGCTGCGAGCGGGATCTTATTGAGCCAATGCGGTATCGCAAGGACGCAGACGGCAAGCAGCAGACCGTGAAAGATAGCCGACAGTTTCGTAGAGGCTCCCGCGTTGATGTTGACCGAGGAGCGGACGATCACTGAGGTAACAGGCAGGCCCCCTGCAAGACCGCAGAGCATGTTGCCGGTCCCTTGGGCAATCAATTCTCGGTTCGAGGGTGAGATGCGTTGTTGAGGATCGAGCTTGTCGACGGCTTCGAGGTTCAGAAGGGTTTCCAAGGTGGCTACTAAGCAGATGATTCCTCCAGCGATGTAGACTTTGGAATTGGTCCATTGGGACCAATCGGGGGATCGAATGTAATCTTGGAGTTGCGTTAGATTTGCGACGATTGGGACTTGAACCAGATGGGACTCCTCGATCGCCCAATGTCCCCCGACAAGGTCCATGAGGAACTTCATTGAGATCCCGAAGAGAACGACGATCAAAGGGATTGGAATCGGTTGTGTTTTTAGGGATTTGATTCGATCTGAGCCTAGGAGTAGGCCAAGCGAAAGCAGGCCTACGACGATGGCTCCTTGGTGGATTTCTCCCGAAAAGAGCTTTCCGATTTCGCTAAAAGTGTTTTCATGATCGGGTTGCGCGAAGTTCATTTCCCCTTCGGGATCGCTGTCATGTCCGAGCAAATGAGGTAGTTGCTTTAGGATGAGAATCACACCGATGGCGGCCAGGAGTCCTTGGATCACGCTCGTTGGAAAATAGGCTGAGAGCGATCCGGCCTTGAGAATTCCCAGAAGGACCTGCAGCGCTCCGGCGATCCATACGGCGAACAGGAAAGTTTCAAAGGATCCGAGATTCCCGATTTGTGCAGCGACGATCGCCGTAAGCCCGGCAGCAGGACCGCTGACGCTGGTCTTCGAGCCACTCAATAACCCAACGACAACTCCCCCGATGATTCCCGAGACGATGCCGGAGAACAACGGCGCACCAGAGGCAAGTGCGATCCCTAGGCACAAAGGCAAAGCGACAAGAAAGACGATTAGACCCGAGAGGAGATCCTTGGGGCGAAACGAGGTCGTAACAGCAGAATACCCAGACCGGCTGAGTTGGCTCTTTGAGCCGTCAGGTTTGAAGTGATCGTCCGACATGAAACGCTGCTCTCCAAGATCACCTTGCAGTCCATCCGCCGTCGACAACGAGCATGCTGCCAGTGGTGAAACTGCTGGCGGAACTAGACAGGTAGATCGCGGCACCCTGTATCTCGCTTAGCTCTCCCCAACGACCCATGACCGTTGCCCCGACAATATTGGTTTTGACATCGGTTTGGTCGGCTACCCCTTGGTTCATTTCGGTCAAAAATGGGCCCGGGCATATCGCATTGCAAGTGATGTTCCATGGGGCGAACTCCAAGGCCATCGCTCGGGTCAACTGGACGACGGCTCCTTTGCTGGCCGTATAAGGGGTCCGATTGGCAAGTCCCACTAGGCCCAAGGTGCTCGCGATATGAATGATCCTGCCGTAACGCTTTTGTTTCATCGTCTCGATAAAGGCCCTTGTCACGAGCCAGGGGGCTTCGACGTTCGTGCTCAGCACCTGCTTGAACTGTTCAAAATCCAATTCATCGATCGGACCGCGAATATTGATCCCGGCGTTATTGATCAGGATCGATGGAACGCCAGCGGTTTCCAAGCAATAGTCTCTGAGTTCTGAAACGGCTTTCTCGGAACTCACATCGGCCGCATATCCCCATGCTTTGGTGCCATAAACTTCGGAGATTTCTTCCGCCCGTCGATCGAGCTCTCGTTGATTGCGACTGACCAAAAGTACGTTCGCCCCGGCGCTTGCCAGTCCACAGGCCATGGCCCAGCCGAGCCCCCGGCTCGCACCGGTTACCACGGCCAATTGGCCGTCGATCCGAAAGAGGTCTATTCCCGGAAGTCGTTCGGATTTTTTTTGATGTTCGTCTTGGCTCATGGTTTAATCCGCTTGGTTTGGTTCTTGAATTCCTTGATCCTGCTCAATGGGTCCACGACTCACCAGAGTCTTCGACCGGGCACCGCAACGCCAACCGTGCCGCTTGGATCTCATGGCAGATCCACTCGATGTCGCTACCAGGCAGAAGATACCTCAATCCGTGTTTTTCTTTAGGTACGGTTCCTTCATGCATTCCGATCGTCGCTGTAGGTTGTGCAATCCCCATGGCAAGAGCCCATGGCAAGGCGTAGTCCTCCCACTGGACGTTTTCCGGATCCGGTACGTCGATGCAAGCGATGTGCAAGTCGGCCTCGGACCAGACTTGCCACCAACCCGAAGGCTGTTTCTTGGTTTCGACGCGTATCGAACTAGACGGCCAGAGCCCTTGTCGCTCGAGTGTAGATTGAAGCTGCCGTTGGAGCGACTCGGTGCTGCAGGCGACTGCAATTCGAGGCTCACTGGGCGAATTGAGACGCTCGGTCAACTCCCGGATACTCCATTGGGTGACCGGGTCGATCCAATCGTCTGCGACCTGGCATGCTGGTCGCATGACGAATGTTCGCATGCTCATGCGAGGATGGGGGACTTTCAAATGCGGGGTCCAGACCAACTCTTGGTCGTGGAGGATCAGATCGATGTCGATCCGCCTAGATTCCCAGCGTCGGAATCGCTGACGACCGAGTTCGGTCTCGATTTTTTTGATCCGCTCCCAGACCTCCCAAACGTTCAGCGAATGGTCGATCCTTGCGATCGCGTTGAGAAAATCCCCCTGTCCGCTCGGCCCGCCCACCGGAGGAGTCTTGAGAATCGAGCTGAGGCGAATCTCCGAGGCGCCGAAGGTTTCCTCCAGGAGCCGCGAGGCGGCTCTCATGGTTTCGAGTGTGTTGCCGAGGTTCGCACCCAAGCTGATCAGCGAACTGGGCATCAGAAAATCCGCAAGGTACTAGATCGCTACTTGACCGCCTCGACAGTGTCGACGTACCAATGTATTTCTTCTTTGGTAGCGAAACGCTCCTGGACGTCTTTGCGTGCGTAAACGAAATAAGTCGGAGGGTTGGTTTGGCCATCGTCCCGATACTTGAGCTTGTAGGAATACCCCACAGAACCCATCGCTTCGCCGTCGAGCGAAACAAAGGTCCATTTGGCTGGCTCTCGCCGCTTTTGGATCGCTACGTGGGCAGCATCTGCGGCCAGACGTTTCTTGGCTTTATCAAGATCGGACTCGCGTGCATCCTCGTTCTGGCGACGATCCCCTTCGAATTGAAAACCTACCAAGTAGTAGACGCTGTCGAGATCTCCCTTCGATAGGGAGTTCAAGTACAACTCGGCAACTTTACGGGCTTGAGACAGCTCATAATTGCTGTGCAAATAGCTTTTGGATGTTCCCCAAGAGGCAAAGGTCGCACCGATGGCAACGGCCAAGAACGCAAAGACTCTCGAGATTCGGCTTAGACCAAGTTTTTTGGCAAACAGTAGGACAAACATCCCAAGAACGGTTCCGACGATCGCAAACGGCATCAGGTGCACGTACTGGACCGATAGAATCCCCACCAGCGAGGAGACCAGCCCCAAGAGGGACAGGCCCGAAAAAGCCTCGCTATCGGCGGCCTCATCGGACTCAGGAGAAAAAGATGATTCTTCGGTTGCCATGGAAGCTCAAAACGATTTTTTAAAGAATGCCGTCAACCCTAGTGCTGACCTGATGACTCTACGCAATCTTACCCGATTCGGTTCGGTCGGGAAATCGGCCGTTCGAATTGGCGACTTTGCCGTTAATTTCATAGTTTTGGGCCGAGGAGATCCTTCTTTTAGAAAAAGCAACACTGACGCCGGATACCATTCCGAATAAAATGCAGGTACTGACTCGGACCTCTTTGGACCCCGATTCATCCCTCCCCTGCTCTGCCCCCGCGAAGAAAAGATTGCCATGAATAGGCTTTTCCCGCTCGCAAGAACGCGTTCGACGTCCAGCATCGATGCCGTATCGATGGCCCTCTCCCAACGGTTCGCTCGCGTTCAATGGCTCGCCTGGGCCGGATGCCTGGCTTGTTCAGCCTTTTCCGTCGCGGTTAGCCCCAATGATGCATGGGCTCAGACGAAAAGCGACTCGAAGATCGACTTCAACACCCAGATCCGCCCCATCCTCTCGAACCGATGCTTTGCCTGCCATGGGCCCGACGAAGAAACGGTCGAATCAGGCCTAAGGCTCGACTCTTTCGAAGCGGCCACATCGGCAGCCGACTCAGGCAAAAAAGCGATCTCGCCGGGCTCTCCTGGCGAGTCGGAGATCCTCCATCGGATCCTCTCGAGCGACGATCAAGTCCGCATGCCCCCTCCTCGCTTCGCAGAACGACTCACCGACAAAGAGACCGAGTTGCTGACCCGCTGGATCGAAGCCGGAGCGACTTATAACAAGCACTGGTCCTATGAGCAGATCCCGCAACGACCTACCCCTACCCTCAGAGACTTCGACTCGAGCAAGCTAGTTTCCAACAAGCATGCGGACCTGCAGGCTTGGGTAGCCAATCCCATCGATCGTCATCTTCTTGCGAAACTCCTTGAGAAAGGGCTCTTGCCCTCTGGACCTGCCGATCGCACGACCCTGCTTCGACGCTTGACGCTCGATCTGACGGGTCTGCCCCCGACACTCGACGAACTCGAT
>JAJTEK010000027.1 GCA_021299695.1 Pirellula sp. | reverse complement strand
ACCGGCGACTTGCGTGCATCGCTTTGTTCGTCCACGGTTTGTGGTTTTTCTGTTTCTATTTTCGTTGATGCGGACAAAGCAGAAACACATGACCGTCGAAAACCAACGTAACCAAATCCGATGGTCATTAGACAGTATACCGCAATCGCGATGGGGCTTGCACCATGTTCGAGCAATTTTGGAGTATCGAGGTAGCGGTCACCAGAGAACCAGGCAGTTGCAATGTATGCACCATTGGCAAGTACGCAAAAGTTCGCAATGAACCACATCCAATCGCGTTGAACGATCATCGCGGCAGCCACAGGAGCCAAAACGCCAATAATCAAACCAGCCCAAAGGGTCACCAGTGGAAATGGATCTGGTTCAAAGATGCTGTAAGGGAGATGCCAGGGCAACAAGTCAGCCGATTTCAATGACCCACCGCAGCATGTTCCGCCGATGATGTGTCCCATTTCATGAGTGAACGTCATGACGACCCATGACGCAGCGAGCAAGAGTAGGAATCGGGACACGCGGATTGCCAACGATTAGGTCTCCATCTTCCGCGATTCGATTGAGTGGACGAACATATATTCTATTGAGTTTACCATAACCCAACAAAACCCAAACTTACTATAAGGCGTGAGCGGTGTCAAGCAGATCCCAATCCTAAAATCTTACTGAGCAGATGTTTACCGCAGCGTTTGCCTCTGGCTAGCGGCCAGGATATATTGAAATGGTGTTTTCTAGGTTATGTGGAATTTTGCTTTTCCAGGATATATTGGGCTCATATGGACGCGGAATCAGAATCGCTTATCGCAGTCATGCAATCGAAGTTGATCGACCAAGTGCGCCGAATCGCTCGCACGCTCCATGTCGCTAAACGGACCGAAGAAGCCTACGTAGGCTGGATCTCCAGATACCTGATCCATCAGCGAAATCAACATGGAAAATGGATCCACCCGCTCGAACTCGGAAGCACCGCTGTCAATGAATTCCTCTCTTACCTTGCCGTCGAACGCCAAGTGGCCGCAAGTACCCAAAACCAAGCCCTCTCGGCACTGCTATTCCTGTACGTGAAAGTCCTCAAGTCCGAAATCAAAATCGATGCACTCCGAGCCAAAAGGTCCTCGAAACTTCCCGTCGTTCTGTCTCCCGCCGAAGTCGCCAAGACTCTCGATGCCATCGAACCCCGTCCCAAACGGATCATGTGCTGCCTGATGTACGGAGCTGGCTTGCGCCTCATGGAAGCTTGCCGCCTGCGAATCAAAGACATCGATTTCGATCGGAAACAAATCATCGTTCGCGAAGGAAAAGGAAACAAAGATCGCGCAGTCCCGCTACCTCAACGCCTCGTCGCCGATCTGAAGCATCAAATCGAATTGGTAAAAAAACTCCATGAACAGGATCTTCAGGCCGGGGCTGGCTGGGTCTGGCTGCCTTACGCCCTCGCAGTCAAATGGCCCCAAGCCGGTAAGGAACTCGGTTGGCAGTATCTGTTTCCCGCCAGGAACCTGTCCTTCGACTCTCACCCCAGAGAGTCGCTCGAGGGAGCCGCAGAGGAACATGTCGGCGATGGAGACCGACAACAGCTCCGTCGCCATCACATCAACGAGAATTCCGTGCAAGCAGCAGTCAAATCTGCAGTGACTCGCGCAGGAATCTCCAAAAAAGTTTCCTGCCATACCTTCCGGCATAGTTTCGCTACCCACCTGCTCGAATCAGGTAAGGATATCCGGACTATCCAACAACTGCTCGGACACTCCGATGTGTCAACGACCATGATCTACACCCATGTCTCACGCAACGCCGCAAGCGGCGTCGAAAGTCCGTTGGATCGCTTGTAATAGGACTTCACGTCGTGCTTTGGGGTCGATAATCGGTCTGCTTTGGAGGTCTTGAAGATGAATCAACAAGTTGGTAGCCGTCAGCCGTCGGGATCTTCGAGCAATTCCTGCAATCGTGGTTGTAGTTCAGACGAGAGTCGCTCGAGCCACGTTGAATCAATGAGCCCAATCGAAATCAAGTCTAGCAAGTGTACTTGGTCTTTTCTTCGAAACGACGTCAGTTTCATCGTGACCAAACGGTCGAATGGTAACGTGCGAGCATCTTCGATCCATTCAAATTGGTCGATATCGGGAACTGCCTCCGAATACTCCTCTCGCACCTTCTTTCCGGCAAATACGACATGCACTGCATCGCGAGCCTTGGCATCTGGCCCGTCGAGGAACATCGTAACTTCCGCCGCTTGTCGGAAGATAAATCCAGCAGCTTCGAGAACGGGGATAGCTTTTTCCAGATCGGGTTCGTTAAGAATAATGTCTACATCCTGAGTGTTTCGGACCACCGACTCGTCGACTTGAGAAACCCAGTGCTGAACTGCATTACCTCCAGTGACGGCATACGGGATGTTGGCGGCGTTGAGGGCTCGGGTGACGCGACGCAAGCGATCTTTGACCTTTTCCACGGCTCTTTCAATCCTGTCCCAAAGGGCGTCACCGGAATACTTGATTTCGATCATTTCCAAACTCCTCGCCCTCATTGTAGCCGAAACTAGCGAAGTGATCTCCTTTCGAGTTCCACAGGTCTTAGGCTCTGATCTTTTCCGACATAAACTTGGGGCCTTTGCCTGGGTATTCAGTCATGAATCCAGTACGCCTGCGGCTGACTGTTAAACGAAATAGGGTTTGGTACCTGCCAATCGCCAGCTTTGGCACGCGGCCCGAAAAGCCTTTTGCTTGGGAGGAAAAAAAAGACACCTTCCATGGAAGGTGTCTTAGGGGTTTTTTGCAGTCGAGCGATTCGACTGGGGCTTCTATCCGACAGGGGCTTCTATCCGAAGAGGATTAGAGGACCGTTTTGATGGTCTTGACCAGTCGCGAGAGGATCTTGTACGGATCGGCTTGGGAGTTTGGACGACGGTCTTCGAGGTAGCCCTTGTAGCCTGAGTTGACGAAGCTGTGTGGGATACGGATCGAAGCACCGCGGTCGGCGACGCCATAGCTGAATTTGTCGATCGACTGGGTCTCGTGCAGACCGGTCAGGCGCAGATGGTTATCTGGACCGTAGGCAGCGATGTGTTCGTCGCGATACTTATCGAAGGCTCCCATGAGTTTCTCGAAGAATTCTTTGCCTCCGACGTCCCGGAGTTTATCGAACGAGAAGTTCGTGTGCATCCCCGAACCGTTCCAGTCGCCTCGGATCGGTTTGCAGTAGAACTCGATATCCAGCCCGTATTTCTCGGCCAATCGGACCAGGAGGTAGCGAGCGACCCACATGTCGTCCCCGGCCTTTTTGGAGCCTTTGGAGAAGATCTGGAATTCCCATTGTCCCTTGGCGACTTCTGCGTTGATGCCTTCGAGATTGATCCCTGCATCGAGGGTGATATCGATGTGTTCCTCGACGACGGTACGAGCGATATCGCCGACATTTTTGTGGCCAATTGCGGTGTAGTACGGGCCTTGGGGGGCTGGGTATCCGTCTTCGGGGAAGCCCAGTGGGCGACCGTTTTCGTAGAAGAAGTACTCTTGTTCGAAGCCGATCCAAAGGTCGGCCATCTCCTCGCATGTTGCGCGGAAATTCGATGGGTGGGGCTCGCCGTTAGGGAGCATGACTTCGCAGAGGACCAGGAATCCGTTGGTGCGGGTGCTATCTGGGTAGAGAGCCACTGGCTTGAGCACGCAATCGGAGCTTCTGCCCTCGGCTTGTTGAGTCGAGCTTCCATCGAACCCCCACATTGGGAGATCGGCGACGCTCGTGGGAGCCTTGTCGACGATCTTGGTCTTGCTGCGCATGTTGGGCTCGGGTAGATACCCATCCAACCAAATGTACTCGAGTTTGAATTTTTTATCCGAAGACATTTAGCTAACTCTTTCTTCCAAAAAACAGAAAATGAGAAACGCTTCTGCACACCTTGCATCGCACAGAATCCTATGGGACCCGGATCGGTCTACCCTTCTTCACCGGTTCTCAAATCGTGAGGATTTCGTCTAGGACGCACCACAACGAGGGACGCAATTGCTAAGCTGGTATTCAGCCGTGAGCCCCATAATTTAGCGAAGGCTTGGAGAGGGGCAAGCGACCCGCGAAGTTTCTTTAATCGTAAAACAGACAGGAATCATCGAAGCTTATGCATTCCATGCCGATTCTCTTGGGGATTCTAGCGGTTATGGCGGTCTCTTACCGCTATTACAGCGCGTTTTTGGCGGCCAGTGTAGCATCGTTGGATTCGGGGCGTAGGACCCCAGCCCACGAGCTCAATGACGGACAGAATTACCATCCGACGAATCGTTGGATCTTATTCGGCCATCATTTCGCGGCCATCAGTGGGGCTGGACCTTTGATTGGACCGGTATTGGCTGTGCAATTTGGATACATGCCGGGGTTGATTTGGTTGGTTATCGGGGTTTGCCTAGCGGGTGCGGTTCAGGATTTTTTGGTATTGGCTGCGAGTGTTCGATATCGGGGTCAATCGCTTGCCAACCTGGCCAAGAGTCTTTTGGGACCGAGGCTTGGTCTTTTGACGTCGGTATCGATCTTGTTCATCGTCATCATAGCTTTGTCGGGTCTAGGGGTTGTGGTGGTCAAGGCGCTCGGAGGAGAGCGCGTCGCTTTGTATGCAGGGAGTACGATTCAGGCGGGTTCCTCGATGGTTCCGGAGGCTCAGGGTTCTGGTCCGGTGACTTATAAGGTCCCGTCTGGATCGCGGGTTTCTTATCCCAACGGCACGGAGTTGGTACGAAGTGAAGCGTTTGTGATCGAGGTACCGGAGGCCGATTCGCACCCGACGACTGCGGTGCTTCGGGTGCCTGAGAAGGCTTATGAGTTGATCCGTGGGAGTTCGTGGGGAACGTTCACGATCGCCTGTACGATTCCGATCGCGTTGTTTGTTGGGTGGTACATGTATCGGTTTCGCAAAGGGAGGATCATCGAGGCTTCGATCATTGGAGCCGTTGCGGTGTTGTTTGCGACGGTTGCAGGCGGGTGGGTGCAGGGTTCGGCGATCGAGCCTTATTTTTTGTTTTCCCGCAACGGGATCATTTTAGCGATTTGTTTGTACGGGTTTATCGCATCGATTTTGCCTGTTTGGTTGTTGCTCTGTCCTCGGGACTATCTGTCCTCGTTTTTGAAGATAGGGACGATTGGACTTTTGATGTTGGGGGTATTGGTGGCCAACCCCAAGCTTCAGGCACCGGCGATCAATCCTTACTTTGCCAATGGTGGTGGGCCTTATTTCAACGGCGCGATTTTTCCGTTTGTGTTTATCTGCATCATGTGCGGGGCCGTCTCTGGATTCCATGCATTGGTATCCTCGGGGACCACGCCGAAGATGGTCGATAATGAGAAGGACATGCGGCTCATCGGCTATGGATCGATGCTGCTCGAGGGTTTGGTCGCCGTATGTGCATTGATAGCTGCGGCGTCGTTGCCGCAAGGTGATTATTGGGCGATCAACATCGACATGTCCAAGGCGCATCAGTATGCCGAGACTCTAGCGAAAATGAATGCTGACGTGGACCATCTGGACCAAATCGAAGCACAGGTTGGCGGAGAGACACTCCGGGGCCGGACCGGAGGTGCGGTGACTTTAGCCGTCGGGATGGCTCAGATCATGACCCAGGCTTTTGGCATGTTTTCCAGCGGTTCGGTCGATTCCTTGGTCAAGTACTGGTTTCACTTTGCGATCATGTTCGAGGCCTTGTTCATTTTGACGACGATCGATACTGGAACGCGGATCGCGAGATTTTTGTTGCAGGAGTTGCTTGGGAATATCCATCCGAAGTTCCAGCGGATGGAGTGGTGGCCTGGGGTGTGGCTGAGCACTGGATTGGTAACTTTAGGGTGGGGCAGTTTGATATGGTCTGGTTCGATCGACACGATCTGGCCGATGTTTGGGATCGCCAATCAGTTGCTCGCGGCGATCGCTCTGTGTTTGCTCACGACATGGTTGTTCCGCGAGGGGCGAGGTCGCTATGCCTGGGTGACGATTTTGCCGATGCTTTTTGTGACGACGACGACTTTGACGGCCGCGGCGCAGATGCTTCAAACGCGGTTTTGGCCTGACTTGATGACCGGCCTGAAGTCGGGGAATTTCTCTCAGACGCTCCGAGGTGGGCTAAGCGGCGGGGCGATCCTTGCGCTGGTGGCTGCCTATGTGATCCTCTTAGCAAACGCGATCGCTCGTTGGGTTTCCGATAAAAAGCGACCGACAAATCGTTGATTCAAGCTATACTTGGGGTTTTGGTTATCTTTCGTATTCCATCTGGGTTCATCATGCAAAACATTCGATCGGGAGTTCGAAACGCGTTGTTGGGGCTGCTGGTTTCCAATGTTCATTGCGCCACGAATGGGTGGCTTTGGGCTCAAGACATTCCAGCAAACAATCCGTCGCCAAGTGTGGAGACTCTCCATACCGAGATGATCGAGAAGATCAAGCAAGAGGGGATGGATCGCTCGAAGGTCATGGAGACGATCAGTTATCTGACGGATGTATCTGGGCCGAGGTTGACCGGTGCGCCCGAGACGCGCCTGGCTGGTGAGTGGACCAAGAAACGCCTGGAGGAGTACGGTTTAGAGAATGCTCAGTTGGAAGCATGGGGGCCCTTTGGTCGAGGTTGGTCTCTCCAATCCTACCTTGATCAGCCCGCCGCGTGAGCTCAAGCCCTGGTTTGATCCGCCGGGAGCAAGACAGACCGATAGCGAACTATTGAATCTTGCGAATGCCGAAGTGGGAGGCTCGCGTCGGCGCAGGGCTCCGGGTGTCGAGCCTGGGACACCCGCCGGCGGAGTTTCGCCAGCAGGCGCAGCGGGCTCCGCAGGTACAGCCGGGTCTAGCGGCCCTGCGCGGGGTGCTGGACCGGCGAGTTCTTTGACGACCGACAAGTGGCAATTGGCTTATGACGAAGGAGCCGCCGTGGTTCTCGAACCTGGCAGGGGAGATGGGGGTACGGTCTTTGTCGCATCGGCGACGATGCCCCGTCGGGCCGATCCTGGTCGAGAGTTGCGAAGTCCTGGCGAAGGGGGGCCGATGTCGCGCGGCGCAAGGCCTTGGACGGTCGAATCGCCCGCGATTTTGCCACAGATGGTTTTAGCTGCTGAGCATTACAATCGGCTGGTTCGAATGGTGCAAAAGGGGGTAACCCCTGAACTCGAGATCGACATTGAGTCGACCTACCATGACGGAGACGCCAATTGTTTCAATATCATCGCAGAAATCCCTGGCACGGACTTGAAGGATGAAGTGGTCATGATCGGAGCGCACTTTGATTCGTGGCATTCGGGTACGGGTGCGACCGACAACGCGATCGGATGCGGGGTGATGATCGAAGCGATGCGAATCCTCAAGACGATTGGAGCTTCGCCGCGTCGAACGATCCGCATTGCGCTCTGGACGGGCGAGGAGCAAGGGCTTCTGGGCTCAAGGGCTTATGTCGCCGAGCATTTTGGGGCGTTGCAAACCCCGCCGGCTGCGGCCCAAGGGGAGCCACGCCCTAAGCCGGTTTTGCAGTACAAGCCTCAGTACGAGAAGCTCTCGACCTACTTTAATCTCGACAATGGTGCTGGCAAGATCCGGGGAATTTACCTCCAGGGCAACGAGGCGGCTCGTCCGATTTTCCGTGCATGGCTGTCCCCCTTTGGAGATTACGGAGCATCGACGGTCACCTCTGCGAACACCGGGGGGACCGACCACCAGTCGTTTACCGGTATTGGCTTGCCAGGCTTCCAATTCATCCAAGATCCCATTGAGTACGATACGCGGACGCACCATTCGAGCATGGATGTTTACGAGCGTCTGATCGAGGAGGATGCCAAGCAGTCGTCGGTGATTATCGCCTCGTTTGCGTATCATGCTGCGATGCGAGACGAGAAGATCCCTCGGCGGGCTCTTGAGGGCAACCCGACGATGCAGCCGATGCCTGAGGCTAGCAGTGGCGAGGAATCGAAGTAGATTCAGCTCGCGCAAGCGACCTTTGAGAAATTGATTTTTGTCTCTTATGGAGTTCCTTTTGTCATGTTCGATTTGCGGTTTTTTCGTACGCTTTGTTTTTCCTGCCTTTCGATTCCAACACTCTGGATTTTTTCGGTAAATACGATGGCCCAAGCCCCTTCGAATCCAGGTCGAGCAGAGCCCGCTACCGAGGACCCTTATGAGTGGCTCGAAGAGGTTTTAGGGGACAAGGCGCTCGAGTGGGTCAAGGCCCGCAATACGATTGTGCAGAATCGCATGGAGGGTGAGCCGAGTTTTGAAAAGCTCCGATCGGACTTGTTGGAGATTTTGGATTCGAATGCGAGGATCCCTTTTGTTTCCAAGCGAGGGGAGTACTACTACAACTTTTGGAGGGACAAGACCAACGAGCGCGGTTTGTGGAGGCGTACGACCCTAGAGGAGTACCGCAAGGCCGATCCGAAGTGGGAGGTGGTTTTGGATTTGGACGCTTTGGGGAAAACCGAGAACGAGAACTGGGTCTGGAAAGGCGCTTCGCTCCTGCGACCTGATTACCAACGGGCCTTGATCACGCTTTCGCGAGGTGGAGCCGATGCGAATATAACGAGGGAATTCGATCTCAAGACACGGAGTTTCGTAGCCGATGGCTTTAAGTTACCGGAGTCGAAGGGGAGTGTTTCCTGGATCGATATTGACCATTTGTTTGTCTCGACCGATTTCGGCGACTCGAGCATGACCGATTCGGGGTATCCCCGAATGGCAAAGCTTTGGAAGCGTGGCACGCCGATCGAGCAGGCCAAGTTGGTTTACGAGGGGAAGCAAGAGGACATGTCGGTCGGAGCCGTCCATGATGACTCCCCTGGTTTCGAAAGAAACTTCGTGACCCGCAACATCGCTTTTTACAACGACGAACTTTTTCTGGTCAAAGACTCCGGGGAGTTGGTCAAGATCGACGCGCCCAATACGGCCAGCAAGAGTGTGTTCAAGCAGTACCTGCTCTTGGAGTTGCGGGAAGCTTGGACGATCGACTCGAAGACCTATCCGGCCGGTTCATTGCTCGTGAGCGATTTCGACCGTTTTCTTCGAGGAGAAAGAGCCTTTGAGGTTCTCTTTGAGCCCAGTGCCAACACGGCTTTATCGAGCGTCACGACGACCAAGGACCACGTCGTGATCAACGTGCTTGAGGACGTCAAGAATCGCCTTTATGTTCTGACACCCTCGACCACAGCGAGCCCATCCGCATGGCGACGCGAGCCCTTGGTGGGAGCCCCAGCCTTTGGGACCGTCAATGTGACGGCTGTCGATTCCGACGAGTCGAACGATTACTTTATGACCTCGACTGACTACTTGACCCCGACGACGTTATCGATCGGAACGATAGGCAAAGCGCCCGAGGAGCTCAAGCGCCTACCCCATTTCTTTGACTCTGCAGGCATGCAGATCAGTCAGCACTTTGCGACAAGCAGCGACGGGACGAAGGTTCCTTATTTCATGGTCGCCAAGAGGGATTTGAATCTCGATGGAAAGAACCCAACATTATTGTATGGTTACGGTGGATTTGAAATTTCGCTACAGCCGAACTACAGCGCAACGGTCGGTCGAGCTTGGCTGACTCAAGGAGGCGTGTATGTGGTAGCCAACATTCGTGGTGGGGGCGAGTATGGGCCGAGGTGGCATCAAGCGGCGCTCAAGGAGAATCGCTTGAGGGCTTATGAGGATTTTGCTGCGGTAGCCAAGGACTTGGTCGCACGCGGGGTCACAAGCAAGCAGCGGCTTGGGATTCAAGGTGGATCCAATGGTGGGTTGCTCGTCGGGAACATGATCACGCTTTATCCAGAGTTATTTGAAGCTGGAGTCTGCCAGGTCCCGTTGTTGGACATGAAGCGTTACAACAAGCTCTTGGCGGGTGCATCCTGGATGGCTGAGTATGGGAATCCCGATTATCCCGATCAATGGGCTTACATACGCAAGTTCTCGCCTTATCAAAATGTCCAGCCCTCGGTTGCTTATCCGAAGGTGCTATTTACCACCTCGACACGCGACGATCGCGTGCATCCGGGTCATGCGCGTAAGATGATGGCCAAGATGGAATCGCAGGGGCATTCGGTTTGGTATTACGAGAACATTGAGGGGGGGCACGGAGGGGCAGCCAACAACAAGCAGTCGGCATTCATGCAGGCTCTTGCGTATACCTTTTTGAAGCAGGAATTGATGAAGTAGGGACGGGTCGGACTGAGCATTGGAGCAAGGACAGGAAGCGATATGTCGCAGCGTCGGGTGGTTTTGGCGATGAGTGGAGGAGTCGATTCTAGCGTCGCTGCAGGGTTGCTCCTTGAGCAAGGCTACGAGGTCGTCGGCGTATTTATGCGGCATGGCGAGCAGTCGAGTCAAGCTTGTGAGTTAGGGGATGGCAAGCCAAACCCTTTGTTACCGATCTTGGAGGGTCGGCTCGATCACAAGCAGGGCTGTTGCAGCGCAAGCGACGCGGCCGATGCAAGGCGGGTGGCCGACAAGCTGTCGATTCCTTTTTACGCTTTGGATCTGGAGTCGGAGTTCAAGCAGATCGTCGACTACTTTGTCGACGAGTACCAGCAGGGTCGCACGCCGAACCCTTGCGTGCAGTGCAACAACTGGATTAAGTTTGGGCGATTGTTCGATTATGCCGACGCGGTCGATGCTTACTATGTCGCCACAGGGCATTATGCCAGGATGGTCTGTCCAGATACCCATGGCACGGGTGACATCCGATCCGCAGAGCCTGAGTGGGAGCTGCATCGTGGGTTGGACGATGACAAAGATCAAGCTTATGTGCTCACAGGGATCAAGCGTCATTTATTGCCACGGATGCTTTTGCCGGTCGGTGGATTCCACAAGTCCCAGATACGCCAGCGAGCCGTCGAGATGGGATTGAGAGTGGCCGACAAGAAGGATTCGCAGGAGATATGTTTTGTAACCAGCGGTAAGCATGCAGAGTTTGTCAGGAACAAAAGTTCGCTAGACACATCTGGCGAGATCGTCACCTCGGATGGCAAGGTCGTGGGTCATCACCCCGGGATCGAGGGCTTTACGATTGGGCAGCGCAAGGGACTCGGGGTTGCGATGGGCACGCCGTACTATGTCACCGCGGTGGATCGGATGACACGTCGGGTGGTTATCGGTCCGCACGAGGAGCTCGCTTGCCGAAGGCTCAAGGGGATCAAAGGCAACTGGCTTGGGGATTTTCCTGTCGGTGAGCCGACGCGCTCGCAGGTTCAATTTCGTTACAATTCGGCCCCAAATGAAGCTTGGGTGACTCGGGACGAGCAAGGAGGCTTTGAGGTGGATTTCCTCGAGGATGTCTTTGGGGTTTCGCCTGGCCAGTTGGCAGCAGTGTTCTTGGGAAGTCGCGCGATGGGCTGTGGCTGGATTATTTAGAGGGCTTGCAGCGTTTGGCGATCGAGCAGGAACTGCAGGCAGTTTTGCCGTCAGGACTCGATCCGCAGGCGGAGCCTGATCCAGAACCGCAATCAGGTCCGCAGCCCGTTTCGATCTGCTTGTAGATTTCTGAATTGCGAATGAAGGCTTGGTAGATCTCGGAGAGTTCGTTGAGTTTACTGTTGGTTTCTTCTGAGGGATCACCGAGGAATTCGAAGGCGACGGACTTTCCGTCGATGCTCGTAGATATTTCGAGCAGGGTATCCTGAGAATGATGGTCCTTGAGGAATGCTTGACAGACCCCGACGGCATCATGGTTTAGGGATTGGAGTTTCTCCCAGAGCCAATGATCTTGGGTATTCGCATCGCGGACCCAATTTGCCGTTGGATGTTGGGTCCAGACCGAGTCGAGTGTCGATTCGGAGGGTTCTTGGGTATCCGAGAGGATTTGGGCTAATTCGAGACCGAAGTCCGAGCGGCATACGATCCATTGCCCGCGTTGAAGACGACGCAGTCCGGAATGAATTGTCTTAAGGTCGCCTTGGGCGACCATGCGAGCAAAAGCGTAGGAGTTCGGCAGATTCATTTCGTCACATGAGAAACGTCGGAGGTCGACTATGGGTTCGGATGAGAGATTCGATTCGAGGCTTGAATTGGCCCCGAGGGTCGATTCATCCAGTATAATTTATGGGTCTGGATCCGTAAGGTGAAAGTTCCTGCGCGAAGCTGTCTGTCCTATGTCGAAAACCTGCTGCGAGCCTCATATCAAGGATTACGAAAATGCAATATTCGTTTGCTAAGCCATTTCGAAGTTTGGTTGCGGTAGGGTTCGGGCTTTGGGTTGGGAGCGCGGGAGGCTCGAAGTCGGTGATTGGGCAGGAGGCCCCCGAGGTGTCGGCGATGCGGAGCGTGGTCTTTCAAGAGGACTTCTCTCAGGGGCCTGGGCGTTGGGAGACAACCGACGAGGGGTCTTGGGAGATATTCCACAAGGATGGGAATCCTACGTTTGGGCTCAACAAGCGAGTCAGCGATTATCAGCCCAAGGTGCGCAGTCCGCACAACATCGCGTTGATCAAGGGGGTTTCGGTTGGGGATGTATCGATCACGTTTCGGGTCCGAAGCACGCTCGACACGGGCAACCATAGGGACTGCTGTGTGTTCTTTGGTTACCAGGATCCCGAGCATTTTTACTATGTGCATCTTGGGGCCAAGCCTGATCCGGCCAGCGGTCAGATCATGATTGTCAATGGTCAGCCGCGTCGTCCGTTGACCGAGAACAAAAACGCGGTGCCATGGGACGATTCATGGCACCGTGTCAAATTGGTTCGCAGGTTGGAGAGCGGATTGATCCAAGTTTACTTTGACGACATGGAGCGGCCGCTGATGCAAGCGACCGACAAGACCTTTGGTGTAGGGCGGCTTGGGATCGGATCCTTTGACGACCAGAATGAGTTTGACGATTTGCAGGTAACGTCGCTCGATCCGCTGCCTAAAGCCAAAGTGCAGGAGAAGCCCAAGAAGGCTCCCGAGCGACCTGAGCCTACCGTCAGCGACTATGTCTACGGGAGCCAATCGCCTAGGCAGCGCATGGACTTTTGGAAGGCGGCGTCGGATCGTCCGACGCCGGTGGTCGTATTGATCCATGGCGGGGGGTGGAAGAACGGGGACAAAACGGGTTACGGGAACAATCCGATCAAGAGGTATTTGCAGGAGGGGATATCGGTTGCGGCGATCAATTATCGGTTGATTCAGCAAGCGATGGAGCAGGGAGTTGAGCCTCCGGTCAAGGCTCCTTTGATGGATGCGGCGCGGGCCTTACAGACACTTCGATCGAAGGCCAAGGAATGGAACATCGATCCGAATCGTATTGGAGCGACGGGGAGTTCGGCGGGAGCTTGTACCTCCTTGTGGTTGGCATTGCATGACGACATGGCCGATCCGAGCAGCAGCGATCCGGTGGCTCGTGAGTCGACTCGATTGGCTTGCGCGGCCGTCTCAGGGGCGCAGACGTCGTTAGATCCAGTCCAGTTGCGCGCGTGGATCAGCAACAGCATTTATGGGGGGCATGCGTTTGGGTATTCAGCCCAGGGCCGCTCACGCGAGCAGGAGTTCGAGTTGCTGCTGAAGAATCGCGAAAAGGTCTTGCCGTGGATTCGCGAATATTCGCCGATTGAGTTGGTGACCAAGGACGATCCGCCCTTGTTCTTGGAGTATCCGAATCAAAAGACCAAGCCTGAGTATGGCGGGAGCGAGCCCGATCCGACCCATTCGGCGATGTATGGGATAGAGTTCCGCAAGGCTTGCCTGGCTCAAGGGGTCCGTTGCGATTTGGTATTCCCTGGGAGCAAGGAATCGGAGTTCGCCAATTCGCAGGAGTTTCTCATCGAGCACCTCAAGCACTAGCCCGAGCCCTAGAGGGGAGCTTGGCAAGTGCCTATGCTCATGAGCGATCTTTGATCGCCCGTCATTATTTCTATTCGAAGGTTTTAGCGGAAGATTTTTTAGACGTAGGTATATGGAAACACAAGAACACAAAACAGCGCTGAGCGATTGGCATGTTCAAAACGGGGCCAGGATGGCATCGTTTGCAGGGTATCAGATGCCGATCCAATACACAGGGATCGTCGCAGAGCACCTTGCGACCAGGCAAGCGGCGGGGGTTTTCGATATATCGCACATGGGCCGGTTGCGTTTTGACGGACCCAGAGCCGATCAGTTGCTCGAGCAAGTCCTCACACGGCGTGTGCTTGACATGCAGCCCGGTCAGGTCCGTTACTCTTTGGTATGCAACGAGTCTGGTGGGATCCTCGATGACGTCTTGGTCAGTTGTTTGGAGAGTCCAAGTGGGAAGATTTACTTTTTGTTGGTGGTCAATGCCAGCAACAAGGCCAAGATCGTGCGATGGCTGGCACCCCATTTGGCGGACTATCCGGATGTGGAGTTCCACGACGTGACTGAGTCGACTGCGATGATTGCCATCCAGGGTCCCAAGTCGATCGAAGTTTGTGGGAAGCTTTTTCCTGCAAGCGTCTTGGGGCTCGGATACTATCGGGCCAGGGTGACCGAGCAGATGTCCAAGCCTTGCATTGTCTCGCGGACGGGCTATACCGGAGAGGATGGATTCGAGTTGATTGTAAGGGCCGAGGATGCGACTCGGGTTTGGGAGAATTTGCTCATGGCTGGCCGGTCCTTTGGGGTATCCCCGGTGGGGCTCGGGGCTCGGGACACTTTAAGGCTCGAGGCCGGCATGCCCCTTTATGGCCATGAGCTCGAAGAGAATATCGACCCTTACATGGCCGGATTAGGCTTTGCTTGCCAAATCAAAGACCGGAACTTTGTCGGTCGGGACGTCCTGGCCGAGCGATCCAAGGAGGAGCTTGCGGTCAAACGCGTGGGATTGGTACTTGAGGGTCGTCGAGCGGCCAGGGAGCAATCGGCTTGCTTCGATATGGCGGGCAATTCGATTGGGACGGTGACGAGTGGGAGCTTCTCTCCGACGCTTCAAAAACCGATCGCGATGGCCTACCTTAGCCGCCACGCGGCGATCCCAGGAGCCGAGATCCAAGTCGACATCCGGGGCTCGACCTCTCGGGCATGGGTCCAGGAATTGCCGTTTTACAAGCGGGCCAATACCGTTTAGATTTCTGCTTTCGGACAGATCATTTTCCACAGGGGGTAGCGAGTCGATGACACTTCAACCAGAAAACTTAAAGTACCTGCCATCCCACGAGTGGGTCTACGCGCCGCAGGATGGCAGCGGGATTGCGACGATTGGGATTTCTGCCTTTGCAGTCGCGGAACTCAATGATTTGGTCTACATGGCCTTGCCCAGGGTAGGCCAGCAGGTCGAGGCTGGTCAGGAGTTCGGAGAGGTCGAGAGCGTTAAGGCCGTCAGTCCCATGTACAGTCCGATCGCAGGTCAGATCGTCGAGATTCATGATGGCATCGTCGACCGCTTGGAGACCTTGAACTCCGATCCTTACGTCGAGGGATGGCTGATCAAAGTCAAGATGAGCGATCCGAGTCAACTCGATGGATTGCTCGACTTTGCGGCTTATCAAAAGCTCCTGGCGCAGAATGGTTGACGCGCAGAGCGGTGGTCCAACATCAGAGGGTTTGAATCGATGAGCACACACCTGCGGATGCTCGTCTTGGAAGATTCTGCTCGCTTGGGCCAGGAGAACATGGCTATCGATGAGCGGTTGCTCAACGGCTTAGGGTCTGGCGATTTAGATTGGCTCGTGGCCGAGGATGTACCCCAGCGCGATCGTTTGCGTGAGTGGTTAAGCGTTTCGGATGGGCCCTTGCTTGCCGTCCGATTTTACTCTTGGTCAAAGCCCACCTTGTCGCTCGGTCATTTCCAACGCATCGAGCAACTTGGGCAAGCCGAGGACACCAGGGAACATCCGAGCCTGAGGGCGTTGGCTTGGGTCCAACGCAAGACTGGTGGTGGGGCGATTCTTCACGATCGAGAGTTGACCTACAGCATCATCGTTCCGAGTGGTACAGAGCCCCTGGCCTCGTCCAAAGGGCACAGCGAGCTTTTATACCGAGCCGTGCACCAAGGGGTCGTCGAGGGTTTAAGGGCACTGGGCTTGGATGCAAAGTTGTCGGAGTCGTGCACATGTTCGCCCAAAACCGTCTCGAAGCCCAACGAGCCTTTCCTTTGTTTCCATCGGCGCACGCCTGTGGATGTGGTCCTAGGGGGGGATCAGGGCCAAGACCACAAGGTGCTCGGCAGCGCTCAACGGCGGGTCAAGACTGGATTGTTGCAGCATGGGAGCTTCTTAATCGAAAAATCCTTGGAGTATCGAAGTCTCTTGGGTGTCGAGGATCTCGGGGGCAGGGCCACGCCAATGGGGGGGGGTGAGGGTAAATCCCTTTGGGAGGATTGGTTTCAACAGCGAGTATTCTTGGCAATTGGTGGGTTATGGCGTTTGCAAGAGGGTAGTTTCCGATTGAATCTGCGTGAGCGATCGGTTAGAATTTAGGCAAATGCCCGGTTGACAAAAAGTGTGGACGGCCTCTCTTCTACGTACGCGAGGAAGCTTATGAAGATTTCGCTCAAGGTTCTTTCTGGAAACCATGAGGGGAAATTGATTCCGATCAAGGAGGAGAAATTCTTCATCGGACGCGGGGACGATTGCCAGCTCCGTCCTAAAAGTGAGTCGGTAAGCCGTCGGCACTGCGCGTTGGTTCAAAAGGAAGGTCGTTTATTGCTCCTGGATCTCAAAAGTCGCAACGGGACTTTCGTTAACGACAAGCAGTTGTCGCACGAGAAGGCTAAAATCCTCAAGTCAGGAGACCACATCCGTGTCGGTCAATTGGAGTTTGAGGTGCTTATCGAAATCGGAATCGCCAGCGCCAAGAAGCCTGAGGTCCACACAGCCCAAGAGGTTGCAGAGCGCATCGTCGAACAGGCAGAGTCCAAGCTGACTGATTCCAGAGAGAGTTTCGACATCAGTTCATGGTTGCTCGAAGCCGACCAAGTCGACCGTCGCGTCGTGGATGCCGAACCGGACACCCGTAAGTTTCAGATGGATGAGACGACCCATTTGGACTCAGAGATCCTCCCTGAGATGACAGAAGTAGATCCTGAGAGCGGCGCCTCGCTCGGCGACAGCGGATCGGGCACCGATTCCGAAGGGACTGCGGGCAAGTCCAAACGTCCCGAGAAAAAACCTCCGATGAAGCTTCCTAAGCCGTCGACAGGACCTACAACCAAAAACACCAAGGATGCTGCTTCGGAAACCCTCAAGAAATACTTCGGCGGTCGGTAGCTTCGTCTTGAGTAGGCCCCAAACCGCGAACAGGTCGAGACGCGAACCAAGAAGGCAGAGAGATCATGAGAAACGACTCTTGGCCTCAGCGGCATTGGATCTGCCTGGTCGCGATGATTCTTGTTGGGTCCTGGGTCGATCGATCGATTGCTCAGCAACAGACGCTGATCCTCGATAACGGCTTGGCTATCGGGCCTGGAATCCTCAGGGCCCAAGCCCGTTTGGATAAGAAAGGGTTCGCAGGCAGCAACGAGACCCAGGCGGCCGTCCGGATCGCCGAGATCGACGATGGCCTGAGGATGACCTACGTCAGCAGCAAGCGCGTCGCCCGCGAACCGATCGAAACGCCAGAGCCTTTCAAGATCTCGATCAAGGTCAATCAGAGCGATGTGAGCAAAACCGACTTGGTCATTCAAGGAGGGCTCGGAAATGCATTTAGCGCGACTCCTTTCGACCCCTTTGGTCGACGGATCTATATGTTTCAGTCCCCCAACAAGCAAATCGTCCAGGGGATTACCGAGGTCTCTCCTCAGTACGTCCGAATCCAAGGGCTCAGGGGAGATACCCTTCAGACCTCGATCACTTGGGATATGAGAGTCGCGATGTCGGCGATACCGCCAGCACAACTTCGAGAAGTGCTGCTTCGCAATGCCGATCCGAATCGTGCCCAGGACTGGCTCGACATCGTCAGTGTGTACTTAGCCGCCAAGCGGTATGTCGAGGCTCGTGAGATGTTGGTGCAAGCCATCCAACGATTCCCAGAGCTTCAAACCAGTCGGTCCGAGATCAAACGGATCGACCAGTTATTGGCTGAGCAAATGTTCGACGCAGCATTGATCTCGCAAAACGCTGGACAGTATATGCAGGCCGAACAAATCCTGCGCGGCTTTGAGGCCAACACCCTTTCGGTCGAAACGCAATTGAAGATCGAGCGCAGGATCGAGGCAATCGCCACGGTCAAAAAAGAGTGCTCGCAGATCCTCGATTCTTTGCGAGAGGATTTGTCCAAGGGAACCGATCCGTCGGTTCAACAAGAATTCGAACCGGTACTCGAAGAGATATCCAAGCATTTGACCGAGGATACGCGAGTCCGTTTTGCCGACTACACCAACTTGAGGACCGATCCGACCTTGACCCCCGACCAACGGATTGCCCTAGGCTTTTCCGGCTGGCTATATGGAGCGGGGCTCGCAGAGCGAAACCTCTCGGTGGTCCGATCCGGGTATATCGCTCGAAGGATGATTTCCGAGCTGCTCGGAGCAAAGCGGAAGAATGACGCGTTGATCCAAGGGATCATGAAGCTGGAATCAGGTACACCGCGCTATGTCTCAAGGATTCTTGAAAACATGCCCCCTGCGGTCCAGACCGAGGCGACCTTGGAGGTCAAACTTCAGGTTCCCAGCTCAGAGGACCCCCAGTCGTTGATTGAGCGATCGGTGCCTGGTCGGTTCCTTCTGGAAGTTCCGACCAGCCGGGAGCTCGGTGGAAGTATGGTCCGATACATGGTTCAGTTGCCCCCCGAGTACAACCCCTATCGGAAATACCCCTGTGTGCTGGCTCTGCCCAGCGAAGAGCTACCCTT
Source organism: Pirellula sp. (assembly GCA_021299695.1). GTDB lineage: Bacteria > Planctomycetota > Planctomycetia > Pirellulales > Pirellulaceae > JBKCUI01. Next base: position 67,139 of record JAJTEK010000027.1, on the reverse strand, counting down.
TTACGATTCGCTCGACTGGTGGACCTCGTTGAACCGTTACGATTCGCAATTGAGGTGTTTTGGGGATACTTCGCGCAATGGCTATATCGTAATATCGCCGGAATGGAATGAGCCGAAGCAGCCGATGTACAACTACACTGAGAACGAGCATCAGCGGATACTCAGGCCTCTTCGCGACGCGATGCGGCGGTTCAACATCGACTCGGATCGCATCTTTGTCGCCGGCCATTTCATGGGTGCCGATGCCGCTTGGGACCTGGCGCTTGCACATCCAGATATGTGGGCAGGGGCGATCATCATCGGCGGGATCGCAAAGAAATACGTGATCCAATATTGGCCCAACTCCAAGTATGTGCCGACCTACTTTGTCAACGGACAATTCGATGGCGAGAACCCGATGTACTTGAACGCATCGACTTGGGACAACATGCTCGATGATCGCAAGGTCGACACAATGATCACGCTCTATACCGGTCGCGGGCACGATCACTTCCAGGAGGAGCTTCCGAGGATCGTCGATTGGATGCAGGTACCAACTCGGCGAAGGAACGTTGCCCCCGATCGTTTCAACGTGGTCACCAGCCGGGCTGGGGACCGTTACTTCTGGTGGTTCGAGACAACTCAGTTGAATCCCGAGAAGCTTGTACATCCCCTGCTCGAGCCTGACAAATGGGACGAGTACGAGATCGAAGCGTCCTTGAACAGAGAGAACAATTCGGTGAGGATTCAGAAGGCGGCGGCTAAAGAGTACAGCATTTGGCTCAATCCAGACATGGTGGATTTCAGCAAGAAGATTACGATTGATGCCAAGGGAACAACGCGGCGATACGATATCAATGGTTCGACCCAAGTGATTCTCGAGGATGTGCTCGGACGGGCTGACCGGCAGCACCCGTACTGGGCTCGACTCGATACTCCCTTGAAATAAAGCAAACCGACTGAGATTGATTTTTTATGCACGATGCATCCAACACGAATGCTCTCGAAGAGGCCTGCCGCGTCCTGGTCTTGGGAGCTCATCCCGACGATGCGGAGTTTTTCGCCGGTGGGTTACTTCATGAGCACCGAAAGCACGGGGCCCAAATCCAGCTTGTAAGCGTGACCAATGGGCAATCAGGGCATCACGAAATGAGTTCCGATGCGTTGGTCGCTCGGCGCAGGATTGAAGCGCAACGGGCCGGTTCAGTGCTTGGATGTCGTTACGACTGTTGGGATTTTCCTGACGGTTATCTAGAGCCTAGCCTTGCAGTCCGCGAAGCGATCATCCGCCAAATCCGGGACTTTCAACCCGATTTGGTCCTGACCCATAGGCCTTGGGATTACCATCCAGACCATCGGGCCGTCGGTCAAGCCGTCCAGGACGCCTCGTACATGGTGATGGTCCCGAAGGTCGCTCCTGGCTACCAGGTCCCTCGTCGCGAACCTGTCGTGGCTTACATGGTCGATCTATTCACAAGGCCTTCGCCATTCCGCGCGGACTTTACTCTCGATGCGACCGACCACCTCGAGGGGATCCTGCGGATGCTCCAATGCCATCGATCCCAGTTCGCTGAGTGGATTCCATGGATCGAGCGACTTGGACCAGCCCCAAGTGATCCAGAGGACTGGAACGTGTGGCTCAAGGAGTTCTTCCTCCAGAGGACTGCTGCAAGGACACCGAAATTTTGGAACAGCCAATGGGGTCCGAGCCCCAGACTTGTCGAGGCTTACGAGGTCTCCGAGTATGCCGGTAAGCTATCGGCCGAGCGGCAGGCCCGATTGTTCCCGGCTTGCCGCGCGGCAGTGTAAGGGGCTGTGGATGCAAACGATCGCCGTATTGGATTTTGAGACCGCCAACCATCAGGCCGATTCGGCCTGCCAATTGGGGATCGCGATCCTCGAGCCTTGGCGAATCGTGCGGCAGAAGAAATGGATGATTCGTCCAGGCCGATTGTACTTCTCGCCCCGCTGTGTCGCCGTGCACGGAATATGTGCGAGCGATGTCCTCGATGCGCCGACTTGGGACGCGATTTGGTCGGAGGTCTACGAGTGGTTGGACGGCTCGGTACTCGTTGCGCACAACGCTGGTTTTGATGCCAACGTGCTCATGTCGACTTGTATGCACTACGAACTGGCGATTCCACCGATGGACGTGCTGTGCACGCGATTGTTAGCCAAGCGAGCATGGCCTCAATTGCGATCGCATTCGCTCGCATCGATGGCAGAGCATTTGGCCATCGAGTTTAAGCATCACGATGCGCTCGAGGACGCCAAGGCCTCTGCAGCGATCCTGATCCAAGCGGCCACGAATTCCGGGGCTAGGAGTATTGAGCAACTCGAGGAACAATTCGGATTGGTTCGAGGTCGGGTCTGGAGCGATCGGGTCCGGCACCCAAGGACCGTCCGTCGCTCTCGCATCGAGAACGTCGAAGAGAGTCCGACCAGGGTCGAGCCGCGGCGATTTCGACGCGACGGTGGACCTTTGGAAACGGACCCTATGCGTCGGGGGCGTCGGATTGCCGACGAAATCTTGGCACAATGCAAAGGGGATTTACCAATGCATGGCAAGCACTTGGTTTTGGTAGGCACTCTTTTGGGTTTGGACCGAGAGGATTCGGCAGCATTTTTAAGTCAGTTGGGTGCCATAGTGCAAACGGACATCAATTTGCAGACCCATTATGTGATTCAAGGGAACCTTCAGGAGACCGATAGCAAACCGGACCCAACAGCGAGCTTGGCGGGATTTGCCCAAGCTCTTGCGGGGATGACAGCCCGTCGAGAGCGGGACATCCAGGACCGGCGTTCCGAGGGCCAATCGTTGACGATACTATCGCAGAGGCAATTGCTGGCGATGCTTCCATCGGGGATCCAAGCAGCAAGGGGCGAGGAATAAATTAATGGAAGAACAAGAATCGAAGGCTGCTAGAGGGGTACTTGGGATAGGGACCGACATCATCGAGTGCGAGCGGATCGCTGGAATGGAGCACAAGCATGGCGAGGAGTTTTTAAGCCGTGTATTTACAGCCAGGGAGATCGCCTATTGCAAAGACCGCAAGATGTCTGAGTTGCATTATGCAGGGCGTTGGGCGGCCAAGGAGGCGGTTTTGAAGGTCTTAGGTACCGGTTGGTCCAGAGGAATCCAGTGGACAGATGTCGAGGTGGTGAATTTGCCTTCTGGGGCACCCTCGGTGATTTTATGGAACCGAGCGTTGGAAATCGCCAAGGAGCTTGGGATTACCAAAGTTGAGGTGTCGATTTCCCACTGCAAGGCATACGCGGTGGCATTCGCAGTCGGCTTGGGCTGATCCTGGCCGGTACCAAACGGCCAAGTTGGTTAGGCTCACAGGTTACCACGAACCATCCGCTGCGACTCGTAGCCATCCGCTGCCAAGCGGTGGACGGCGGCGCGAGTAAAGCCTCCACGGTCTATTGACCCGTAACCGGAGCCTCGGTGTATCATACAAGCTAGATTCGTCGGGCAAGGGGGGGGGAGAATCAACAGTCCTCTTTCTGAGATCCTATCAGCGACACACAGCCAAGGAGCTGGAGAATTTCTATGCGAACTGAGCCAATCGAGCGAGACTTTTTCGTACACGTACTCGTGGCAATCCTGACGATTTGCCTATCGACGGATCGGACGCTCAGCGAGGAACCGACTCGGGCCAAGTCGCTTGAGAATCCCCCTCGACCCAATGTCATCGTGTTCCTTGCCGATGATCTTGGCTATGGGGACGTTGGAAGCTACGGTGCCAAGTCGATTCCAACCCCCAACATCGATCGACTCGCCTCGGAGGGAATCCGATTTACCAGTGGCTATTGCTCGGCTTCGACCTGCACGCCAACGCGTTACTCGCTGCTCACGGGTCGCTATGCCTTTCGACAAAAGGGGACCGGTGTGGCTCCCCCGAACAGCCCCTCAATCATTCCGGCCGGAACCACGACCGTGGCTAGCTTGCTCAAATCCGCCGGCTACAAGACGGCAGTCATCGGCAAATGGCACCTTGGGCTCGGGGGCCCAAAAGGTCCTGATTGGAACGGTACCTTGCGGCCAGGTCCATTGGACTTTGGATTCGATCACTGCTTGCTCATGCCTACGACCAACGACCGGGTTCCCCAAGTCTTTGTCGATGACGATCGGGTCCTGGGTCTCGATCTCGCAGATCCACTCTGGGTCGGTGATACCAAGCCCAGCGAGGATCACCCCACGGGAATCACTCATCGGGACCAACTGAAAATGAACTGGTCGCACGGACACAACGCGACGATCCATAACGGTGTCAGTCGTATCGGATTCTATACAGGGGGCCATCAAGCTCGATTTCGCGATGAGGATCTCTCGGACCACTGGGTTCGAGAAGCGAATCAGTGGATTCGAGATCATCGCGAAAGTCCGTTCTTTCTGTACTTCTGTTCGCATGCGATCCATGTCCCTCGTATCGTTCACGAACGATTCGCCGGCGCTACTTCCCACGGTCCTCGTGGAGATGCGATCGTCGAATTGGATTGGTCTTTGGGGGAATTGATCAAGACGCTCAAGGAATGCAATCTCGACGAAAACACGTTGGTGTTGTTGTGCAGTGATAATGGTCCAGTTCTCGACGACGGTTACGAGGACCGCGCGATCGAGGCGCTCGGGGCCCATGACCCAAATGGACCTTTCAAAGGGGGTAAATACAACGTCTTTGAAGGTGGAGTCCGGACTCCGATGATCGCACGTTGGCCTGCCAAAATCGCCCCGCGCGTCAGCGACGAAGTGATCTGTACGGTCGATTACCCTCGAACCCTCGCTGCCCTTGCCGGTGCGGTGGTTCCCGAAAACGCTTGCGGTGACAGTGTCGATCTGAGCACGTTACTCCTGGATCCCTCTGCCAAGGGACGGAGCCACTTGGTGGTGCAGGATAACGGACAATCGGGCAGTTTCGGCTACCGCGAGGGGCGATGGAAGCTGATTCGATCGGATTCTGGACGGGCAAGCAACCTGGAACTAAGGCTAACGCCGACGAAGTTGCCGAAGTACCAATTGTTCGATTTGGATGCAGACCCGGGTGAGACAACCAACTTGGTCGATTCCCATCCCAAGATCGCCGAGCAGATGGTCCAAAGGCTCCAAGAGGCGATTGAGTGAAAGATTAAATCGCGAAGAAGAGGAAATAAACGCAAAGGAGGAGAAGAAATAAACGCAAAGACGCAAAGCCGCAAAGTCGCAAAGGGAAGGCAGGAGAAGAAATAAACGCAAAGTCGCAAAGACGCAAAGTCGCAAAGGGAAGGCAGGAGAGGGAAAGGCAGGAGAGGGGAAGAGTAAGGTGCAAGAACTCTAAGGGTACTGACGGTCATTGATTGAAGATTACGTCCGGCTCTGGACTCGATCCCCAAAATGTCCCTTGCCGTTCTCTTTTTTCTTCCTTGCGTCTTTGCGCCTTTGCGACTTTGCGTTTAATTCTTCTCTTCTGCCTGCGCGACTTTGCGTTTAATTCTTCTCTTCTGCCTGCGCGGCTTTGCGTTTAATTCTTCTCTTCTGCCTGCGCGGCTTTGCTTTTCAATCGGCTGTTGATTATTCCAGGCCGCTGACGATCTCGCTCCCTGCGCGGGTGGTGATCGCTTGGTAGATCCCCAGATCGATCGTATCGGAGATCAGCCGGGTGGAACCGTCGGCGAAGACAATATGGATACCGGGTCCGTGCTGGCTCGAGAAATCCTCGAAGTGTCCGATTTTGCTGTTTGGGGTATGGTCGGCAACTCCGAGGAACCGAGCGCCGGGTTCGGCGGCTTCGGAGATCCAGCCGTGCCAAACCGAGCCCCCGAGTCGACTGGATCGTTCAGCGACGATCATGGTGTTGCTCAGGCCGTCGATGATGTCTTTGAATCGGATAGGTGAGTTGCCGAAGAAGGTGCCATTCGAGCCGTAGGGGACTTCTTCGATTTCCTGCGTTCCAAAAACGCCAGGGTAATTGAATTTCGCGATTCGGAAGAGTTTGTTTCCTTCGTCGACGTTATGACCTTCGTGCTCTTCTTCCTCCTCCTCTTCGGATTCCATACCGATTTCGAAGGTATTGCCTCCGATATCGGATGGGCAGATGAAGGTGGGAACAACTTGGATCAAGGCGGCTTGGTTGATTGGTGCATCGATTGGGGATCGCAGATCGATCGCGGAGTAGATCGCATTGGATTCCATGAATGGCAAGATGGCATGGGCCCAGCTCCAACCCGGGAGCTTGGTCTGTCGGAAATCGACCCAACCGCTGGGCAGTCGTCGGTTGGCGCTTTCGTAATTCATCAGAGCCAGTCCGATTTGGCGCTGGTTACTCATGCATGAGGCGCGTCGAGCGGCTTCTCGGGCTGCTTGGACGGCCGGCAGGAGCAATCCGACCAGGACCCCGATGATCGCGATGACTACGAGCAGTTCGACTAGGGTAAAGCCACATCGGCTGGAAGATTGGTTTCGGTCGACCGTCATAGAAGGCCCGTGATTGGAAAAAAGGTCTCGCAAGGAAAAGAATCGGGCGAGTGAATGGTACTTGAAATCGCAGATAGATCAATTTCGCTTTCACAAAAACATTGCAAAAAGAGTTGATGTGTGAAAATCGACTCGTGAGAAAAGGCTCAACACAGACCCCAAAGCGTTGGCTTTGGGGCCTGTGGAATGCTGATTGAGTACCCTTTTGGATCCATTCTTCTAAGGTAGGGCTTCTACTTTTACTCAGGCGAATCGATCTTTTCACGTTCCGCTGCGGTGCGGAGTTTGGCCAAGGCACGGAGTTCCAGTTGGCGGATTCGCTCCTTGGTGACCCCTAGTTCCTCGCCGACCTCTTTGAGGGTACGAGGCTCGGCACCTTTTCCGAGTCCAAACCGCAGGACGATGATTTGCTGTTCCCGTTCGTCGAGCGAGTGGAGGATCTTACCGATTTGATCGGCACGGGATTGCTGATCGATTTCGATGGCCAGGTGATCGGCGCGAACGTCTTCTCGGCTCTGGAAGATTTCTTCGGAGCTGGTACGGAAGCGTTCGCGGTGCTTGAACTCATCTGGGATCGAGCGGGCAAAGTTCTTGCGGATCGCCCAGTGGGCGTAGGTGCTGAACTTGAACCCTCGGTTGTAATCGAATTTGTCTACGGCTCGCATGAGCGAGACGTTTCCATCGCTGATCAATCCGAATAGGTCCCCGGTAGGTCCGACGTGCCTTTTGGCGATCGAAACGACCAGTCGCAAGTTGGCTTGGACGACTTTATTTTTCACGCCCAGTGCATCTTCGTAAAGCTTTTCAATCTGATCCATCAGGGCTACCGAAGGAGCCTTGGGGTCGAGTTTATCGATCAGTTTGGTCGCCTTGTACTTCAAAAAGTTCATCTTGCGAAACAAGTGGACTTCTTGCTGGGGTTCCAGGAGTGGAACTTCGTACAGGGAAGCCAGATAGGCAGGCAGTCCGCTGGGTGCTCGCAACTTGCGCGAAGGGGAGACAGAGTTGGGTGTATCTGCCAAAATCTCGTCGACTGCCGAGTCGTTTTCGAACTCTGGGCTGGCGACATAATCCAGAGCAAGTTCCCGGATTCTCATGGCGCGTTGTTCGTTGAGGATTCGGATGATGCTGCTGCGGGTACGTCGGTACCGTTTGGCCAACATGACCGTCGAGAGGCCTCGGAGGTGCTGTTGGTAGAGGGCGCGTTTGTCCTCTTCGGAGAGGGTATCGCGTTGTTCGGGGAAAACAGCCATGGAAGGATATTTCCTGTCGAAATTCTTGATGGTGTATCGAATGGTCTCGACGCTTCGGTGCACATCGCGGGAAACCTGACGGATTACTTCGGTCAGGTTGTCACCTTGGCTTGCCAGTCGGCGAGCCCTGTCAATGATCTCATCGCGTTCGGTATCGGACATTTGGCTGAAACGTTCGCCTCGCTCGACGCGGAGTTTGTTTTGATGGACGAACCGTTCGACGCTAGAGTGCAGGAACCCGACCCGCTTGCGGCCCTCGGAGATGAATCGGCGAGAGACCAAACCTTGATCTCGCCATCGGGAAATGGTCTTGGTCGAAACATTGAATCGTTTGCTCAAATCTTCGACGGTGTGGACCGGTTCGGAAGCTTCTTCGAGACGCAGATTCATCGAGTCGGTGATGTCTTCGACGAAGAGACGAAGGTCATGGACCGCGTCCTCCCCTTTGATCAATCGCATCGAGTGGGCGTCGGGACGAACCTCCGTGACCCGATAGAACAAGAAATCGAACGGGTAGTCCTTCGAAGGATCCAATTCCGTCAAAAGTTTTTCAGCACGGTCGGCTTGCTCGCTCCGTTTGTTTCTCGGAGTAAAACGAACCTGCTGATCCCTCAGTTCACGAATCAAAACAATCTTGTAATCGCTATTCATCTTGTTCTCGCTTCCTGCCATGCGAACATTGCTCGTTTCGGTAACCTTACCGTTCTTGCGATGCTGGCTTAACGGGACAAGCTCCATGCGTTGGAACCAAACGATCTCCCTCTATTCGTTCGACGCCATGGCGAAGGATTTGGTTCGCCAATTCGACCGTTTAGGAGACGAAAAGTAGTAGATGCAAGTGCTGGACCAAAAATCCAAACTTTAGTCTTGAGGCGGTTTTTTCAGCAGAATGAAACGGACATGGCGGATTCTTGCCTTCTTTTCATGGCTTGGTTGTAAAAACTTCCGTTTTGAAAAGCGGTTTTTTCCGACGCAGTGTCACGCTTGCCGAACTCCCTTTGGGGTTTCTGCCAATTTTTCAGACTAACTGTCTCGAATCGAGACAAGTTCGAACAAATTGATTCTCAAATTCGCCATGTCTTCGGGATGTGAATCCCCTTGGTTTGTGATAGGTTCGATTCACGGCGGCTTAGATTTTCGCGGTCGCAGAGGCTTGGCTCGGATCGCTTTTAGCTGGAAAATTTCCCAATAAAAGGTACAACCTAAGGGGGAATTATGACATCATTCCCAGTCTGTAGCACGCCGAGCCTGTAGCACTCCGAGCCAAAGGAAAGCCTTGACGCGATGAACCAGCCACCTCAAGTCGGGATCATCGATTACCAGATGGGGAACCTTCGAAGTGTTTCCAAGGGGATCGAGCGAGCCGGGGGCATTCCAGTGGTGTGCGAAAACTACCGGGACTTGGAGTCTTCGACCCACATCGTCCTGCCTGGGGTAGGTGCATTTCGCGACGCGATCCATGAGCTTCGACGCCGCGATTGGGTCCCGTTTATCCAGGATTGGATCCAAGCCGATCGGCCCTTCCTGGGAATCTGTCTAGGACTGCAACTACTTCTGGACGTGAGTTTTGAGGGTGGCGAACATCAGGGGCTTGGAATCATTCCCGGTCAAGTCATCAAGTTCCATTTCGATCCGCTTGTGCATGGCCCACTTAAGGTTCCGCACATGGGATGGAATCAAGTCGCATCGCAGCGCGCGTGGGATCCGATGCTTCAGGGGCTCGGGCCTTTGCCGTATTTTTACTTTGTTCACAGCTACTACGCAGTACCCAAAGCGAGCGATTCGGTTTGGCTTACGAGCACCTATGGGATCGACTTTTGCGCTGCGGTGCAAGTCGGCAATCTGTTTGCCACACAGTTCCATCCAGAGAAAAGCCAATCCAACGGAATCGCACTATTGCGCAATTTCCTAGACGCCCCTTTCGATCCTTCCGATCCGATGCACTCGAGTCCTTCTGCTCTGCAAGAAACCAACAAGTCATGAAAGAAACATCCATGCAACGTCGGCAGTTCAACGGCATGCTTTCGGGTATGTTCACGGGAACTCTAGGTCTATCGGCAGCAAGCTGCACGGGGACATTATCGGGGAGTCTATGGGCTAGCCCCGTCGAGTCATCGGCCGGAGCCCGGACCACGCTGCCGATCGGCCTTTCGACCTACTCTCTTTGGCGGTTCAAGAACGACGAGTTCAAGGATGTCGGTAAGTGCATCGATTTTGCCGGAGAGTTGGGATTCGATGGAGTGGAGATTTTGCTCTATCAGATTTCGCAGACCGAGTTGCTTAGCCGAGCCGCATTGCAGGACATCAAACGCCGAGCTCTCCGATCGGGATTGGCCCTCTACGGGATGTCGACCCACCAAGGCTTTGTATCGCCTGATGCACAGGTCCGTCGCCAAAACATCGAATTGACCATCGGTCAGATCGAACTTTGTTATGCCCTGGGAATCCCGACGATGCGGGTCAACACTGGTCGTTGGGGGACAAGCAAGAACTTTGATGAGCTCATGGCCAACCGTGGTATTGAGCCACCATTGCCAGGATACACCGAAGAGGATGGATTTCCTTGGGTCATCGACGCGCTGGAGCGTTGCTTACCCACGGCAGAGAAATGCGGCGTGGTGCTTGGACTCGAAAACCATTGGGGACTGGGGCTGACCCCAGAGGGTGTTTTGCGAATTGTCGATGCGATCGATTCTCCTTGGCTTCAGGTCACCCTCGACACAGGTAACTTTCTTGAGAACCCCTATGAGAAGCTTGAGAAACTCGCCCCCAAAACCGTACTGCTACAGGCCAAAACTTATTATGGTGGTGGCGAATGGTACACTCTGGATCTGGACTATCAAAAAGTTGGCGAGCTGATGCGCAAAGCAAACTACCGCGGCTGGGTTTCTTTGGAATTCGAGGGCAAAGAGGATTGTCGAACTGCGATCCCCAAAAGCCTCGAACTGCTCCGCAAATCCTTTACCCGAGCCGGCTGAGGCTCGGGGTACCCAGGAGCCCTCAGCTCGTGATCATTCGGGGCTCTAAATGGGGGTGTGCATTGTAGGCGTCGAGCTCCCAGAGCCCGGCTCGGTATCGAAGAGTCGTCCAGGCGGTATTGATCACCGAGGGGAGTTGTTCCTGGATCGAGAGGTTGCAGAGCAACGATTCGAGGAGCCTGATTTTGAAATCGGCATGGATGATTAACAAGATCCGCGAGTCGCTTGGCCATGGATGTTCGGACAACCATTGCGATACCCTTTGGGCACGCAATCGGGCCTCATCGAGGGTCTCGTAAGCTTCGTGCTTGTTCCATCCCGACTCATCGATTGCCGGATCGATCCGCCAAGTCGGGTGCAAGGATTCGATCTGCGAACGGGATAAGCCTGGCTCGGGAGTTCGATCATCGAGGCGATAGCCCCGATAGCAACCACCTTGCTCGTAGAGGTCGGCTCGAATCGTCGGTGTGATCCCCAAGGCTTGGGCAACTGGAGCGGTCGTCTGCAGAGTGCGAAGGAAAGGACTCGAAAAAAGATGGTCTGGGGATAATTGGTCGATCGCTGAGGCCAACGCTTGGGCTTGTTGTGCCCCAAGGTCTGTCAAAGGAGGGTCTGGAATGCGTTGCGACTCGGGTTGGGCGTTGTTAGCTGATTGAGCGTGCCGGACCAAATATAGGGTAAATTGGGTTGCGTTCATCCGTTTTTCCTAAGTTCCACATGCGGCTCGTTGTGTTCGCCTCAAGCCTGAGGCACAATACGGCCCAAACCACACACTATCCTACCTAAAAAGGAACGCTTTGATGTCCCACACGATGGTCATTTTTGGTGCTTCGGGTGACTTGACCAGCCGTAAACTTATCCCAGCGCTCTACCGGCAGTTTCAACGCGGGCGTTTGCCAAAAAATTCTCGGATCGTAGGTGTGGCTCGCAGCAACTTTACCTCGGAGCAGTGGCGGACTGCTTTGGGAGAATCGACCGCGCAGTTCTCCAAAGCGGACTTCGATTCGGCCAGTTGGGAGGCGTTTGTTCAGAGCATCTACTACCAACCGGCAGATATATCCTCGACGGAAGACTTTCATAAACTCTCGAATTTCTTGGAGCAAATCGAGGAGTCCAAACCTACGGATCGGACCTATTACCTTTCGACCATGCCCCAGCTTTACGCCACGGCGATCGACCAGCTTGGCAAAGTTGGATTGAATGACGATTCTCTCGGCCATCGGCGAGTGGTGATCGAAAAACCTTTCGGTACCGACCTTGCTACGGCTCAAAGCCTCAACGAATCGATCCACAAGACCTTTCGCGAAGACCAAATCTACCGAATCGATCACTACCTTGGAAAGGAAACGGTTCAAAACATTCTCGTGCTTCGCTTCGGAAACACGATCTTCGAGCCGATTTGGAATCGAAACTACGTCGACCATGTCCAGATCACCGTGGCCGAGGAGGTCCAAGTAGGTCGTCGGGGCGGATACTATGACAAATCCGGAGTCCTTCGGGACATGTTCCAAAACCACTTGTTCCAACTCATGATGGTCACGGCTATGGAAGCCCCTGTTCGCTACACAGGAGAATTCGTTCGAGACGAAAAGGTCAAGGTCCTCCAAGCTGTCCGGCCTTACCACGGCAGCGACTTCTCCGAATTCGGTATCCGTGGTCAATACCAAGGTTACCTCGATGAAGAGGGGGTGCCAAAGGGGAGCCCCACCGAATCGTTCGCTGCACTTAAATTCTATATCGACAATTGGCGATGGCGCGGTGTCCCGTTCTACCTCCGGAGCGGGAAAGCCATGAGTTGTCGGACCACCCAGATCGTGATCCAGTTCCGTGAGCCACCCCACTTGCTCTTTGGCGAGCAGAAATCCTACCGCCCAGAGGCCAACCGACTGGTCATCCAAATCCAGCCCGCCGAAGGCCTTCAGTTGTACTTCCAATCCAAAGTCCCCGACCTCGATATGCGATTGCGATTGAGCGAGCTGGACTTTCGTTTCGATTCCAGCGGTAAGGAACTTCCAGACGCTTATCAACGCCTCCTGCTCGATGTCATGCTTGGCGATCCGGGGTTATTTGCTAGAAGCGACGAAGTCGAACAAGCCTGGAGAATCATGGACCCGATCATCGCGGCTTGGAGAAGCCCCGCTGCGCCACAACTCTTCACCTACGAAAAGGGAATGTGGGGTCCGAGCGAATCGACCGAGTGGATGGAGCGCCAGGGTCGATCCTGGTTCGATATTTGCCCGATCTTGCTCTAAGCCCATTGGCCCTTTGGTTCCCCGTTTTTTCTTGTATAGACACAGTCCCTCAAATCTCCCGGATTTGTTCTCGATCGTGTATGGGATCAGAATTCCTCGTGCTCGTGCTCGTGCTCGTGCTAGTGCTCGATGGCTGTTTCAACTGCGGCGATGCGGATCGTTGATCGAGGCGGTTGGCGGGAACTTGCAGACCTATGGCTTGAATTGCTATACTGGATTGGTTCTAGTACGACCACGAGAAAACGTACGAACAGAGCCTTGGACCGAAGTGCTCGATCGGTGGACACTGGCATGGTAACTTTTTTTCCTCGCACTTGGTCAATACAGTCGATGTATCGAATTCCAAAGATACCCTTTGTCCTACTGCAGGCTGCATTGCTTTGGCACTCTTTGGGCACCATCGGCTCGGCTCAAGGGACCGACGCGTCTGGCACTTTGCCAGAGCTCCCAAGGCTGCCAGAAGTGCCTCGGGAATTCCGAGGGGTATGGGTCGCTACGGTCGCCAATATCGATTGGCCGACTCGTCCGGGTCTGAGCGTCGAGCAGCAAAAATCCGAGGCCATCGCGATTCTCGATCAGTGCCATCAGATGCATCTCAATGCGATCGTACTCCAGGTCCGAACCTCGTGCGATGCGCTCTATGCAAGCCAACTCGAACCCTGGAGTTACTATCTGACGGGTCATCAAGGTAAAGCGCCAGATCCTTGGTACGATCCGCTCGAGTTCTGGATTGAAGAAACCCACCGACGCGGGATGGAGCTTCATGCTTGGTTCAACCCCTACCGCGCGCGAAACTCCGGGCAGAAATACACCGAGTCGGATTCTCATATCAGCAAAACGCATCCCGAACTGGTCAAGCCTTACGGCAACGACAAAACCAATTATCTTTGGCTCGATCCGGGGGAAACTCAATCGCGAGAGCACACCCTAAAAGTATTCCTCGATGTGGTCCAACGCTACGACGTCGACGGTATTCATATCGACGATTACTTCTACCCTTACCCCATCGACGATGCACCCTTCCCCGACGATCGAGCGTGGGATAACTACGTCAAAAACGGAGGTAAGCTTTCACGCGACGACTGGCGTCGCGATCAGATGAATCAGTTCATCCGAAGTCTCTATGAGCAGATCAAAGCGACCAAGCCGCACGTGAAATTCGGAATCAGTCCCTTTGGGATCTGGAAGCCAGGCTTTCCCGAGAGCGTCCAAGGCTTCAATCAATACGAAAAACTCTATGCCGATGCCAAGCTCTGGCTCAACGAGGGCTGGTGCGACTACTACTCGCCCCAGTTGTACTGGCCTATCCACGCCAAACAGCAAAGCTTTCCGGCGCTGCTCCAGTGGTGGGTCTCAGAAAATACCCAACACCGAACCATCGCACCGGGGATCTTCACCAGCCGTGTCGGTGACAAAAATCGCCCCTTTTCCGTCGAGCAGATCGAAGACCAAGTCTTCTTGGCCCGAACCATGAATGGCAGCTCGGGCACCATCCATTTCAGCATGAAAGCCATCATGGAGAATCGCGAAGGACTGACCGATCGACTCACGACCAATACGTATCTATCCCCAGCCCTGAGCCCCCAGACCCCTTGGTTAAACGTCGAGAAAACCACTGCCCCTGTGGTTTCGATCCTCAAGCCAACCGGGCTCAAGTCCGCCGATCAGGGTAGCCCTGCAGCGAGCCCACAGGTCACTTGGAGCTCTTCGAATCCCCAGTCGGTTCGCCACTGGTGCCTCTACCGCTTGATCGACAACCGGTGGGAAGTCTCGATCCACGGAGCGCAAAGCGACCGTGCACCCATCGATTCCGACCAAGAGCCCGGCACAGATGCTCCCAGGACCGAAGCTCCCGGCAAGAAGGTCCGAGCCATCGCCTTGGCCGCGGTCGACGGGGCTGGTGCGATCGGCCCAGCGACAATCCTTTCTATCGAATGAACTCGGGCTCTGCTAGAATCCCACGCTCGAGCATGCTGCCACCGACCACTTCCCCGATGTTCCAAAGGTCAACACCTTGAGCTCTCCATCCCGTAGCGGTGTTTTCTCCGGTGATATGGATCAATCGCTTGCGCGCTTCAGCGAAAGCATTTCCTTTGACCACCGACTCTATCAACACGACATTCGCGGATCGATCGCCCATGCGCGGATGCTGGCCAAGCAAGGGATCTTGACCGACCCAGAGTTCGCCCAAATCGAAAGGGAACTCCTAAGCATCCAAGAGCGAATCGAGCGCCAGGAGCTCCCGTTTCGCATCGAACTCGAAGACATCCACATGCACATCGAGCAAGCCTTGATCGATGCGCTCGGAGACGTCGGACGCAAGCTTCACACGGCGCGATCGCGGAACGATCAAATCGCAACCGACCTACGGCTCTGGGTCCGCGACCAACTCGATCATGTCGACGAACTCTTAGAGCAACTCCAGCGAGCGTTTCTCTCTCGATGCGATTTGGATCACGGAGTCATCCTGCCGGCCTACACCCACATGCAAAGGGCCCAACCGGTGCTCGCAGCGCACTACTGGCTGGCTTACATGGAAAAACTCCAACGCGATCGATCGCGTCTTGCCGACTGCCGACGCAGGGTCAATTGCTGTCCACTCGGGGGCGCGGCAGTCGCTGGTACCAGCATGCCGATCGATCGGCAGATGACGGCCCAGTTGCTAGGCTTTGAAACGCTTGCGGCCAATAGCATCGATATCAGTAGCGATCGGGATTTCGCCGTCGAATCGGTGTTTGTTCTGAGTATGATCGCAACGCACCTGAGCGGTTGGGCCGAGGAATGGATCCTGTGGTCGACCACCGAATTCGGCTTCCTGAAACTTCCGCAAGCTTTCTGCACCGGAAGCTCGATCATGCCCCAGAAAGTCAACCCCGATACGCTCGAACTGACACGTGGCAAGTCGGCTCGAGTCATCGGCAATCTCCAAACTCTCCTGGTTCTGCTCAAAGGCCTACCCCTAGCCTACAACCGCGATCTCCAAGAGGACAAACCACCCCTGTTCGACGCCTTCGATACCGTGATCGCGTGCTTGGAACTGGCTGTTCCGATTGTCCAGGGCTCTAAGCTCCAGACCGAGGCCATCGCCAAAAGGCTCGATCAAGGCTACCTCGATGCGACAGCGCTGATGGAAGCGATCATGCTCCAGGGAATCCCTCAGAGGACCGCGCACCACAAAGTCGGCGCACTGGTCGCCTTGGCCAGAGAACAAAACATCACCCTGGCCGAACTGAGCGATCAGGACTTCCTCAAAGTCGACCCGAACTTTGTCGGTAAGTCGCTTCGCAAAAGCTTAGGGGTCCAAGGTGCCGTTGAGTCCTATCGCTCGTTGGGTTCGAGCGGTCCGGAGTTTGTCGCCGAGCAAATCGCACTCTGGAAAAACAAGCTCTAGGCGTGCATCTGAAAAGCTTCGGGACTCTCGAAGGCCGCCTCGATGTGCCGAAAAACCGGTCGGCAAGGCTCGGATCCTAAAATGACCTCAATCACATCCATGCGCCCTTGCGTTTCGAGCAATCCATAGCGTTTGGCATAGTGCAATGCCGACCGACAAATCTTCCGCTGCTTGATCGCGTCGACAGCGTCGCTAGGACCCCCTTGATTGTCCCGTTGGCAACTCCAAGTCTTCACCTCTACGAAAACCACCATGGAGGTTTTCCAAGCAGCGACGATGTCGATCTCACCCAACGAGCAGGCATAGGATCGCTCGAGAATCATGTAACCAGATCGTCGCAGATACTCGATCGCTAATCGCTCGCCATAGGCTCCCGTGGTTTCCTGGGGCTTGGGCGGGAAATACCGAAGGGACTTGCGAAAATTCCACCAGTAGCCCTCGAGTTTACAGAATAGTATCTGGGCGTTTTTCCGCACGAAACGCCGAGCTATCCGGTAGCGATGCAACAGAGCCCCAATCCCATCCATACCTTTGCCCCAAAGATCTCGAGTTTGCCGAGCGAACCAACCGCCGGGAAAACTCATTGTGGGGATTTAAAGACGGAGTCAACGAATTTGCGCAAATGAATTTCGGTATTTTTTACGCTAGCAAAACCTATAGTCCCCAAAGCCCAGACTTAGGACACCCTAGGGCTGCAGTGCGACCACCCCGGCGGCTGTCGCAGCAGCCTGAACCTTCATCGCCGTAGGATCATAGGGTGCGCGCTGGCGAATTGCAGGTGCGCAGGATCCGGGTCGGTAATGGCCGGTGCTGGGAATGTCTTGCAAGGGAGGACGAAGCGTCGCGAGGTAAGGAGTAAAGAAGATCCCTGTGTAGAACCTGGCCCCGGATAACACCGGTTGCAGCGCAGCGCAGCGCTCGTGTCCATGATGTTCGAGCATGACGTCCTCGTAATACGTCGGTTGGTGACAATACACCGGGGCGACCCAATGCTTGGTCTTGACCGACCACCCAGCCTCGCGATCCGGGCCATAAGGGAGCGGCATGGGATCAGGCAAACGGCCCTCGGTTGCGTCCTCGGGAGTCGTTCCAGTGCCGATCCCTGCGATCGAAGTGTTTGGAATCGAGAGGGCCCCTACGCGAAGAGGCTCTTTGCTCCTGGGGATCGAGGGAGATTCTTCAATTTTCGCAGGTTCATCAAGCTTTACGTCGTCAAGCTTTACATCAGCAGGCCTTGGAGGAACCGAATCTAAAGTCGGCTCCTCGCCCGGACGCTTCTCGGACGGCAATTCTACGGGTTTCTGTTCGACCAAAGTGACCTGGGCAAGGCCCGTGCCTGAACCGATCAAGAGCAAAGCCAAAGACGCATGAGCAACAAATACCGAAGCAAGCATTGTTGAAACACTGCGATTGAGTAGAGAATCTCTTGCCATGAATATCACCACCGATTCCACTGAAGCGAACTCTGTGTTTTGTGTAAGAAAAAGTCGGCTTAGGGGTGCCCCGAGAGCGCACGTCCAAAAACGGAACCATCAGGGTAGCCGACTATCGGTATCATTCGGCAAAATCGGTACGACCCCTGCAAAGTGCTTGGAGGAATTCGAGCGACGTTTCAACATTGTGTCGTCGTGGGCAACCTAACCGGCAAGCTTTAACATCCCCGGAGGCTTGCGATCGGCGCAGAAAAAAAGCGTGGTTGAGCCCACGCCTCTTGATTCGGCCAATTCTGGACCCCACGCGGTTGGATTAACAACTCGCTAGCTAGGGCCCGATTGGGACTTTTTCTTGAGCAATTGGTCTGACCCCCGAATGTCCTTCAGGTGCAACCAATGCCCATGGGTCTTGGTGGTGCTCGAAACCATCGTTTCCGGAACGATCTCGCCCCTCTGTATTTTTTTCACAAACACAGATTCGGCGATTGGTCCGACCGTTTTCGAGCCACCAAAAAACCCCTTCTTCATGAAATACCAGTCAGCAGACATCGATCTTCTCCTAGTCGAAAAACCCGTCTAAAAACCCGACAAAAAACCGGATAGGGAATGACTGCAGATCGAAATCTCCTAGGGGGCATCGTTGCCTGCTCTTGGGATTCAACACTCCAACTCTATACGAAGTTTCGGCCGAAGGAAAACATAGATTGCTGGGAATTTTGAAAACGGCCTGGAAATATCCCCAACTACTCCCCAAGATAGGGGGCTAATCTCACCAGTGACCGCGGTCACGGATCTTGCCGGTGCCCTCGGGGTGGTGCTAGCTGGCTGAATTGATCTTGTCCCAAGCGATTGAATTGCCCTACAAGCTGAAGGCATGATGGCAAAACCCAGAAGAGCGATGAAAGTCCCAGACAAGTCTAATTCGCAGCGGATCATTGAGACGTTGCTGATGTTTGCACCGGCTCCCATCCGTGCCATCGCCTCGAGCCCTTTAGGTTCGCGCATTATCATGACCCTTGGGGCTGGGCTTCTGGCAACCGGCGCCATGTCGGTCGACTGGAAAAACGGGATCCCTCAACTCCAATTCCATAAAGACAAAATAGGCGATGCGACTCAGCAGGTCGCTGATGAAATGGACAAGCAGGGTTTTTCTTGGCCCCCGAAAACCAAGCCTGGTTCCTTCACGGGAGATGGTCAGCAAACTCCCGTACCGATCCAAAGCCTGCCGGGCTACCAAGCCTCCTACCAGACCACGCCAGGTTGGACACCTCCGCAACAACCCAACTGGGTAGCCCCACCCCCACAACAAAACTACCCTCAGCAAGTTTATCCCCCGCAGAATTATCCTCAGCAAAACTATCCAGCACAAAATTATCCGCCGCAGAGCTATCCAGCACAAAATTATCCGCCGCAGACTTATCCGCCTGTGTTTCCTCCCACCCAAAACGGCAGCACGCTCCCCCCAGGCTATGGGTATGGCTATGGTCAAGCGCAAGGTGCACCTTATCCGCCCGGTTACTATCGCTAGGCGATTACCAACGCTTTGCCGCCTGGGCTTGGACTAGCATCTGCATGGCTTCTTGGCTCAGCCCATAGCGGTCTGCTGGGGGATTGATTTCTAAGTAAAAGGCAAACCTCGCATTTGGGCTCGCCGAAGTGACGACCGGAGCGGGGGCCACGTGCATGAAACTCGTCACGCGATTGTTCCAACGAGTCGTCAACAACTGCCCCCCAAGGCTTGGTTCAGGGGCGAGTCGGTAGTGCTGCACCATTAACTCGATTAGCCCCCGAGCATCTCCCGTTACCCCTTGCATCTGAATTCGTCGCAGCTTTTTGTTGATGTCGAAATAATAAGTCAGAGAGCCGGCCACATCGTAGGCCTGCGTCCCGCTTACCAACGGGACTCGCAGGCCGTCTAAGCTCAGGTCCGAAAGAACGGTCGAGACCCTTGAGAAACGTCGATATACAAAATCCGGATCGATATCGAATCGAAGTACTTCTCGTAGGTCGATCGGGGGTTGGAAATCGGAGGCCGGTGTAAGTGGATCACGCCCGCTGAGTCGAACCGAGGGGGGGGGTACTGGATTTTGAAGGTTCTCGACCGTAGGGCTCTCAAGCGGTGCATTTCTGGGCGATGGCTCCTCAAAAGCCACCGCGCGGCGGATCTGCTCCCCGGGTTGGGTCTCGAAGAGAAGGTAAGGAGTCCCGAGAGCCGATCCTAAGAGCAGCGTAGCTCCAAGAGGTTTTTGAAAAAAGGTCATATCTTGAGCCACCCATTCTGAGGTCCGCCAACTGTCCCATGGTTCGATTCTGACGCTCAATCACCCCTGGGATTCTCAATTTCAGTGGATCTTGAGGCATCCTAAGGAACTTCGTTTGGTAAAATTCCTATTATTCCATGTGTGATGCGTGTAGTTCTAGGCACCCACGCGGTTGTGACCAGCTCGGACTTGTTATCGATGGATTCTTCCTCCAGCTCACTTCGAAAAAGCCACCTTCGAGTCCGACCAATTTGGATCGTTGCGAGTCTGTGCGCGATCCTTGCGGTATGGGGCTACTTCAGAGCCAATCCACCATCGATGCGGGCCCCGTCGAAGCAGAGTGCAACGTCTTCAAGGGGAATTCCGGAGCTGGCTGTTCGGGAACTTCTAGAGAAACACCTTAAGAAGTCCGAATCCGAAATCCTAGGGCTCGCGGACCGGGGTTATCCAGCCATCGAGATCCTCTTCAGCAAGGCCTACGACAACGTACCGGCCTTCGCCGACTCGATCCTTGGATTCCAAAGCAAGTGGAACCTCGTCCTGGACAAACTTCCTTGGAACGATAAAGACCGCCACGACCGATTCTTGAGGGATCAATTCGAAGAGCATATTTTTTCTTCTGATGAGCTCGAATCGGCCGTTCGGCAAGCCGTCGCAGAGCGCCTCAATGAAGTCCGCGATATCGAAAGCCAAATGCTCATCAGCATCCGAGCCGACATCGAAGGGCTCCCGGAGCTTGCTCAAATCGAATCGCTCGATGCAAGTGAGCTGGAACTTCGATTCCAGCAAGCCATCGCACAAGCCTCCGAGGTTGTCTCCCAGGACCTCTCTTCGAATATCGAAAGCCAGTTGATCTCCTTGGTCGCCGGGGAGGTCATGGCTCAGGTGGCTATCCGCATGGGGGTTTCAGCTGGGATCCTCTCGACGGGGGCCGCAAGCGGCTGGGCGACACTGGGCATTGGCCTCGTTGCCGGGATCCTTGTCGATCAGCTCGTCACGCGGATCTGGGACTGGTGGTCTGAGCCCGAGGTCGAGCTTCAGTACCAGGTCTCCAAGCAGCTTTCCTCTGTACACGATCTGATCTGCAAAGGGGACTTGGGTCCACCAGACACGTCGGGTCGACCGAGTGCTTCAGGGCTCGATGGTCGATTCGCCCAATGGATCACCGAACGAAATCAAATTCGACGCGACGCAATTTTCCGAGTCTTCCTACCCAACGAGGCCAAGCATGCCCAGTCAACGACGAAGCTTTAACGTTCTAGAGATCCTGCCGATGCTTGTAGTCGCATTGGTCTTGAGCCAGAGCAACCTATGGGCTCAAGGTTCCGTCACGGTGGCCAAGGAACTAGCCGAGCAACTCATTCGCCGCTTCTCGAAAGAGGTCGCCGACGAAGGGGTCGAGAAACTGACCACACGGGTCCAAGCCGTCTTGGTGCAATCGGGTGACGATGCGCTCCGAGCGATCGAAAAAGGTGGTCCTCGCGCGCTTCGAATCCTCGAGGGTTCCGGAGCCGATGCGGCTATCTCGGCTCGGCTTCTCTCGAAGTACGGCGACGAAGCGATCGGAGCACTGGAAAACCCCGTTCGACTCGGAATGGTTCGCCAATTCGGCCAAGAGGCCGGAGAGGTCCTGATCAAACACGGTGTGGTCGCCGAAAAACTCATCGCTTCGGCCGGTTCGCCCGCCGTCGGAGCTATGCGTGAACTGACCGAGCAAAGCGCCCGTCGCTTGGCCATGCTAGCCGACGAGGTTCCGACAGCGAGCCTCGCTAAAAACGCGGACCTGCTCGGGGTCCTGGGCCGCTATGGCGATCGTGCGATGGACTTCGTCTGGAGAAACAAACTTGCTCTGACGGCCGGAACCGCCCTGGCGGTGTTTGTCGCCGACCCCGAACCATTTCTTGACGGAACCCGGCAACTCGTCGAAAACACGGTCGATACCGTAGCGACCAACATCGGCAAACCCATCGCCGAACAACTCGGAAATGCCACGGACTGGACTTGGAGAATCCTAGCCCTAGCCGCCATGCTCCTTGTTTTCTGGGCCTGGAAAACTCGAGGATCTCGACAAGCGGCCAACAAGTAGCACAGCCACCCCCGAGAAAACTTGGCATAATACCCAACCCAAGCCCATCGCCCCCCGGCATTAACCAATCGGCACTAACCGATCGGCACTAACCGATCGGCATTCTTGCTGGACCATCAGGAAGTGTTCTTTTCTATACAAGGTTTTTTCGATGCATCGAACGCGAACATCCCCGTTTTGGATCTGCCTGATTCTCGTGTCCGCACTCGGGTTGATCCTTCGAATCGCGCCGAGCCTCGAGGCACAGGAGATTTACGACAGCCAAAAGGAGACCATCCCCAAGATGACTCCCAAGGAGGTTGTCGAAACGGTCCGATTGCCAGAAGGTTTTTCGATCACTGCGGCTGCCTCGGAGCCGAATGTCCAACAACCGATCGCAATGGCATGGGATCCCTCGGGCCGACTCTGGATCGCTGAAAACTATACCTATGCCGAATCGGCCAAAAAAGTCGATGCCTCCCTTTCCGACCGCATCGTGATCCTCGAGGATGCCGACAGCGATGGCGTGTTTGAAAAGCGCAAGGTCTTCGCCGAAGGCCTCAAAGGACTCACCAGCATCGAAATCGGAGGCTCCTCAACCCGCGGAGTTTGGGCGCTTGCCCCTCCCCATTTGCTTTACCTAAAAGACACAAACCTAGACGATGTCGCCGACTCCGAGCCACAAGTTGTCCTCTCGGGTTTCAACGCCGATATCCGGCATAATTTCGCCAACGGCTTGCGATTCGGACCCGACGGATGGCTCTATGGGCGACACGGCATCCTCGGCTCTAGCGAAGTCTACGCCCTAGGTCCCCCATTGCCACCCGGGGCCTTGCCACCCGGGGCCTTAGCACCCGGGGCCTTAGCACCCGGCACGTTGGCACCCGGCGCTTTGGCACCAACAGCAACACGAATCGTAGGAACAATACGACCTGTAGTAGCAATACCGCCGGTGAAAACCAAACTGACCTGTGGTATCTGGCGCTACGAGCCTGCCAGCCAACGCGTCGAGATGGTCTGCGAGGGGACGACCAATCCATGGGGAATGGATTGGGACGATCACGGAAACCTATTCTTTATCAACACCGTCATCGGTCATCTTTGGCATGCGATCCCCAACGCTCATCTGCAGCGTATGTACGGGGAGGACTCGGACCCCTATGTCTATGAACTCCTCCCGCAAATCGCCGACCACGTCCATTGGGACCAAAGTGCCGAAGACTGGCGAGAGACTCGCAAAGGTCCCCCGAGCAGTCGAACCGATGCGGCCGGCGGTGGTCATGCCCACAGCGGTTTGATGATCTACCAAGCTGACCAGTGGCCCAAGGAGTACCACGGCAACGTCTATGCTCTGAACCTCCATGGCCGTCGGATCAATCGCGATTTCATCAAGCCCTCTGGGGCAGGGTTTCTGGCAACCCATGGGCCGGATATGGTCTTTTGGCAAGACCCTTGGTTTCGAGGTTTGGACCTTAGCCAATCCCCCGACGGAAGTGCCATGGTGATCGATTGGTCCGATATCGGAGAATGCCATGACGACGACGGAGTCCACCGTACCAGCGGCCGAATCTATAAAGTGTCTTACAACAATCCAGATCAGGTGCCCTACATCGATTTACTCAAAACACTCAGTGGACTGTACCGAGCCGACCGCGCAAAGCAACCGACCGTTACGGGCCAAGACGTCGTCTCGATCGTCTCGCATCCGAACGTCTGGTTCACCCAGCAGTTTTTCAAACACTATACCCTGAATGGACTTGCAAGCCCCGTCAAGGACCCCGGGCCCCTCGTCCATATGGCCATCAATGCACCCAAGGACTTCCGTTCCCAGGAGGCTCGATTCGAGGTGACCAAACAGCTTCGAGCCCTCTGGGCCTTGAAGGCCTGCAAATTGCTCGACAACGAAATACTTCTCCAACTCCTCAAAACCAAACAGCATGAATCGGTCCGTAGTTGGGCCATTCGATTGCTCCTGGATCCTATGTCGAAATCGGGCCCCATACCTACGAGCAACCCTGGGGATCGGGAAATCCAACTCGAAATTCTCGATTGCTTATTGGCCAACTCGCGACCCTATGCCCATCCCCATTTGCGACTGACCCTGGCTTCGCATTTGCCCAAACTCCCCGATGTGTTTGAACCCATCTTGAAGAAATTGCTCATGAGCGAGGATCTTGCCGATGATCTCACGTTCTCACTGGTCCTTTGGTATGGGATCAAAGACCAAGTCGTCGAGAATCCTATGGAGATGGTCAAATCGATCCAGTCGAGCCCTTTGCACAAAGTTCAGGAGTTGGTCCTCAGGCGACTTGCCTCGATGGTCACCGAAAAGCATCCTGATAGCTCACTGGCTAGCGATGCCCTTGCATTCTTTTTTGCAGACGCAGTCCAAAGGGATAATCCCAAGCTGCATGCGGCTTGTATTCGGGCTCTTTGGGGGGCTTACCAAGGCCGCCTGCAGGTCGACAAACCGGCCTACTGGGATCAGCTTAAGTCCCTGGCGAGCAAGCATCCAGACCCTGCTGTTGTGCGATTGGCCGTCCTGGTCAACTCGATCGTCGATCGAACGGACGACCTTGCACCGCTTCTGCAAGTCATTGCGATGAAGGATGTTCCACTCCTGGAGCGCAAGGTTGCCGTCGAGGTGATAGGAAGCATCGATACCGCAGAAGCCATCGACCAGCTCGAGCGACTCATGGAGGATCCGGATCTAGGAAACGCTGCTGCATTCGCCATGCGGCGGACGCTGAGCAAACCCCGCGCAGAGGCCTTGGTCGAACGCTACACCCAAGCCAGCCAACCGGCACGCGCCGGGATCATCTCGGCCCTTGCAAGCCGAGTCGATTCGATGGAAGTCCTGCTCAATGCGATCGAAAAGAACACCATCCCCCAAGAGCACATCGATGCGACGACGTGGAGGCAATTCCAATCCGCAGGCACTTGGGAACTGCTTGAGCGCGCAAGAAAAATCAACAAGTCGCTGGGGCTTTCAGGGAATCACCAGGAATTGATCGAAAAGGAGGAAGCTCTCCTGACTCCAGAAGCGATCCAGAAAGGGGGGATCAACTTCGGACGCCTAGTCTGGATCAACAAGTGCGGCACCTGCCACAAACTCTATGGAGAAGGGGGCCAGATTGGACCGGAACTCACCGGAGCACAGCGCACGAACCTCCGGTACTGGCTCGAAAACATTCTCGCTCCGAGCGCCTTGGTGGCTGAAAACTACCGTGTCACGGCCCTACGGATGCAGGATGGACGTGTCATTACCGGTGTGGTCGTCTCGGAAACCCCTCGCGAATTGACGGTTCAAACCGCACAGGAAAGAATCGTGGTCTTCGCCAGTGAAATCGACCAACGCGCCGCCTCCCAAATGTCGCTCATGCCCGAGGGACTCTTCGAGGGGCTCACCGAGGATCAAAAAGCCAGTTTGCTCAAGTACCTCATGTCCAGCCCGCAAGAGCTAGCACGCCAAAAAAGAATCAATGAACCGTAAGCAGCGCGCTCAGATCGTCCACCGAAGACTCGATGAGCTCTACCCAACGACCGACATCCCACTCGACCATGCCGATCCTTATACGCTCCTCGTCGCGGTCGTTCTGAGCGCTCAGTGCACCGATAAAATGGTCAATCGAGTCACCCCGGATTTGTGGAAGCTGGCCGATACTCCTGAAGCGATGAGCCGAGTCCCGGTCGATCGGATCCAGGCGATCATACGCCCCTGTGGCCTGAGTCCTCAAAAGGCCAAAGCGATTTCAGGGCTCTCGAAGATCCTGGTTCAAGAGTACGCCGGTCAGGTCCCTCAAGACTTCGAAGCTCTGGAGCGGCTGCCAGGGGTCGGTCATAAAACGGCATCGGTCGTTATGGCACAAGCCTTCGGCGTACCTGCGTTTCCTGTCGATACGCACATCCACCGATTGGCGCAGCGTTGGGGACTGACCAATGGAAAGAATGTGGTTCAGACCGAAAATGATTTGAAAAAGCTCTTCCCGATCGAGGCTTGGAACAGGCTCCATCTGCAGATCATCTTTTATGGACGCGAGCATTGCTCGGCCCGAGGATGCGATGGAACCGTGTGCGGGATTTGCCGAGAGGTTTATCCGTCGCGCAAGCGAAAAACCTAAGGGCTGGGATTCACTCGAAGTTGACGAAGGTTTCGCCACCGTTGCGCGAGCCAAATCCCCACCAGACTCGATCCTGGATCGAAAGGTTCACGAAGCGGATATGACCGTCGGCCACAGCCACATGCACACCACTACCGTGCTGGCTAGAGGCTGTGACCATGTTGTTGCCGCTGGCCTCCCCTCCGGTTACGTGGCAATTGCGTTGATTTGGCATCATCACATGCATGTAGGTATTGCCTGCGAGGGTCAAGCCGGAGATCCAAGCTTTGCCGTGCGGCGCCGAGTAAAGCGGGTCGGGCGATGTAACGCCTTGGCAATAGTTGACCCATTGTGGAAGGGTTCTGGTTGTTCCTCCACCGCCGCAAAAGGACATGACCTTTGGCGGGCCAGGTGGCATCGATGCGCCAAAGAGTCCTTGGACGGGCACCAAGCTATTGATCACACGTTCGGCCAAGAGGGCGGTGTTCGAAGATCCATCGACGATATCGCGGAACCTCATTTTGGGCTGGTACCAGAACCGATTCGTATCGGCTGGATTATCGATTGGCATAGCTCCGTTGGTCTGTCCGAGAGGACCGCTCTCACCGGCGATCCCTGTTGTCTGTCGAACCCATCCGATGTTGGCTGCATAGCTTCCCGGTGCCGGCGATGCTGTTCCGGCGACTTGAGTCTGGACCCAAGCATCCGAGGGGCAGATGAAGGTGGAGATGACTTGCGAGGCGGCTTGGGCGTTGCGATGGTTGGCCTGGATATTCAGGCTCAAGTAATTTGGAGCCGTGGTCCCTACGGTGCTGGTCATCGGCACGGCAAAGTCGATCGATTGGTAGAGTGGAAGTTGCTCGACCTGAGGTAGGATCATCGCCAGCCAACTGTAGAGTCCGCTTCCGCGCGGGTTGCCTGGCACTCCGCTGCCGGTGATTGTGAGCGGAAAGGTCTTGAAGGCCGATTCGTAGCTGTGGATCGCAAGTGAAAGTTGCTTGAGATTGTTCGAGCACTGCATCCGCCTGGCCGCCTCGCGGGCCGCTTGGACCGCCGGGAGCAAAAGACCCACCAAAACCCCGATAATGGCGATGACGACCAGAAGTTCGACCAAGGTAAAACCAAGCCTTGTTCTGGATTGTGAAACGAGGGAGCTCCTTTGGAAAACCGGGGTAAAGGGCCTTGGCATGAAGTTTCTCTCCGGGCGAATCGCAAATCCGTAACCAGTCTCGATCGACGCACAACCGTAGTATTTACAAAAGTAGCCTGTAATCAATTGCAAAAAATAAGATTTGCAATATTTTTGCATAAGCGAAACCGGGAAACCCTGACGATTGCCCCATGGGTCGGGGATCACCCGAATGTTGTTGCGAAAAAAGCAGCAGTCCAGCGGATTGTCCGCTGGCCTGCTGCTTTTTTAAATCGTCCGATGCTCAGGGCCAATCAACTTATCTTGCGACGTCGAAGCATGCGATAGCCCGAACCGATGGCCAAGACCGAGAAGATCGCCATCGAACCCGGTTCAGGAACCTCACCCCCATTAGGTACCGAATCGACGTAGAACGTGAAGGTTCCATCGCCTGAAAAAGTTTGATTGTCCGATCTTCTCATCGCCGAGACTCGAAGGCTCACATCAAACGTTCCTGCTCGGTTGAACCCCACAGTGAAGTGTTCGTGCGATCCTGCAGGAAGCGAGAATGATTTCGAAAAACCATCGACCGAGGATAGCTTGACGGTCCGTGCACCAAACGAGTCTGTCGCCCAGACCGAAAAAACCCCGTCAGTAGGCCCATTGACCGAGAGCAACGTGAAGGTGGGGTTGAACCAATCGACAGTGGGTAATTCCTCGGCGCCCCATCCCAAATAGGGTTTATTTGGGTCGTTGTTCGGCGGAAGAAACCAAAGCGAATCGCCCGAGGCTCCGGCGAAATCCCAACCTGTTCCAGGTAGAGTGATCGGCGCTCCGGGCACGAAAATCTGATGTTCGTCGGCCTCATGATGACCCGCAGGGAGCGTCCCGCCCCCGAAGGCACCGACACCACCGTCATGGAAGTGCAGGCCTAACTCCAATGCCCCGTCGTGGAAATGGGCATCGATATCACCGTGCCCATTTGCCCAAATCCCAGCCTCGAGACTCGAAACCATCCCTAAACCAAAAACGATAGCCGCCATCCATGCGGCAAGATGCATTCTCATTGCAAACTCCTTTTTGTAGAATGAGGAAACTCATCATTTATACAATCGTATTGCATATAAGGATTCGATGCAATAAGATTGCGGCATCGGAAGAGGGGAATTTCGTGGGAATTTCCCTTTTTTCAGAAAAGACCTGTTTTACTTGCAGATTCCAACAAAAAAGGGACGCGAATGCCTCGCAACAAACTTCCAACGACCGTGCTCTCTGGATTTCTCGGCGCTGGAAAAACCACCGTTCTGAACCACGTTCTGGCCAATCGAGAAGGTCTCAAAGTCGCCGTCATCGTCAATGACATGAGCCATATCAACATCGATGCGGCGATCGTCCAAGGCCAAGGCACACTCAGCAGAACCGAAGAGCAACTCGTCGAATTCTCCAACGGTTGCATCTGCTGTACCCTTCGCGAAGATCTCCTGATCGAAGTCCGCCGCCTTGCCGAAGAAAACCGCTTCGATTACCTGTTGATCGAATCGACAGGTATCTCCGAGCCCTTACCCGTGGCCGAAACATTCACCTTCGCCGACGAACAAGGAAGCTCACTCTCGGAGGTAGCGACCATCGACACGATGGTCACCGTCGTCGATGCCTTAAACTTCTGGAACGATTACCAGTCGTTCGACGATCTGAAAGAAAGAAACATCGGGATCAATGACCAAGACCAACGCAATATTGTCGATCTGCTGATCGATCAAATCGAATTCGCTACCGTGATCCTCCTGAACAAATGCGACCTGGTCGAACCCTCCGAACTCGACGCGATCGAGACCTTTATCAAAGAACTCAATCCCTTCGCAAAAGTCCTTCGCACCCAACTCGGTCGCGTCGCGGTCGATCAGATCGTCGGCTCGAAAACCTACGATGAACAATGGGCAGCAGGGCACCCCGATTGGCTCGCCGTCGCACGCGGAGAGGAAGTCTCCGAGACCGATGAATACGGAATCACCTCCTTTGCCTTCGAAGAACGCCGTCCGTTTCACCCCGATCGCTTGATGAAAGCCCTGAACTTTCAAGACGGAATCCTCCAAGGTGTCCTGCGATCCAAAGGCTACTGCTGGATCGCATCGAGGAACGATCAAGCCTTCCGATGGTCCCAAGCCGGAGTCTCGGTCCAAATCGAACACGATGGAGACTGGTTTGCATCGGTCGACCAAGATCAATGGCCTGAAGACCCAGACGATATCGCTTCGATCTGCGAAAGCATGCAGGAACCATGGGGAGACCGTCGGCAAGAACTCGTCTTTATCGGCACCGATATGGACCATGTCGTGCTCCTCTCTCGCCTCGAGGAATGCCTACTGAGCGACCAGGAAATGGAACTCGGACCGGCCGTCTGGGAAACTTGGGAGTCCAACCTCCCGATCGATCCTCCCTCGGACCCCAATGCCGATGAGCTCCCGCTTGATTCCTGATGGGTTGACTCCTGATGGATCCAAAAAATCCCGACCCCAGGAATCTTGCGAGACCATCGAATCGAGCGCGAATCAATCGCTCACGAAAAAAGCCTGTTTTATCACTTGCAATTCGATTGCAAGTAGATAGTATTTGCGAGTGCGTTCTAGCACAGGTTTGAGTTTCTTTCTCAAGTTGTTCCTTATTCAGGAGTCGCAAATGTCTCGCAACCCTCGCGCACGTCGCGGATTTACCCTCGTGGAGCTGCTCGTCGTGATCGCCATCATCGGTATCCTCGTAGGATTGCTCTTGCCGGCCGTGCAAGCCGCCCGTGAAGCCGCTCGCAGAATGTCTTGCTCGAACAACGTCAAGCAAATCAGTCTCGCAATCCAGAACTACGAGTCGGCCTTCAAACGCTACCCAGGCCTGCTCGGCAGCAGCACCTACTCGGCCCAAGCCCGAATTCTCCCCCATATCGAACAAGCGAACCTCTCTCAGAGGATCGACTTTGCAAGACCTCTGCTCCTAGGTCCTGCATTTGCCGCCCGGTTCGATGCGGCCATGGCACCCTTGGTCTCCCAACCTATCCCAACCTTCTTATGTCCAAGCGATGGCGAGTCGCCCCTATTTCCCACAACCCTCTCGGACAATACCGCCAGTTTCTCCGCCGGCCTGAACTACATGGTCAGCATCGGCAGCGGTCGTAACTTGACCTACGATGATCGATTCGAAACCGACGGAATGTTCTGGACGGGGGCGTTCGCTAAACTCGCTAAATGTGTCGATGGAACAAGCAATACCGTCATCTTGGCCGAAACCATCCTTGGGGATAAACAGCTCAGCAACACCATGCCCGTGCAACAACCCGTACGACGCATCGGCAACTGGGCAGGAACGACCCTAAATAGCGCCGGCCAAGGCTTCCTCTTTAACGGCAGCCTGATCTCCAACCCGAACCTCACGGCCCTGTTTCCCGGGATCGTCAACTCGTACCGAGGGAATCGTGGCGAAAGCTGGATCCGAGGGGTCCCTCATGCGACGACCATCAACGGATACCTTACCCCCAACAATCCTATCCCCGATATCGGATTCCATGGACGGGGTTTTTATTCGGCTCGCTCCATGCACGGCAGCGGGGTGCAACTCGGTTACGCCGACGGTTCGGTCCGCTTTATCTCGAACAACGTTCAAGAACTCGCCTACCGAAACGCCTTCTCGGCCAACGGAGGCGAAATCAGCGTGTCCCTCGACGATTAGCTCCTGCTTGAACCCACTCGGAGAATCCATAATGAACCATCGAAACATTCGCCAAGCTGCCTTTCAGACACTTCTGGCCGGTCTCTTGACGGCCAATTCACTCGACGATTGCCTTGGGCAATCGGCCAGCAAAGAAGCACCTCCGCGCAAGGTCGCACGGTTGCTCTGGCAGGACAATGAAACCCAATCGATGCGTTGGGCCGATTTGGAACGGACCGATTCGAACTGGGCCCTCAAACCCCAGGGGATCGCCAATGCACCTGCCCTCGACCCAGAGCACCAGCAGTTCTCTCAAATGCAACGGCTCGGGCAGTCTCTGATCGTCGGAGTCCGTGACGATGAAGAAGGAACGCTCGGAAGTGGGTGGATCGCAGTCGATTCAGGAGTGAGTCTTGAGGAACACGGCGACCATTTCCATGCCCATTACGGGGCCGCTCCGAGCATCGCCGGTCTGCAGCTCGATGCCGACCAAGGCAACCCAGCCCACGTCTATCGGATTGGAAACCAAGTCTTCCTGGCCAACGATGCCAAACAAGGCTTCACCATCTTGGGAGCTTGCTCGGCCGATGCGCCTAAGACCAACCCGCCGAGCGCTTACACTGCGAAATTTCATTCCGGTGGAGGTTCGCATATCACTCTGGCGGCCTTCGAAGACCGCTATTGCTTTGCGACTTGGCCGGACCGCGAAGGCGAAAATGCAGGCCGTGTCGATATCGTCTCGATCGCTGCGAAAAATGCCGAATCTATAGCATCCTTCAAAGTCAAAAGCGGTGGGCTTCACGGCGCGACGACCAATGCCAAACGAATCTTCTTTGCCCCAAGCGATGGCGTCGATTGGGTCGATGCGGGCAACTGGAAGCCAGGTACCGAACCGACCGTCGAGCATATCGACCTGGGCAAGGATCCTGAATCCGGAAAGCCTTATCGAACCGGCGCGTTCGAAAACCATCTTCACTATGTCCTATTCGCTTACGGCACTGGTGCAAACTCCAAAATCGGTATGCTCGATGCCCGCAGCAAAGACATGAAGCTCGCATCGTTGGCTCTCGATGCGACCGAAGGCCTTGCGCTAAGCACCCCGGTCGCTTTCCAGGCCGCCAACGATAAACACTATGCTTGGGTCGTCCACCATCGCCGTGGATCGAACAACGAAGAAAAGCTCACGTCGATCGAGCTCGATCCCAACGGAGATGGACGGTTCGACGACGCTCGAATTTACAAGCAGCTAGCGATCGGAGCCAGCAAGATCTCAAACCACTCGGGAATGCACGGTATCGCTCTGCTAGCGGACCGACGGACCGCTTGCATCTCGATGCCAGGCGACTCAGAGATCTGGGTCGTCTCGATCTACGGCATGGAGATTCTAGCCAAACTGAACGTTGGCGGAACCCCGACGAAAATCGAGGCCTTCGGCGCTCGTCCAGATCGATAAGCAACGCTTGGCTCCCCTTCTCCACCGGGGCTTTGGCCGGGGGAGTTAAGGGGCGGGGGGATGAGCGACCGTCTAGGGGAAAGGCAAGAGAGCCGATTCGAAAATCTGAAAGTTTTCGAATTCGATCCCATACTCCTTGGGGGCTCTGCCCCCAAACCCCCGGGATTTTTCGAGGCATGACGCCGAAAAATCAACTTATTGCTTGCGTACCAGCGCAGCACTACAATCAGCACCGCGGGATGAAACGCAACGGAGCTCTGTGGGGACACAACTCTGCTAGGGATAATTCAGTCGCCGATAAGTCAACTCTTATCGAGCACGTAAGCGGGTGCAGGCCGGTTGGAAACAACTGAGCCTGCAACGCTCTTTTTCTTTTCTCCCCATTTCGTTTCGTGTCTGACCATATCGTTGAGGATTGTCAGTAGCTTGCGCATGCATGCGACAAGAGCAAGCTTTTTGGGCATACCGGATGCCAACAACTTGATGTAACGCTTCTTGATCACATCGTTCTTTTGTGTGGCAGCGAGTTTACGTTTTGATCTTACCCATGACCACTCTGGCTGTACGGCTGGTTGGTTGGTTGGTTGGTTGGTCGGCCCCCAAACCTGACGATCGGGTAGCAAAGGAGGTTTTCCCTAGCGCCGTCCACCGCTTGGCACCGGATGGCTACGGGTAGCCGGTAGCCACCTGTCCGTGGCGGGAGAAGCGGTTGAGTCATTTGCGATGCTAAATCGGCACGCAACTCAGTTGCATCGCACCCAGAGTTGAGAGAAAAAGCGATGGGCAACGTTGAAAACCCATCTCTTAACCGAGTATATTACCTCTTTACCTCTTTACCTCTTTTGATTGCTTGGAGCTGGCGAGCGAGCCTGTATTGTGGGAGTGAATCAACATGAACCGGACGGAACTCGCAATCCAATTTACGAGCAGTACCGAGGTTAACGTCTCGTTCGAGGGCAACGATTCGGGCCAAATGGCCTTCGTCAATCCGGTCAGCGACAAGGATCGGACCGAAATCAAATGGTACGTCGAAACGTACGGCGCTCAGTCGCTTGCCGATCCGGACGATGCCGAAGCCAAACGCATCAAAGCCCGCTTACCCGAAATCGGGAAAGCGCTCTTCAACGCTGTGTTCGGAAAAACAGAAGCCTACGAGCCCTACCTCGATTTTCGAAATAAACCTTCTGCTAACCGAGTGCTCACGATCAGTTCCCAGGACGCGGGGATCCTGGCATTGCCTTGGGAACTCCTGCACGACCCAAAGGGGCACTTTTTGTTCAGGGAAAAGCCGCATATTAGTATTCGGCGAAAAATCACCGGAGCCACCAAAGGGCGGGCACCTTTTGCTGTGGAGGCGAAAGACCACTTGCACCTGCTGTTCGTCGTCAGTCGCCCGAGCGATGCGGGATTCATCGATCCACGGGCGGATCCCCAGGCGGTGATCGACGCCTTGGAGCAACACGCGCCGGGTCGTGTGACTTGGGAATTCCTCCGGCCAGCCACCCTCAATGCGCTCGTCGCACGACTCGACGACGAGACCAAGCCGTCGGTCGATATCCTTCACTTCGACGGACATGGCGTTTTTCGGCAGGTGTCCGAAGAGGACATCAAGAGGAAACCAGACCTGTTCGGCAAGTCGCTCCAAAGTGAAATTCAACGGGAACGCCAAGTCCGCAGCCAAGCAGCCGCTGGGAAGCCCGTCGGGGTCGGTTTTCTGGTCTTCGAGAAGGATGATGGCCTCACCCATTTGATCCCTGCCGAGGACCTCGCCGAGAACCTGTACCGGTCCAAGGTCGCACTGGTGGTCCTGTCCGCTTGTCAAACAGCCACGTTGGATGCCCAGGGCGATCCGATGGCCAGTGTGGCCGGACGGCTCACCACCACCGGCATTCCCGCCATCCTGGCGATGACCCACGCGGTGCTGGTCCCCACGACCAGGATTCTGTTCGGCAAGTTCTACGAGAGCCTAGCCCGTAGCCGGGGCATCGCCACGGCGCTCGATGACGCCCGAACCTATCTGGCCAACAATCCAGAGAAGTTCGACGTGCAGCGCGGCAAACAGCGTCAAAAGCTGGAGCTAGACGACTGGTTCATTCCGGCCCTATTCCACGGCGGCACCGATTCGCCGCTTCTGACAAGTGGGGTAGCCGTCAAGCCTGCTGAACCACCTACTGGCAAACCGAAAGCCGACTCCACCGCAAAACACAATCTGAGGCCGCCGCACGAAGCCGGGTTCTTTGGGCGACGCCGCGAGCTGTGGGATATCGAATGCTGGTTCGCCGACCAAGAAACACGGCGGATCTCGCTCACCGGATTCGGCGGACAGGGCAAGACCGAATTGGCCCAGGAGGCCGGGAGGTGGCTCCTGCGCACGGGCCGGTTCCAGCGTGCGGTTTTTGTCGACTATTCGAAAGCACAAGGCCACGACGCAGTCGCAGTGGCCGTCAGCACCATCAGCACCGTGCTCGACCGGTCGCTGCTCGATGCGAAGGCAGCCACCGAGGCACTCCAAAACGACAACATACCGACGCTCATCATCCTGGACAATTTGGAAACGGTCGCGGCAGATGCGCTGAACGACCTGTTGACGGCAGCAGTCGCGTGGTCCAGTGCGGGCGACTCGCGAATCTTATTGACCAGTCGCCAGCCGGAATTCGGCCATCCCGACTACCGTATCGAAGGGACGCGCAAACATCGACAGATCCCCCTCAAGGGTCTGGGCTCGGCGGCCAACCCCGACGATGCCATCGGCTGGTTTGGC
Source organism: Pirellula sp. (assembly GCA_021299695.1). Taxonomy (GTDB): domain Bacteria; phylum Planctomycetota; class Planctomycetia; order Pirellulales; family Pirellulaceae; genus JBKCUI01. The sequence continues at coordinate 31,937 of JAJTEK010000027.1, read as the reverse complement.
GAATTGAACAAGCTGCCGCCGGTGGCCAGTGTCCCGCCCCCTCGGCGCGAGGAGCTGATCGCGTTGTTCGATCGCGTCCAGTTCCACCCCCTCTCGATCTGCGTGCTGGCCCAGCAGCTCAAAACCCGCACCGCCAAGCAACTCGGCGAGCGTCTAGAACATCTTCTGAGCCAAGCGGCCACCTCCGCGATAGCCGTGGACGGGACGCCTCCGAGCCTCGTCGCCTCATTGCAACTCTCGCTGGAACGCCTGAGCGAACCGGAACGCCACGCTGTCCGCCGCCTGGGTGTGTTCCAAGGCGGAGCTATTGAAGACGATCTGCTAGCCATCATGGAGATTGAAGCAAGCCTCCGGCCTGCCGAATCCGAGAATCGCAAGCGGGAAGCTTACGCCACGATCTGGCCCGGCCTGCGTCGGCAGTTGGAATCCGCGGCCCTGATCGAAGCCGAGAGCATTCCGGGCGTCGGCCCCCCTTTCCTCCGCTTCCATCCGACGCTTGCCCCTATCCTTTGGGCGGGCTTGGAGGCCGACGAGCGTCAAGCCCTGACCACCGCCCACCGCCAGCGGTACTACGCGCTGGCGAACTACCTCTACCACGAAGACTTCAAGAACCCGCATCAGGTCCGGGATATCGCCCGCCGCGAATTGCCCAATCTGCTGCAGGCCGTCGATTGTGCACTGGACGCCGGCGATGCCGACGCGGTCGATTTTGTAGACTCCGTCAACCGGTTCCTTCGCTACTTCGGCCTGACCCGCGAAGCTGCGCGGTTGTCCGACCGCGCCGAGCGAGTCGATTTCCAGGCCGGTTCGCAGGCATGGTTTTTGGCGAAGTTGAACCGCGGCGAACAACTGCTGAAGGCCGGCCGCGTTGGAGAAGCCACCGCGGTCTTCAGGGGCATTCTCGAAACGCTCGGCGATCAGCCCAGCTACAACCTCGCCCTGACGCTCAGTAGTCTTGGCCTCTGCTACGGGGCCGGTGGTCGACCCGACCTAGCAGAGGCGACGTATCGGCAAGGGATCGCGGTGGCGGAGCAACTCGAGCAGAGCGATTCGGTCCAGCGGCAACTCGGTGTGCTCCACACGGATCTAGCTGATGTGTTGACGGCTCAAGGCAAGTACGCCGAAGCCCGCGCGGAATATGAAGGGGGGCTGGAGAGCGCCAAGGAACTGAACGACCCGCGGCGGCAAGGTGTCAGCCTCGGGCAACTCGGCACGCTGGCGATGTTGGAAGGCGATTTGGCCGACGCCGTGCGGCGGTACCAGGAAGCCCTCACGTTGTTCCAGTCTCTAGGGGAACCCGCCATGGAAGCCGTCGCCCACCACCAGCTTGGCGTGGCATTTCAGGAAGCACAGCAGTGGGAGCAAGCCGAACATCATTATCGGGAATCGGCTAGATTAGAAGAACAAGCTGGCAATTTGGCCGGAGCCGCAGGAACCTGGAACCAACTGGCAATTCTGAACCATTTGACCGGCAAGCATGAGGCGGCGGAGAGTTGGTTTCGCAAGGCGATCGACTGCTTCCGATCCCTCGGTGACACGGCTAGTCTCTCAAAGTGCCTCGGCAACCTCGCCAATCTCCTGCAAGGGCAGACAGGACGTCTGGACGAGGCCCGTCAACTCGCTGAGGAAGCCCTGGCCATCAAGAAGACCCTAGATCCCAGTGCCGCAGAGATCTGGTCCATGTACAACATCCTGGCCGAAATTGCAACTCAGCAGTCGCAACCGGAGCTAGCCGCTGAATACCTCCGTTTGGCTCGCACAGCCAAACGCAACTTCGCCGGCACGTCGCACGAGTTGAAGCGATTTACCGCGGTGATCGCCGCCGTCGGGGCGGTTTGTGGTGGCCAGGACGAATTCCGTGACTTTGTTGCCGCCCATGTTAGCGCGATGCGAAAGGTTGGCGGCGAGTGGCTCGCCTGTGCTGACGCGATCGAGAGCATCCTAGCTGGCGAGCGTGACGAACAACGCCTCTGCGAAAACGCTGGTCCAATCTCATCGATGATCATCGAAACCATCCTCCGCGCGATTGCCGATCCGACCACCCTGTCGGCCCTGCTGTCGGCGGAGGACGAAGACTCTTCGACATGACGCGAGGAGATGTTCGCTGACAAACGGATGGGCCGTCGGCCCTGTGAGCCTATGAAACCCTATCACCTCCAAATCCAACTCACTCGGGAATCCAGTCGCCTGAACGCGCAGTGGTTCGGCACCTCCGCGCTGTACGAGGCAGGTTCCGCCCAATGCATGGTTCGCCTTGATGCCGACATGGCGTTGGTTCCCGATCAGCTCCTGATCGATCCGCTCCTGATCGACCTGCAGCCTCTGCTGGCCGAAATCGCTACCGACACGATTTCCAGCCAGGAAGAATTCCAAGCGGCCGACGGGTTCCTGCTGTTGCGCGATCTGCTGGCGGACGACGAGTTCGAAAAGCTCTGTGAGACCCTCTATCACTTCCTTTGGAGTGAAGCTCAACGGGGTGCCGAGTCGGCAGTCGTTCAAAAGGGTGATGAGGGCAAAATCTGGGTCGATCCTGACGGCCGACTCGTGCGAGTTTGGTTTGCGACGAATCGCAAGCCCGTGGAATCCGACGACCTCGTTGTGCGGTTCGACTCAGAACAATCCGCCGACGATCTCACTTACGGAGTCTGCAATGTGTTCATTCCGAAAAGCCATAAACCGGGATCCATAGGCACCCCCTGGTGGCGTCGTTGGATCCGCTTGGAAGCCAGCGACTCGCTCAAGGTCCACGGCATGCACGCCCTCCCGCGCGAGGTGTTCTGGGCAGGGCTGGCCCGCAAGCTTGAAAATTGGTGGGACGCCGATCAACGTAACCTCTTCGTGTTGATTCACGGGTTCAACGTCAGTTTTGAGGAGGCTGCTGTTCGGGCGGCTCAGATCGGGTACGACCTGAAGGTCCCTGGCGAAATGGCGTTCTACAGTTGGCCCCGGCCCTCGCATGGCGCTGCGACCGCTTATGCAGCGGACGAGGCCACCATTGGCGCGAGCGTGCCACACATCGCCCAATTCCTACACGAACTGTCTGAGCACTCCGGAGCCAATCGCATCCATCTGTTCGTCCACAGCATGGGGAATCGTGGCTTCCTAAGGGCACTGGAGCGACTTGCCGCCGATCGTCGACCATCCCTACGGCTCGGGCAGGTCTTCTTCTGTGCTCCTGACGAAGATGTCCGCACGTTCAAGGACACAGTAAACAGATACCCGCACGAATCCGAGCAACGAACGTTGCTGGTCTCTCCCGACGACCAAGCTGTCTTTCTATCGCAATGGAAACACCGACACGATCGCGTCGGATACGTACCACCCATCACGATCGTCGAGGGGATCGAAACGATCGAAGTGGGCGGTTTCGGCTTGCTGGAGATGGGTCATGGTTACTTCGCTGAATCGGGGCCGATCATCGACGATATCCGAGAAGCGATCGAGACAGGAAGGCCAGCAAGGGAGCGTCGAATTCCTCGCGCGTTTGGTGATCACTTCGCGATCGATATTCGGCAGCACTGAATCTGCTTTTAAGAACAAGCCCCCTCAATTTCTCAGGAATTCAAAGGAGGTTTTCTCATAGCGTCGTCCACCGCTTGGCAGCGGATGGCTACGGGAAGCCGGTAGCCACCTGTCGCCAGACGGTGGAGGCTTTCTCTACTGAGGTTTGCGAGGTGGAGCGAACTTGATCCTCTCGACCAAACGCTGGATCTGATCACCTTGCCTCTGACCCGTGATTGTCGAGATCGCTGTAATCACATGCGAGTAACGCAGGTTGTAATCCAAATCGATCTCCACCTCCGGGCCCTGTTCTGGGCTCGGTGGAGCGTCGCCTCCGGTCTGTTGTAAGATGAACGCTCGGAGCTTTCCAAAGTCGTTCCCAAACGATCGGGTGTCATCCACGACGATATCGACCAACTCCCCGTCGGTGTTCGATCGCAACCGCAACTTGATCGGTAAGTTCGTCGTATCGGCGGCACCTGCACCACCCCCGATCGGCATGCGGATGTTGAAGTCCCCCTCCTGGGCTGCGATCTTGAACGTCATCACAAAGAAGATCAGCAACAAGAAGATGATGTCGATCATCGAAGTCAGTTGCATCTCGACCTTTTCGTCGCTTCGGGATTTGAATTTCATGGCACTACTGACCGATCTCCTCTTTGGCTCTCAACGCAAACTTCTCGTAGCCAGACTCCTGACACTTCTTGATCAATTCCTGCACCATTCCACCTGCGGTGTTGCCGTCGGCTCGGATGATCACGTTGGCGTCTTTCGCACTTTTCCCGTTGGACTTGAGCACATTGGCTTCCAATTCCAAAAGTGGACGAAGACCAGCGATCGTCGCGGTCTCGGCCCCGAGATAGATATTGCCATTGAAGGCCAAGTTCAAAACGATGGGGTTTTCAAGCGGAGTCTCGGCTGGCTTGGCCAACTCACTCGTCGGTAACTTGATCGCTTGATTCTGGTCGTCTTGGGAAAAATTGATCAGTACCATGAAGAAGATGATCAACTGGAAAACCATGTCGATCATCGACGTCATGTCCCCTTCGGCTACCTTCGCACCGAACTTTGATTTGAGTGCCATAATTCGATCCGAAATTACTTCGCCGCAGCTTGGAATTTTTCAATCAACTCTTCGCTCTTGGCCCCGGCATGCTGGATCTGCCGTTGGACTAGGTTTCGAAGAATGTTGTAGATGACGATTGCAGGGATCGCCAGATACAAGCCGACGAGTGTTGTGTAAAGGGCCTGCTCGATACCGACTGCCAACACACTGGGTTTAGGTGTCTGGGGACTGGTCGCGATTGCGCCGAAGGAGCTGACCATCCCTTGGACGGTCCCGAGCAAACCAACCATAGGTGCGATGTTTCCGATCAATGCGATGTAGCTAAGCATATGTTCGACTTTCATCGTCTCGGCGTCCCCCGCGACCTGCATCGCTTCGAGAACGGCCTCTTTGCCCTTGGTCAATTGGCCAAGCCCAGCATTGAGCAGATTCCCGAGAAAGCTTTCGTCGGCTTTGACCAACTCGGCAGCAGCCTGTGGATTGTTCTCGGCCAAACTCGCTTCGATGCCTTGGACCAAATCTTCAGGTACGAAATTGGCCTTTTGCACCGCCAAAATCGCTCGGACCACCAAGGCCACCAAAATCACCGACATGAGTAGAAAAACCACCGCGTAGAGATTGCCCAAGGCCTTCCAGGTTTTCACCAGCATGTTCTCGCCTGCGGCAGCCTGGGGCGCAGCGGCGGCTGCTTCTTGAGCCAACGAAACACCTGCCGTGTAGACGATCGCAAAGGCAACAGCGAGGATCCTAGAAAAACGGATGAGCAGTTGGGCGGACCAAGTGCGGGAACAAGACGGCATGGTGACTCCGGTAGGATGAGAAGGGTGATGTGCGTGGAATGCGTCGATCTCGTGCAGGACAACCGGCTTGCTGGGGTTACCGTTTTGCAACGGACCCCATGGAAACTGGTTTACGATAATTCTAGCCAACTCTGCGGCCCAAGGGGGCTAGCTTGTCAAGAAACCAATCCGTTTTTCGACTAGGCCAGTATGGCAGGGCATTACTTGCGAACCCAAGCCGATGTCGGATAGAGTTTTTCGAGCTTTTGCTTCGCGTCGGCTGCACGCTGGGCCGAGCCCATCTTGGTCCATAACTGGGCTAGGCGGTACAAGGCCTCTGCATGCGGCTCGCTTTGTGCTCCATAGAGCAAATCGGTCTTGAGATAGGACAAAACGGCCTCCTCGTTGCGACCGGCCGCAGAGAGCATCGAACCGAGTGTGTTGTAAAGCTCCGCGAAGAGCTCTCCGTCGGTCGAATCCCCTTCGTCGACCATCTTCTCGAGTTCACCGATCGCCTCGGTCGCTTTGCCTTCCAAAGCGTCGCACTGAATGATCCCGATCTTGGCCATCTTCTGGTATTTCAGCGATACGACATCCGACAGCTTGGCCTCAAGGACCGCTTGGAACTTGGACTTGGCATCTGAGTTCTGTTTCGAAGCCATCAGCGCCTTGCCTTGCAAAAAACTCCCCTTGGTTTTGAGCTCCGGAAACGGTGCGGCCGCTAAGCCACCGTAGTACTTGGCTGCTTGGTCGGGAGTTCCTGCGGCCACGGCCAAATCGCCCATCAACTCGGCTGCGGGATAAAACAGGTAAGACTGCGCGTTGTCTTTGACCCAGTTGGTCATCAATCCCAGGGCGTTTTTAGGATCCCCTTTGCCTTTGATGGCTAACGTTCCTGCGATGTACCCCCGCAGGAATTGGTAGTCCTGCTTCATGTCTTCCGAGGGCAACGAAGCTGCATCGATCTTCTTGAACTCCTCTACGGCCTGCTCGAGCTGCCCCTGAGCGACCAAGTCCTTGGTCCGCGAGAGGGTCGGTGGCTCCCCCTCGTAGAGGACTCTTAGGACCTCGTTGGAAGGGAAATTCTGGTTGTTGCCCCGCACCTCGATGACGACCCGATCGCGACTTTTCTCGACGATCTTGCCGGTTACGGCCGCTCCCTTGACTGGAAATACTCGGTCGCGTTCTTGGGCCTCTAACGGCCTGAAACCGATGGACAAAAACACAAGCCCAACGAGCGTAAAAAATCGACTTGCGAGCAAACGGTAGGATCGATGAATCATCATAAAGGACTTTGCTATCGGATAAGGGGGTAATCGAATAGGGTGGGGTGTCGAATTCGGGTCAGTCGGATCAGAAGGATCTCGGGTTTATTTCTCGGCTTTATTTCTCGGCTTTACTTCTCGGGCGTCGGCTCGGATTGAGGCTTGGGCAGACCGGCCAAACCTGTGGCTGGCTTGCTGGCTTTTTGCTGCATCTCCCGGAGCAAGCGATCGAATTCGTTGCGAGTCTCGGGAGTGCCCAATTCGGGGAATCGGGAATAGGTTTGCGAGATATCGGCGATGGCTGCCTCGTAGAGCTTTTGCTTTTCTGCTCCCGAGCTGGCATCGCCGATGAGCCCTCGGCAACGGGCGATATTGAGCCTAGCTTCAAAAAACTCCTTTTGGAAGTTCGGGTATCGGGCTGTGACCTGAGCGATTTGACCCCAGCCCCAAATCAACTTCTTTTTGTTGGGCAAGGTCTCGGCTCCGAGCATGGCCGATTTGAGCTTCTCGATGTCCTTGCCACCGGAGGATAGCTGTAGGTTTCTAGCCGCCTCGATCTGCACGGTGATGTTGCTTTGGTTCTTCTGAAGGGCCTCGATGAACAGCTTATTGGCCTCGTCGAACTTCTTGGCCCCTCGCTTGGCAAGCCCGAGCTTGAGCATAATCTCTTCAGGTTTGCGTTTGATTTTTTCGAGCTCTTGAGGGGATAGAGTCGAGAGTTTGGTGTAGGCCTTCTCGGCCGTTGCCATCATCTCCGGTGCGCGTGCGGCGAGTGCAGGGACCTTCTCTAAATTGGTGGCTAAAACGATCATGGCCGCTCCTGCCGATTCGATCACCGCAGGATCGCTGCTCACGCCGGTCAACTGATCGATCAGGATCTTGAAGCAACTGGCAAGCTTGGCCTGCTGCTCGGGATTTTTGTTGGCTTCCATCTGGTTTTGCAGCTCGGCGGCGAGATTCTGCAGCGACTTGGGCAGCATCGTCGTGTCCCCCGCTTTGTCGCATAACCCCTTCATCGTTTGGATCGCTTCATCGATCTGCTCGGCGCTTAAGTCCGATCGGCCTTGGCCAGCAGATTGCACCATGGCTTGGAGATTCAATCGGTAGGTATCGAGTTGGGCCGAGAGGGGCGCATCGGGCGATCCCTTCATCACGGCGATCGCACCTTTGCCCGGCTCGTTGAGAACCTTCATCGCCTCTTCGAGCCGGCCCGATTGAAGGTACAATCCGACTAAGTCATTGCTTCCTTCGAGCACTCCGGTTGCACTGCTCTCTAGGGATAGGTTGTTCCAAGCGTCCGAAAGAAGTTTTTCGGCTCGTTGACGCAGCGCTTCATCGGCCGCGGTGGGCTCGGTCTTGGCCTGACGATGCGCATAGATCGCCTTGCGGTATTCGGCCCACAAGATCCGTCCGAGCAAGAACGCTTTGTCACCCCCTGCGGTCCTCTTGCTCTTAAGATATTCCTCGGCCTTGTCGTACTGCTTCTCGCGAAGTGCAAGGCTCACGAGGATGTCGACGGCCTGTTCCCCCTCCGAGGAGCCAGGGGCTGATTCATTCAGATCGTTCGCGAGGCGTTCCAAACTCGAGATCAATGCGGCTTGGCTCTCGGCCGGCGAACTTTCGATGATCTGGCCGAGTGACATCAAGGCAAACGAACCGGCCTTTTGAGCCGTTTCGGTCCCCTTGCCGGTCCTGAGTAGAACCTCGGAAATCGCCAAGCTTTCCCAATAGTTTTGGAGACGCAGGTGCAAGTAGGCTTGCAGAAATCGTATCTGCGCCAAGTCCTCGCGTGAATCGTCGTCTCGGTACAATCGCAAGGCCATGTCGTTTAACTCGATGGCTTGCTCGCGATCGCGCTTCGAGTCCGACTCGACCAATCGGACTTGATCTTCAATCGCTTTGCGCTCGGACTCCGGAGCTCCTGCAAGTTGCTTTTCGAGCAGTTTGATCGTGCCTTCCCCTTCCTCGGCGCGATCGAGCCTCGAGCGGGCTGCTTTCATCGCTTCGGTGAAGTTCTTGACCTCTGGTAGTTTGGTGTCGTCGTTGGCTTTGGCCTCGATCCCAAGATCCTTCAGGTAATCGCGGGCCCTGTTGGCCACAGGGCTGTTCTTTTTGGCAAGGGTTTGAAAAGTCTCGCGTGCCTCGCGTCGGATGTTGCGAATCTTGCCGTCATCGGCTTTCGGATCGAGAGCTTTGGTCCAAGCGATACGAGCCTCGGCGACCGCTAAGGCCAACTCTTGCCACTCGGGCTTCTCACGCTCGCGAAAGTCGGCCTGCTTGAGTTGCTCCTCGCCTGCCATGACGGCCGCTTCGTACTTGCCCGAGGCCGGTGTGCTGTCCAAACGGACCATCTCTGCGATGGCCTGGATCCTCCAGGTTCGGAAAATCCCGACTTCATCATTCTCCGCAACACGCTTGAACGTCTCGCGTGCGCCATCGATTTGACCGAGCAAGGCTTGGACTTTGCCACGGTTTAGCAAACTCAAGTACTTTGAGCCGGCGTACTTTGCGCCGGTGCTCTTCTCGGCCACGTCGTAGAGCTTCTTGTCGGCCTCCTCGAGCCGCTGCTTCCACTCGGGTGTGTTCGGTTCGAACGTCTCTGCGATCAACTTGGAAGTGATCGCCTGAAGAATCTGCGCTTGGCGATACTCCTTTTGCAACTTTTCTCTCAAGGCTAATCGCTCGGTCTCGCTGGGCTTGACGTTGGCCCCCTGCAACTGCTCGAGCGTGGGTCGCAAGGTCTCTAGCGTCGTGGAGAAAGTGTCGAAGGCTTGTTGGAACGAAGGCCTAGCTTTTTCGCGAAGCTCCTTGGCTTTGGCTTCAGTCTCCGGCTTGCTAACTGCCTCCTTGCTATCGTCTAAGTATTTCGTACCTCGGTTCAGGTACAAGTCAGCAAGCTTAAGCAACGTCTCGCCTCGACGAGGGTGCTCCGGAGAATTGGTCAGGAACTCTTTGAAGCCCAGTTCGACTTGGCCGAGCTTCTCGTCGAGGTCCTTCGATGTGCGAACCTCGGCGAGCGAAAGCTGCAAAAGCATCACCTTCTCCAAGCCGATGTCTCCCTTCATCGACTCTGGAAGCCGATTTCTCGCGGAACTGATCTCCAGATACTTCAACGCCTCGTCATAATAACCGGCGTCTTTGAGCCCCTGGAGAAACTTCGCCGCAGGCTCCTCAGCCCAAGCCCTAGGAACGGTAGGCAAATACGGCAATAAACCGACACTGCCGAGCAATAACGCCAAAAACCTTATTCGTTTTCGATTCCCGCGATGGTTTCGAACCACCTCGTAATCAGGAGATGTTCCGACTCCAGTAGGCTGCCGATTGCAACTTGGAAGCATAGATCGCTCGTTTGACAAACGCGGGTACAATGAGGAAAAGTCGTCGAACGCATTATAACGGTCTTCAGACTGGATAGAACAACCCCGAAGAAAACTCCTTCCAGACTCCTCGGATCCCCACGCATGTCTCCCAAACGCCGCGAAAGATGGTACTCCATGGATGGCCAACGCCGAATCCATCAGTCGGCCCTCCAAAACAACGCAGGGCCAAGACGCCTGATTTCACTCATCGTGCTGCTTGTCCTGGTCCTGATCATGATCCAGCAAGTCTCCGACCCGAAGAAAGTCGGCAAGGTCGCAGGCGCAGTCGGACTTTTACCTCCAACAAGCCAAAACGACGCAACCCAGAACCACGCAACCCAAAACAACGCCGAGATGCCCAGCAACTCGTTGGTTACTTCATCGGGGAGAGCCCTCGAAAGCCCACCCGAAATACCTTCGAGTCAGGTGTCCGATGGGCTCTCTGGAGTCGTCGAAGGCCTAGGTCTCTCATCGCCAGACCCCGACGTCGAGCGCCAATCCCAAGTTCTCGAAGTGCTGCTCAAGAACCTGCCCGACGAAGTCAAAGCAACACTTGCCGAGCGGCTCTTTGGCATCATCGACCAAAAAGCACCTCAATCCCCCGTCCCGACGGCTAGTGATCGGCAAGCCAGCCTGAAACTCTGGTCGAGCGATGCCCAACGATCGATCCAGCGTTGGATCGATCTGAGCGACTCGACCACAGCGGATCATGCGATGCTCAACGCGTTACTCGAGAGGCTTGAGCGTTGGACTCAACTGGAACCCATGGCCCCAGGCCCCGAATCCCTCGCAGGATTCCAACGCAGCTTGCAACTGGCTTTTGATCGCGCCTTGATGTCGGACCTCTCGGACAATACCCCCTGGAAAACCACCGAGCGGCTGGCTCTGGCAAGACTCCTGGTTCGCGCTTCGGATCTTTTTCGCCAACTCGACCCGTCGATCCGAATCGACGCTGTTCCCACCATCGCTATCCCTCAATTGCTCTCGCAGACCGATACCCTGCGAGGTCGATGCTTTCGCACCCGAGGAACCATCGGACGGATCGACCAACCGAGCAGCATGGAACTGGCTGACGGACGCAAGCTGAACTATACGGTCTTTTGGCTCAAGCCCGAAGACCTCAGCGACCAGCCGATCAATGTGTATGTCCCTGAGGGGGTCGCAGCCGCAAGGGAGCTTCAAGTCGGAGACTCGCTGCAAGTCGCTGGCCTAATCGCCAAACGCAGAGCCTATGCTTCCAATCGCGGGGGCGAAATCGCGCCGGTCCTGATCGCTACTGGACTGCTTCTCGACGTTGCTCCCGAACTCCAAGGTTCATCCTTGGCCAACAACGGGCAGTCCTTGATGATCTCAAAAGAACTCGCTCGACTCCGAAATCCGATGCCTTGGACCCCCCCGGTCGATCGACAAATACCTCTGGATTTAGTGGAACGAGCCCTCTCGGGGCATCTTGGAAAAATCCCGTTTGGCTCCTCCAAATCCAACGATAAAACCAAAGATGAAAGCAACGATGTCGATTCGCTCGCGAGGAATCTCTCCGTATTGGCCTCGCTGGCTACGGTCCTGAAATTTCAAAACGAAATCGACACGGTCGTCTCGGGCGAAAACTCCGCGTTGCTTTCAGTCGCTCCGAATCCCGAGGAGTTCCAAGGCCAAGGGCTCCTGGGGGCTTGGCACGGCCAGGTGATCGAAGCTCGAACACTTCGGATCGATCCGAACCTGATGCCTGGCCTCGGCTGGAAAGAGGTCTACGCCCTGAAACTCGCACCGAATCTTCAGGTCATCGCCAAGGATGTGCCAGCGTTGTGGCTCTCTGCAAGCGAGCTGAATCAACCGATCTGTGTTCAAGGCCTCGGGCTGATCTCCCAGGTACAGGAAAACCATTCCGAGGCAGGGAACAGAAGCCTTCCCCAAGTGGTGATCGCCTCACGAGTGGCATGGCAATCCCATCGAAGCGCGACGGGGCAGAGCACAGACCAACTGGCAATAGGGTTACAACCGAAACTCAGCCCAGGATGGACGGCACTGTTGCGATCGCATTGGGACTTGGCCTCCTGCGATGCGATCGAGCTTTTGCACGGTCAGTCGCTCACCAGCAAAGACACACGCCCGTTTTACACGCTATTGGCCGCATCCAATGAGACCCAGTCGCAAGAAACCGAAGCTCGAGCCTACAGCGTCATGGAGTGGATTCGACGTACCGAGTCGATGAAATCCACCAAGTCGCTTGTTCGAGAGCAACAGCGATCCGTCGCCGAACGCATCGATGCCCGCGTCCAGATTCGACGTATTCAGCGTGTCGATGTGCGCAATGCTCAGAGCCAAGCTTGGTTGGGCAGCAACCACTACTACCAACTCGATGGCCTAGCCGATATCGGTCCGAGTCGAATCGAGGTCAAGTACGGCAAGGATTACGAACCGATCGCTTATGAGCGTGAATTTCCGATCACGTTGGTTGCGACCAAGCTCCCAGCATGGCTTCTGTCCGATCCTACAACGCTGATCTCGTCTAGCGATTTATCGCAAGAAACAACCGACCTGGATTCGGCTTCTTCGATCGCTTGGACGACAAAAATCCGCGTGGATGTCTCTGGGTATGCCTATCGGATTTGGAGGTTTCGGACCCCCCAAGTCTCTGCGGTGACCCAAGACACAGGCTACCAGCAAGCTCCGATGCTGGTGGTCGATCGTTGGAATCTCTCCCAAGGGCCCTTGGGAGCCGATAGCTTGGGCTCCGATAGAGCCACTGGTCCGTCGAATTCTTGGTCCATCGGTTCGATCCTCACGACGCTTCTCGGGCTCTTGGCGATCGCATGGTTTGCATACCGCCTCTACGCTTAGCTATGCCAAATACTCATCCGGCAAATTTGACGCAAGATCCATGCTGTCGTGCAAGACACGGCCGATTTCAATTTCGCGATTAGAACTAACTCGAAACAATAAGAAGTGCCTGGGTTTCGCGACTGTACCAACCTTCTTTTCGGTACGCTGACGACTATGCCAAAGATGATACGTGCGAGCGCCGTCCGCTAGTTCCTCGCGAGACTTACTTCCCGCTCTTTCTGGATTATCGGCGATGTCGACGATCGCCTGGGTCAACAAGGCTTCGTAGCGCAATCTTGCTGGCTCGCCAAAATGCTCGTGGCTCCAGGCTAAGATCTCGACAATGTCCTCTTCCGCAGCCGGTGCTAGTACAACACGCTGCATTGGGATCAACCACTCCTTCCATTTTTAGCGAGCTTTGCCGCCTGGCGGCCCAACTTGGAAATACGATCAGCAACCTGACTACTGGTCTTAAGACCAACTCCCTCACCTTGATCGAGCTGTCGAAATCCCTCAGCGGCTAATTGCTGAAGCAGTTCAAGTCGACGCTCATCTTCGGTGGTTCGCTGTTCGAGCAAACGCAAGCCCTCACGCACCACTTCGCTGGCATTCTTGTACCTGCCGGAAGCGACAAGGGTATCAACCAACTCTGAGTAGTGTTCCGTCAAACTAATGTTCTTTGTGGTCATTTTTGGCGTTCCCAAAGGCTTGCGATGAATCGATCAACCCATGGCCATGATAGCATAATTGGCAAAAAATGCCAATAATGACTTTGCGACGGTGCCAAGCAAAGATCGTAAGACACCACGAACCGAAGTATCTTCATCGAATCCTCTCGGTTCCTTCATCGTTCTGTACGACCAAGAAATCCACTGTGATTCTATACTTCGCAACTTGACATCGAAGTGGTCGTCCCACTTCATTCAATTCTCTGAACCGAAGGTCTAAAGGATGCGTTTTCGAAGTCGTAAGGGTTTTACTCTTGTGGAACTGCTTGTGGTCATCGCTATCATCGGAGTTCTCGTCGGATTGCTCCTGCCTGCTGTGCAGCAAGCCCGTGAGGCTGCTCGCCGGATGAGCTGCTCGAACAACATGCGACAACTCTCGTTGGCGACCCTGAATTACGAAAGCTCCTTCAAGGTGCTCCCTCCGGGTTGGAATAACCACGGCACGCTCTGGAGCGCAGCGATCCTGCCACAGATCGAGCAAGCGAGCCTCTACAGCACGCTTATTTTTGCGGAGTCTGGGGTCGGGAATTGGGATAATGTTGCAAGCCCCAATTACCGGGCATGCCAAACTCCAATCTCCATGTTACAGTGCCCCTCATGCCCAAACCTCGCTCCTGCGAATTACAACGGCATCGCTAACCGCGTCCCCATCAGCTACCGAGCCAACGGCGGGAGCCGTGTCAGCTCCGATGACGCATCGACCCGCCCGCTGCCCAACACCCAATCCTTCGAAGAGCTGAACCTCGACGGTGCGATGTTCGGGTGCAGCCGGATCAAACTTAGAGATTTCACCGATGGATTGTCCCGGACGGTCCTCTTCGGTGAATCTCGTACCGATCCTGAATTCGTCAAAGACGGTCAAGGAATGGATTGGTGGGCCTTTGGCAGCCCTCAAGCAGATCCATGCCGTTGCGATGGAGGAACTGGAGGTACCGAATTCACCGAAGCTGCAGGTAGCATGCTCGTCCAACCTAACATTGCGGTCATCGATCCCTCCACCCAGGGACATTTGATGGAGGTCGCTTTTGGTAGCTTCCACGCTGGCGGAACGATGTTCGGCAAAGCCGACGGTTCTGTCACCTATGTATCGGACAGCACCGATATCAAGATCATTCGCGCTGTGGGTTCCCGAAATGGAGCGGAGACTTTTGACTTTGAAGACTAAAAAATCACTCATCAACCTCGGCTTGCTCTATGCGCTGCTCATGGCCATCCTCGGGTGCTCACCGACGAGCAGTCCAAACTACGCATCGCTGGGATTGGTCAAGGTCTCTGGTACTCTCAAACTCGACGGCGCACCTCTGTCGAATGTTGAAGTACGTTTTGAGAATCCTGAAACCTCGATCTACTCCTACGGGACAACCAACGACTCGGGACGATTTTCCTTGATGTTCGACAGCCGAACTGCTGGGATCATCCCCGGACGCAAACTCTTGCGTGTCCTTCCTAAACAGAAGTCGGAATCGTCAACAACGGACTCCCAGGGTGCATCCGAGGGCGAGCAGGATGACCCCGACCGAGCCGCCCCCACGGCAGAGCAATCCTCCGCAGGACCGAAGGTACCCGAGTGCTACTCGCGCAAGTCGGCTTATTTCATCCAAATCACCGGAGCGACCAGTTCGTTGGATTTGGATCTCAAAAGCGACTGCTCGAGCGTCTCGGAAGGGAAGTAAGTCCCGACGCGCAAGCGTCGGCGTCTTACGGCTGTTCGGCTGTTTTGTTCGGTCTGATGATCAGACCGAAAACTGCTAACTTTGTCTCGCCCAAATATTTCCACTAAACCCGACAGACGATTAGATAGCCTGACTCTTCGCTTCGATCTTTCATGACGCATTGGCTCACCGGTGATTCAACCGCTTGCATTAGCCAACTCGTGAAAGAATACCTGATCGATCGGCAGGGTCTCTCGGGCTAAATCCAACAAGTGCTGGTGGTGGGTAAAGAAAATCACCTGGGATTGGGACGATATTCGCACGAGTTGCTTGAGCGTTTCGACCGACCGTTGGTCGTCGAAATGGACCAAAATATCATCCACGACCAACGGCAGTGGCTCGTGCACCTTGCTCCATTGCTCGAGGCTCGCGAGCCTCAGAGCCAGATACAACTGGTCCCGCGTTCCATCACTCATCTGTTCGACGAGGACCTCGGATCCAGGACCATCCTCCGCTCTTCTTCCGACCAATAGGTGCTTGCCCGCATCGTCAAGCGATATCTCGATTCCACGGAATCGGCCTAGCGTCATTTGGCGAAAGGATTCGCTAGCTAACTTCAGGATCGGGTCCTCGTTGGCAGATCGGTAGCGTTCGATGCCAGCGGTCAAGGCTGCCGAGGCGAGCCGCAAGGTCGCCAACTCTTGGACAGCTTCCTCGATCTCAAGTCCCACGCCACTCGCCTGCGTGGCAAGCATCGCTGCTCTGCCGCTTGTATCTAATTGATCGTAGTCTCGTTGCAACGCGCTGGTGGCTCGAATCGCTTCCTCGCGAGCTTGATCGATCCTGCGGATCTCTTCGCTCAGGTGCTTGATATCAATGGTGATTTGATCTGCATCGGCTTGTTCGACCCGCTGAACAAATTGGTCGATATCGCGACTGTTGCATTCGGCAAAAAGCCTCTCTTGAAGTTCTTTTCGGTCTACATCGAGCAAGTGGTACTCTCGCGAATTGCGAGCCAACTCCCGTAGTTGCTCCTGGTTTTGAGCCTCTGCGATCTCTTGCATCTGCTCGAGTTCACGATCCAAAAGACGAATCCCGCCGGAAACTTGATCCAACTGCTCTTGCGCCGTTTTTTTCAGCGTCTCGAGTGTCACCCGTTTTTCTTTTTCTTGGCTGGAAAGCTTGCTCTGGCGTTCAAGCCACCGGACTTTGGACTCCGTCGTAGTCAGTGCGGAGATTGCATCTGCCGATTCAGGACTCGCGCCGGCCAACCAATCGAGCAGGGGTCTTAGGGCTGATTCGTAGCGATCGATTCGCTCTTGATTCTCGCGCAAGCGGGTTCGGGTCGCTTCGATTTCGTCGGTCGTCTGCTGCAATTCGGTGACTTGGTCGAGGATCGTTTGGACTTCGACCGGAGTGGCATCGTCGGGCAAAGCGATGTCTGCCAATGCGTCAAACCACTGGGTTTTGAGCTCCTTGAACTGATCCTCAAGCCCCTGGATTTCGCTGGTCTGATCCCGGTACTCCTGCAAATTCAACTGGCGCTGACCCTCGATGGCCTCGGCTTTCCCACGAGCCTCATTGGCTTTGTTCAAAACCAACTCGGCCCGGGTCAAGGCCCGGTCGAGTCCGTCGCAAGGTTCGGCTGCAAATCCGCATGCGGCCAAAGACTTATTCAAAACCGAAATCGCCTGTTGGATCGCCGTTTCCATCTGCTCGATGCGAATCCTCTTGTCGAGCAAATCCTGCGCCTCTCGCTGCAGGGAACTGACTGCCTGACTCCATTCCGATGCTTCGGTGGGAGTTTCCACTGCGATCCGATGCTCGGAAAGAAAGGCTTGCCAAGCTTGCTGGCCAACCGTCAACTCGCTTTCGCGTTCTTGGCATGCAAGGGACCACTCGGCCACTTGGGCTTCGAGCTCAAGGATCGCCTCTTGCAACTGCTCGCGCTGTGCGACCAACTCGGCTTGATCCAGCAGTTCGGCGGCCATCGCATCAGCTGATTGCACGCTGGCTGCGTAAGCCTCCGACAGTTCGTTCCACCGCTCGGTCGAACCGGAGCGGTGCTCGAGGAGCATTCCAAAGAGCCCGTCGCGTGCCTGCTTGCTGGCTTCCCATTCCTGCCTGGTGGGAACGCGAATTTTCTTGGTTTCGCGGTCCCATTCGCGCTGCTTGGCCGACCTCTTGCGATCCTGCGAGCTAAGTTCCGATCTGGCTTTTTCCAGAGCCTCCTGCCGCTTGTCGAGCTCCTTTTCCCATCGCTCGATCGATGGGAGACTTGCGACGGGAAATCGGACCAACTCTTCGGCTGTTTGACAGGGAATTCTCCATCTTTGAATTCCTTTCTCTAAGCGATCTTGTCCTCGTTGGCTTTCCATGAGCAACGCGGCCAAGGGATCGGATTGACCTGCCAAGGGCCTGTATTGATGGATCCTTTGCTCGAGCATCTTCAACGACTCATCGCTGAGCGGGAGCAACTCGGAGTTCTGGTCCTCGTCGAGCCGTTTCTTAAGTTTCGATAGCCTGAGTTTCCGGTCGGAGACTTGCTTTTCTAAGGCTTCGTACTGCTTGGCCAAAGTCCCGATCCACTTCTTGTGCGAAAGCGGAATCTTTTGCTTTTCCAGCTTATCGCGAAGCGTATCGAGTTTGCCGATCTCGTCCCATTTCTGTTCGGCTCGTCGCGCTAATTGCTCACTCTGGATCTTCAACTTGGGAAGCTCCTCGAGGGCTTGCAGGTAGATTCCTAGCTCGGAGAGCAAACTTCGGACCTTAGCCTCTTGCTCGTCATCCCAGATACTCTCGGGGATCTTTGCAAGTTCCGATTCGATGCTTCGCAATTGGTTGGCGATCTCCTCAGAGGCGACTTGTTTTTCAGCTTTTGCTCCGAGCACTTTTTGCACGCGCTCTTCAAAATCACGAGGCAGTTTCGCGGCGGCTCCAAGCGTCGAGATGGCTCGAAGGCGTTCGAGATATTTGGCGACCGTCGGGATCGAACGTTGGATTCTCTGCGCTTCGAGCAACTGCCTTTGCACCGCATCGCTTTGGGTCCTGTACTCCTCGAGCTGGTCCTTGGACTCCTTGAGCTGATTCTCGAGCCTCCGCCACTGATCCATCGACATGGCTACTTTTTTCTCGTCGTCTCGCAGCGCTTTGTACTGCTTGAGCTTGTCAAACAATCGCCCTTTCCTACCGGCTTTACCGTAGAGCTCTTCGATGCGATCTTCTAGCGACTGATGTTTCTGTTGCAAATTGGCGATCCCCGAGGCGCTCGAAAAGAGGGCTTGGCCTGAATCTCCACCGCCGCGGACCAAGTCCTCTCCACCCTTGCGGAGTGACTCATGGGTCAGTCCGAACATTCGCAGGAAATGATCCTCCTGGATCTTCGGGAAAAACTCGGCCCAATGCGAATCAGAGACTTCCTGGGAGCTTTCGGCATGCAGGAGCGTCGCGGTTCTAGCTTTGCGACGTACGCACCTGAGTACCTTGCCGTCGCGATTCTCCAAGATCGCTCCGACTCGCAGGTCCTTGTTGGCATGCTTGAAATTGTCATCTGTCCTGGTCGGGAATCCGAAAAGCAATGCCGTCAGGCCCCGCAGCGAGGTGCTCTTGCCCGCTTCGTTCGGCCCATAAATGATGTGGAGCCCATAGCGACCGGCGCTCAGGTCGATGCTGTAGTTGGTGAAATGGCCGAATGCCATCAGGTCCAAACGCTGTAGCCTCATCGCGTTTCCCCCAAACCGCTTTTCAAGGACTCGGCTCTCGGAGAGTCGCTTTGCGAAAATTCGCTTCCTAGCAAGTCGAGCAAACGCTCCTGAGCCTGCTCGAGCAGGACCGACGATCCCTCGAGGTACCCATCGAGTTCGGCGGTTCGCAGCTCCGAGGGGATTTTACTCCGTACTGTGCTCATGTCGAACTGAAGCTGCTTATAGAAATCGGGATTGGTTTTGGCGTCTTGAAAGACCCCCATAATGGCTCGTATCGCGTCTTGTGAGGCGTCAGACTGCTGGTCGCTCTCATTGGGCATGCGCGTATTGCACAGGACTTTTTCGATCCATACCCCATCGATCGATAAGCCTGTCGCGACCGATTGGCAGCTTTGGAGGATATGCTCGCGTTCGACTCGAAATTTACGATGAAGGGGGCTTTGGCCCTGAAGCTCGATGCGAAGGGCAAGCAACCGATCCTCGCAAAGATCGATGGTCTCTTGCAAGGAGGTTTTGAACAAGTTCGGCAGTTCGCCCAAATCGCCGATCGGTCCGACATCCAAGGCGATGGTCTCCCAGCGGAGCACATCGAGGGGTTCAAAGGTTGCCTCGATCGCTTGCTGGTCCGAGACGCTTACGACATAGCACCCTTTGGGCCCGGTCTCCTTGGCGTGCCGGCCTTGGATGTTTCCAGGAAAGACCACCCAGGGCTTTTGGCTCAGGACCTCGCGTTTGTGGATATGCCCTAAGGCCCAGTAATCGTAATTGCGAGTCCCGAGCCCCTCGAGGGTGCAGGGAGCATAATTTTCATGCCCTTCGCGACCCGTGCAACTGGTATGCAAAAGCCCGATGTTGAACCATCCGGGAACCTGTGCGGGGTAATTCATCGAAAGATCTTCAGTGACAGCTTGCGTTGCAAAACTCTGGCCGTGGATTGCGACCTGAATCGATTCGATCCGCCGTGTGGTCGCATGACTCGACTCGAATACATGCACGTTGTCCGGGTAAGGCAACGAGCGGGACATCTTGTTCTCCGCATCGTGATTGCCTGCGATCAGGTAAACCGGTATCCGGCAATCGCGCAGCTTGGCCATCTGCTTGACGAAGAATTGACCCGTCGAGTAGTCTTTCCAGTCCCCGTCGAAAACATCACCCGCGATGAGAAGAAAGTCGACTTTGGTCCGAATCGCAAGATCTACCAAGTTCTCTAGCGCTCGACGCGGAGCGGTCCGCAACCGTTCGATGGGGGCAGAGTCGTAAGCTCTCAGTCCCAGCAGTGGACTGTCGAGATGGATGTCGGCGGCGTGAATGAACCGGAACATAGGTTCTGGAGACTAAGGTTTCTTTTCGGGTTGCTGCGACTTCAAATAGCCGATCAAGGATGCGAGCTCCGCGTCGCTGATGAGTTCCTCAAAGTTCCCCGGCATGAGGGACAATTTGCTGATCTTTTCTTGCTCGATCTCACTGCGGGCAAACCGTTGGGATTTGCCTGCCTGGTCGACTACCTCGAGTGAACTGTCGGTCCGATCGAGTATCAAACCCGATATTGTCTCTCCATCCTCCATCAATACATTGGTGATTCGAAACGCCTCGTCCACATTGCGGTTGGGCCACAGGATGTCCTCGCACAACCTCTCTACGGTCCGCACCACCGCTCCATCGAGCTGCGGTCCGATGACCTTACCGACGCCTCCAAGCTGATGGCACGTGGCGCATCGTTCCTGGAAGACCCTTTTTCCAACCATCGGATCGCTTGCAAGCTGCTTGACCGCCTGGGCCTTGTTCTGGACCAACACCGCGCGGGCCGTATCGGTCTCCCCCTGCGGCTTCAAATCCGAAAACCGCTTGGCATTGGACTCCGATAATGCGTCCCACCAGGAGGCGGGCAAGACCCGAAGCGTTTCTTTCGACAACGCCCCACGCCGTATCAAACTTTCTATCAACGCAATCGAACCCCTGTGGCGCGACCATCGCAAAACCAGTTCCTCCTGGGTTGCTGCATCGGCCCTCTTTCCGAAAGCTTCCGACAAAACACCAAGCGTTTCTTCCGACCCAGTACTCCAGTCCCAATCGAAACTCCAGGACTTGCCCTCTTTGCTTGCCGTTAGCCCGTTCGGCAAATCCGGCTTGTTCAGCAAATACGGCTTGGTCAGCAAATCCTCCAAACCCCGTTCGACAACCAAAGAAACCAACTCCGAAAGGACCGGTTGCTCTTGGCCTTGCACCCATTGTTGCAAGTTCGCTTTACAAAAGCAATCGAGTCGATCGGATTTTATGAGCTGCCGCCATTGGGAGAGGAAGTCGGCCCGGCTCGATGGTTCCAAAGCGACGATCGATGAGCCAAAACACTTGGCTAAACGGACCATCGAGTCGAAGCGGTCCCGCAAGACAGATCGTTTTAAACCTGGCTCAGAAACATCGGCGATCCCAATCCACGCATAACTGTCCTGTCCGCATCCATCGACGACCTCGATACGTACCGACTGACCCTTGTGCTGCGATAAATCGATTTGGACATACCGGGCCGCATCGTTGCGAGGGGCATAAACGCGATAAATCTCGCTCCAATCACCCGTCTGTGAACCGGCGACCAAAACGCGGACATAATTCTCTTTCCGCTCGGGCTCATTGGGGTTCCCATCATGACCGACGACCCAAAACGACAAGCTTTCCTTGGCGAGGAAAACCCCGCTGCTCCAAGTTCCCTGGTAGCGTTCGGTAAGCCCTAGGCTGCTCCAAAACGGTATTTTTCCCTCGGGCAGCTCTCGGGGCTTGGGGTGGCTCTCTGCCTGGAGCGAACGCTGCTCAAGTGGCCAGGGACGTACATCCCGACCTTTGGCCGAAAGGGCAGTCCATCCGGTTAGTCGAACATCTTCGGCTGCCGCTTGGGTTAACCATGCCCCTGCTGCTTGCGATAGAGACTGCTGACCCAACTCGACAAGGATGGGGGATAGCTTACCGTTGCGCTGTTTTTGCGACTCGGCAATCAAAAGGATTTGCTCGGCCTTGGTCGATGATTCCTCAAGCATCGTATCGATCAATTGCAAAACCCGAGGGATTTGGCTTTCGTCGACTGCCGTTGCGACACCAAGCAGTGCGTCCTTGAGCCAGGCCGTCTTGGGCCCTGGCCCTGACTTCTTTGATGCGATTTCGATCAGATCCAACGACCAGCGAGCCGCACTGGGATCCTTGACGGCTTGAAGGACCTTGAGCAAGTCCTCGATGCGCTGTTGGTAGCGGTCGGTGCCAAGTTCCGTACCGATCAACCCTTCCTCGGGGAATGCGTCGGACTGCTTTGCTTCGCGCCCTAGGATGTCTCGCAAGGCGATCCAATGGGCTTGCTTGAGAATCGCATCGCGTTGATCGACGCTACGAACCCGATCCAAAAGACTAACCGCATCGGCAAGGGTTCCGATCTGACCGAGTCGCTCGACGGCTCTGAGCCGCTCGATCGCCGAATCCGGATCGGACGCCTGAGCGACCGGCTTGGCGAGAATCGCGATGGACTCTTGGTAAGTCCGCTCGGAGGGTCGAATCGCCCCGATTGCGTCTTGGACTCGGGGGGCTGGGGGCTTGGGGCCATTGGACGGATCTTGAGCGACGTACCGAATCCTCCAGATTCGCCCGCTGGTCCGATCCCTATCCGGATGGTCCAACGGGACTTCGTAATGCCCGATGACCTTGTTGTAGAAATCCGCAACATACAAACATCCATCGGGGCCGAACTGAAGGTCGACAGGTCGAAACCAAGGGTCCTCGCTGGTCAAGAGGTCGGGCAACTCGACGGCCTTGGCCGTCGCTCCGAAATACTCAAGCCCGTTGCGATTGATCCTGCAGGTCATGACGTTGCCGCTGAGCAAATTCCCTTCAAAGGCCTGCGGGAACGAAGTCCCGGCGACGTAAGCGACCCCGGAAATGGCCGTGCTCCCATGCAAATGTTCCATCGTCGAGGGGACAAACCCGAGTCCATCATGCGGGCGACCGAAACTCGGATAGCAGCCACCTCGGAGCAATTGTGTGATCGGTTTGCTATGGCAATCGGCCGAAAACCAAAACCCATACTTGTCCCTGGTCATCCCAAACGGATTGACTTGTCCCTGGGTGTACAACTCAACTCGGCTTCCATCGGGCCGGAATCGAAAGACGTTCCCGCTGGTCATCTCGATCGCATGGCCGTCGGTCCCCGAGATTTTTGAGACGTTGTTGAAGCCATGGCAAGCGTAGATCCAGCCGTCCTGCCCATCGCGGAGCGCATTGACCATCCCGTGCGTATCGCGCGTCGTGTCGAATGGTCCAAGGATCACCTTGCGCTCGTCGCAGACCCCATCGCCATCGGTATCCCTCAAATGGTAGAGATTGGGGATCGAAAAGGCGATCACGCCGTCTTGGTAAGGCAATAGTCCAATCGGTATGTTCAAACCATCGGCAAACACGGTCTTGGTTTCCATCGTGCCGTTGGAGTCTTTGTCCTCAAGGACCACAATTGCATCGGAACTGGTCGCTTCGGAACTGGGCGTATCGGAGCTGGGCGTATCGGCTTTCGCAGGAAACGGATAGAGCACGCTTTGGGTCAGCCACAAACGACCCCGCGCATCAAAAGCCATGTTCATGGGCTTGGCTATTTGCGGTTCACTTGCAACCAACTCGACTGCAAACCCCTCGGGGACATGGAAGCCTGCTTGTTCGTCCGCTGGAGATCGCCAAGCCGAGGACCGAATCGTCTGCCCGTACCACTCTGGCGGTGACTTCGGTTCGGCGGCCCTCTGATCGAGTTCCTCGGCCCAAAGACAACTGCTGACGGCTCCTGTGGCGACCACGGACATCCCCACGGAGAGCAGACGATTCAAAAGGCAAGCCTTAGGGATTCGATGCATGTTGCAAACTTTTTCCAAGGGGGACTACTGTTTTTCTTTCCGATGACGGATCGCGCGGATCTGCAATCGGTGGATTATCGTCCAAAGGAGCGTACTTGGGCAACTCCAGCAAGTGTATTTCCAGGCGATTTGTTATTCCCGATCCACTGTGAGCTTGGCCTTTGCGGGCTTGGCGGCTTGGCGAGAAACCCTCTTTTGGCGGACCTGGTAGCTGCCCGGGTTGCTGAGGCTCACCGAAAACCTGAGTCTCACCGCAAAGGCGCCAAGGACGCAAAGGGAGATAGCCATGCGAGCAACTCGAAACGCGTGATTGACTCCAAGAGCGTTCCTAGGACGCCTGACGCACTCAATTCTTGTCGCTGGGTTCTTCTTCCTCCAGCCTCACGCATCAAGCCTCCCGCCTGACTTCACCGCTCTGGCGAACTGTCGTTGACTGATGGAGCGTTAGTCTTTCGGTGAACGAGTTGTCGAAGAGTCCGAACTGCACCTCTGAAAGCATGGTGTCTTTTGCAAAGGGGGTATGCTCTCCTGCGGCGTCAATTGAAATCATCCAGGGCGTTTCCCGAAAATTGGAAGCCAGTTGCTTTATAGATACAAGTTGGAAGTCTTTGTCTGGAAAAGTCAGACCAAGTTTCATTGGGCCATCGTAGATATGATATTCGGCCCACAGCCCAAATCCGGCTTGCACAAACGCCAATCGAGGATCGCTTGGTGTTTTCGACTTGCAACCTCATCGAGAAGACGCTCAACGGGCTCCCAGTCGTACTCACCGCTCTCCTGTACGATCTGACTATATTTCAGGTACGCATACTCCAATTGGATCGGCGCGGTTGCAGCAGCCTCGTTGGTTGTCCACAAAACGATTCCCGTCATCGGCTGAACATTTGATAGAGTCGATTGCAGTCGCTGAGGTCGCAAGTCATCGGCCAAGTCCGCCGCGAACCAAGAAACAACCAATAGCAAAGCAACGTGAAATAATGGGATTGATCGCATTGTTTGGTCCGAGTTACTTTTTGATCTGTGCTCAGACGGGGGCATCCAGACCCCACCATCCTGCGGGCACGCCCGCATCGGTTCGAATGATACCCCGCTGATCAATCCAAGTGGTTTCGAGCGACTCCGACTGCGATTCCACTTGGGCCATAGGATTTTCGATTTCAGAAACTTGTTTTGCCATTCTATCGTTCTTTGCACCCGTGTCACGAAAGTAGCTGGAAGTTACGCCTCCACCGGACGAGTCCGGTGGTCGGCTCCACGGGCACCTGTGATGATGAGGAGCTATCTAGTTGCACCGAGATCAAAATTTGGTATTTTAAAGGCTTGATTGAATACCGTTGTCCTAACAGTCTGAGAGATATCATGCGATCTTCGTACTTGAAAACGTTCCTGGTTCTGGTGCTCGTGCTTTTTGTTTCGGGCCATGCCATGGCGAGTGTTATCAGCTTCTCGATCACCGGAGGACCGAACTCATTGATCTCTGGTACCTTGGGTTCAAACAGCTTCACGAATGCGACTTGGAGGGTCAGCACCACAGCAGATAACAGCGTCATTCAATCGTTTACTAGCAACAGTTCGTTTGCCTTACCCACCCGAGTTCTTCCCAACACAGATCCGGTGACCCTTGAGATTTTCGATAACTCATCGGTTTACTCGGCAACCTTGACCACCAACTTAGGATTTAAATACGTTGTTGTGTCGGCGGATTTCGTGAATGAACCAAGTGGTCCGTTCCAAGGTGCAGGTATTCTCCATTGGGATTTGGGAACCAATTTGAATTACGGTGCAGGGCTTCTTGCGGGAGGAAGTCGCGGTGGGACAGACGGGCTTTATGACAGCCTGACCAATCTCGGATCTTATGTCGGTGGTGATTCTTTCTTCTTCGACGAACCGACTACATCTTCTTTTACCACCAGCGCCGGCAATCTTGTTTTGACCGGGCGTTTCGGAAACGGCTCAGGGGGAGTCTGGCAATCAGGTGTACCCGAGCCGAGCTCAGTGTTGATCTTTGGACTCGGTGCTTCAGGTATGGCTTACCGCGCACGGCGCAACAGCAAGGCATAGAGGCTGCCAAGCCTATATCGTTTAGCAGTCAGCCGAAGGCGTACTGGGTACATTGCCTCTTTAACGTCCTGTACGGCTACGGAAGAACCGATAATTTAAGTCGCCGCTCTCTCAGGCCGTCTCCAGATCCACTCGCAAGCATTCTGGAAGCGGGGCATCGATCGAAATCGATCTCCCAATTTCTGGATGCAACAGGAGGAACTAGTGCCAGTCGAAGATGACGGCCAAGAATCCCCTTGCAATTCGTGGGGCGAAGCGATGGCAAGGACGTTTTGAGTCGTGGGGCACGCAACATCGATGCCACTCGATGCGTGCGAATCTCCCGCGCGAGCATGCGCGCGATCTGCACAGAGCGATAATTTGCTCGGAACCGATGAGGCTACCATGCATTGCATTGTAAAGGATCCGCAGTGCACGGTGCAAACTCTTTCACCGGGAGACCCGAGTTTTTCTCGGGTCTGACACTCAACGCATCGCGTCCCTCTGACGCCTGATGCACTCCATTGCTACTCGCTGTCAACCGACACGCCTTGGGCCAGGACCATGGTCCCTCACCGCTCTGGCGGACTGTCGTTGACTGATGGAGCGTTAGTCTTTAGGTGAACGGAAAACGTTTGCAATTACAAGAAGCATAAGACGCAAATAACGAAGAGAGTTAGAAGATTTGGAGCAATCACAATAATGGTTAATACAGCAAGGATCTTCCGCTCCACCACCCCTGCTCTGTTCCACCCATGTAATAGAAGTGCGAGAACAGTCATCCAACAAACAAGTGAGCCTATAAGCCAGATAAACTTCTCGACGTTTGTCTCGCTTGACAGCAACCGTTCCAAGGAAATCCCACTAATTGCAAGCGCCGTCATGAGTACGAACATACGTGCTGTTGTACTGAGTTTATCAAGAAGCTGAATAAAGCCTGACTTTGATAATATGGCGAATCGCTCGTCATCTACCAATTCCAAGTTCCTCCCCAATTGCCTGCATTATGGTGACAATTCGGGCCAAACAACGAAAACTGAATGACTGCTGGTTTGCAATAGCTTTCTTTTTCAGCAGGACACACTTTCCATTCCGTGCATGTGCCGTCAAAGTGTATCCATGCTGTGTCGATTTTGGCTGGATCATAGGGCTGCCAATAGGGGCCACGGCAGCTTGGCCACATTGCCCGGGGGCGCATGTTGTCTGCATCAAAACAGTTCTTGTTAGAGCCATCACAGCAGACATAGGAGTGTCGAGCCCTGAGACCGAATGGACATGCAACCCATCCAACTGTATAGTCCCAACACCTTCCGAGGCCAAGGTACTTGTTTTGTACACATCGCCACAACGAGACTAGAGGCACGAGTTGATCATTTTCACAACAGTTAAAGCGTCTATCAAGGGGCTTTCCACCGCATAGGGGCCAACGAGAGCACAAACCATACGGGTCGCTTCGATTAAGACTTTTGTTCTCACAATATGCAAAAAGATTCCATTCACTACCCAGGTACTTTACAGGATCTGTTGAAAGGAACCTTCCCGTTAACCCGCTCATCCACCTCGCCCTGAAGTGATGCAAACCCAGCGTTGCGTCCCACTCACGGCCAGTATACGTGTAGCGATTGTTGATCGCCGAGGAGCTGAGCACCGAAGCCGAAGCATCGAGGATCGTCGGTTGACCATAGGCCGAGTAGGCGTAACGCTCGGCAATGGTGCCTGTGGAGGTGGTGATCGCGGTGACGGAGTATTGATGGTTGCGGTGATAGAAATGTGCGGTGCTGGTGCTGGTTGCGCCTTTGCGGACGACCGGTTCGTCGATGTAGCTTGCGTAGACGTATCGGAAGGTTGGAGTCGTTGCTGCGCCGCCGACTGGATAGTCCGCGATCGTTTGCTGTTCCATCTGCACATAGACCACCGAGCCACCCGTCCCGGATCGCGCGACTCGGCGTCCGAGCGCATCGTATTGGAAAGTCACGTCCGCCGTCCCGTTGGCATCGATGTCCGCTGACCGAAGCTTGTTGTCCGAATCCCAGGTGAGATTCATCGCGGTGGTGGCACCGGCGGGACGGAGGTTGACCGGGAGGGTGGTGATGTTTCCTTTGACGTCGGTCGCCACGTTTTGGCCACCGGCGGTCAGGAGTTCGTGCGTTGGGCCGTGCGCGCGGCTTTGTGCGGTGCCGTTCGTCGTGACACTGGTCCAGTCCCCGACGGCGGTCAAGCTCCAGGACTGAGAGAGTAACGCAGGGCCGCTGGTCGCAGCGCGCGAGAAACCCGTAAGGCGATCTTCGTTGTCGTAGGTTGTCCCGGCGGATGTGAACCCGTAGCCGCTCATGACTCCCGTGATCGACTCGGAAGTCTTGTTCTTGTTCGCGTCCCAGGTGTAGGTCATGTCGCAGAAGGTCGCCATGTGGACCGGATTCCTATAGAAACTACGTCATCCGCTTCCGCAGCTGAGCCTGTAGTTCAGTTGCTAACGTCTCAAGTTCGGTCCTCGATCTGGGGTGCAGCTCCTGGTCGGTCGACTGAGGTAGACTCAGTAAATTTTGCAACATGCGTATCTTGCCGAAAAGTTCGCCTTCCTCACGGCCTTTGATCTCGCCTTCCTCGCGGCCTTCGCGGCGAGCGGCGTTCAGGATCCATTGCTGGTCGCGGATGGCTTTTTCACGTGTATCGTACATGGCTTTGTCCTCGGTCTTCTTGGCAATCCGGTCAATCGAGTCGGTCGCCTTCTGGAACTCTGGCTGGGAGAACAAACTCCCAAGCGTCTGTGCATCGTACTGGTGGGCGTGCAACAACCAATACAGCCAACGGTCCAGCAGGCTAGCGGTCTCAAGCTCGCTCTCCTGGAGATTATACCACCCAAGCTCGAGCGTGTGAATTTCTAAAGTTTCCCCGAGCAAACGCCCCGAATCCTGATCCACCAGCCGAAACGCATGATGCACCTTAGGAGAATCGTCCCAAAGTTGACCCTCCAGCAGGCAGATCGAATAGACCGGCTTAAGTTTGGAATAATCGTCCCCGGCTTTGAGTTGACCTGCATAGACTTCACACCCGTAGAAAACGATCCGCTTGACAAGCCCTGAATGCGTCGACAACTGCATCTCGACATCGTAGATCGCACCCCGCTGGTCGACGGCACGAATGTCCAGGATCGACAGTTTGTCGTTTTGGAAATCCTGCAAGTTGTACGGGTTCTCGATCGTCACATCGACGATTGGAACCGGTAGCGTGAGGATCGCGTTGAGCAAGCTGATCAAAGCCACCTTGTTCTCGGGAGACCCAAACGTTTTTTTGAATGCGAAATCGTTGGTAGGACGGATACCAATCGGCTGCATCTGGCAATCTCCCTTCTTAGCCAAGAGATGTTTTCCGCGAACACATCGCTCCGATCTTCGGAGCAAGACCAATAATACCACAAACCTTTCCTCGTTTGGTACGATCCTTTGTGAGCTTGGTGCCTTGGCGCGAGCCCCTCTTTTGGCGTTCCCTCGTTGCTGCCCGGGTATCTTGGATCTCACCGCAAAGGCGCAAAGGACGCAAAGGGAAACAGCCAGGGTGGAAAATGGAGGCTAGTGATTGATACCAGGTATAGAGAATCAAGCTTTCTTCCAAACGGAAAGCTATTGGTGAGCTTTTTACGGCTTGGTCTTTTCTCTTCGAATCTGAGCGTGTGCATTGGCGGTTTTAGGATAAATCGCGATAGGAGAAGCTCCGCGCCCAGTGCGAAAAAATCGCTTGCGAAGCAGAAAAACGCTCGCTTCGATCACTCAAAAACGTCACAACTTCGGTGCATCGCGATGTTCAAAGCGGTCTTTAGAATCGTGCGCAGAGCAAAATCATCTAAGGGAAAACATTGGGGAAAGTTGCGAAACTGCAAAATCGCGAGCACTTCGATTCTGACGCCCACCACATCGCGTCCCTCTGACGCTTGATGCACTCCATTGCTACTCGCTGTCAACCGACCCTCCTCCGGCCAGGCCCATGGTCCCTCACCGCTCTGGCGGACTGTCGTTGACTCATGGAGCGTTAGTCTTTAGGTGAACGGTTACAATGCTATTCCTTAATATAGAACGAATATTTTTTTATTTGAGTTGGTAGACGACCGACAACTTCATCTTTTTCGTTCCACCCAACTAAGGCGACCTCCCGTGCTTGCACCCTCGAGAGTATCTCGATCAATTTGTCGTCGGTACTCGTTTCGGGACCATCTATTTTCTCGACATATCGTCGTCGAATCACTACGCGCGTTGCTCCACCATAGGTTGTCATCTCTTCCAATAAATCTCGAATATGACTGGTCGTATAGTTACCGTGCGGATTACTGAGACGCACCTCTGGCCAACCAAGGGGTGGCAGAAATTCCTCAAAAACGTCCTTGGGAAGCCAACCCCCAATAGCTCTCCAGCGTTCCTTTAAACCAACCATGTACCGGCCTCGCACAATTGCCAGCGAAGCTACTGCACATATTATGGTGAAAATCAATAACGTTCGCACTGAAAAGCGAGGAAGTTTCAATGGGCCGCTCTTTACAATCTGAATTTCAAGCAATATTTCGGATTCTTAGGGTTCGCCTCACAGCACTGAATCAAAACTCGTTCGCCTTCGGTTCAGTAGGAACAGTACCATTGTTAGCATGTCGCCAATAAAATGTACAGAAGTCTTCGTGCTCAAAGCATACCCGCTTTGACTTACCAAAACATACCACCGGATCTGACCACAGAGTGCAATTATATTCCTTACAGGAATCATAACGAAATGGCGTACAGCCATTACCAGGCATTCCATTGCTGATGGAGCCGGAGAGCCCACACGCCCCAGCGAGACATCGCAGTGACGTGTTGCTATTGCAACCAGTCGTACTTCTTGGGATTTTTATGCTGTTCCATGTCTTGGTTTTTTGCCGCAAGCATTCACAAACAGTGGTCGGGTATTGCCCAACAGGGCCAGTAAATTGTCCGGGGGGTTGATAAGCAGGTTCCTGCCAATCAAAGTTGTTCTCGCAACCTCCTGATCCATCGAGGCTTACAACGCGGCCTGCACCATCATCCAGGATCAGCCCACAATGCATCCCTTTATTACCGCAAAATGCCGAAAAGGGAGAATTGATTGGAAAACCGAAACATCTTACCTTGATATTGCAAGAACCCTGCCATGGCTGATCGGGAGGCTCATCGTAATCATCAGGAACGCAATCTGCTATCTGATATAAACCCTTCGGATCCATGGATATAAGAGCACGAGCTCGCACGTATTCATACAGAGAATTTGGACTTCCTTCATACCCAGTCGGATCCCTCCCCAAGAATCTCCCCGCATTCGGGCTCATCCATCGCGCCCTAAAGTGATGCAGTCCCAGCGTCGCATCCCGATGTCGTTACAGCGGTGACGGAGTATTGATGGTTGCGATGGAAGTACACCAACGTTCCGCCGGTACCGTCGGTTTTGCGGACGACCGGTTCCTCGATGTAGCTCGCATAGACATAGCGATACGTTGGAGTACTCGCAGCACCGCCGACTGGGTAGTCTGCGATTGTCTGCTGGTCCATCTGCACAAACACAAAAGATCCACCAGTGCCTGTTCTAGCGACGCGACGTCCTAGGGCATCGTATTGGAAACTCACGTCCGCCGTCCCGTTGGCGTCGATGTCTGCCGATGCAAGCTTGTTATCGAAATCCCAGCTCATGAGCAGAGCTGTCGTGGCTCCAGCAGGACGTAGCGTGGCTGGAATCGATGTCATGTTTCCTCTGACATCCGTCACGACGCTCGATCCACCGGCCGTGAGCAGCTCGTGCGTTGGACCATGGGTTCGGTTCTGTGCGATGCCGTTGGTCGTCACGCTTGTCCAGTCTCCAACACTGGTCAGATTCCAGGACTGGTTGAACGTTCCGCTGGCGCGGGCATAGCCCGTCAGACGATCCTCAAAGTCGTAGGTGGTTCCCCGGGAAGTAAATCCATAGCCGCTCATCACGCCGGTGATCGACTCGGAGGTCTTGTTCTTGTTGGCATCCCAGGTGTAACTCAAGTCGACGAGGTGGGTACGACTATTCATGATTGAACCGTCGGGCTATGACGAGGGGCGGTTGCGAATCATTTCCTGGAGGAATTGGGCACGCTGCTGGAGTTCCTCAAGTGACTTGCCTCGAAG
>JAJTEK010000144.1 GCA_021299695.1 Pirellula sp. | reverse complement strand
GGACCTCAGCTCCCTACGTTCCACCGAAACAAATTTCTGTTGACCGACCAGCCGACAACTGCAACCCTTCGAACCAATACCTTGGCCACAATGCACCCCTAAATCCATACCCTTGTGCTCCTGAGCCTTGGATTCCCTAATCCTCGCTTGCCCAGCCTTAACCTTGCACTTGCTACAAACGGACTTGGGACCTGCCTGGGGCTCTGTCGAAGGGGAGACCGAATGCTCAGGCACACGACCTATCAACGCATTGGTAAAACAACAGCAGGAGCCAGCCCCGGCGATCTGCTGAAGTAATGTCGCAAAAATCAGTGCATATCGGAACAACCAACCATTCATATCCCTAAAGCTATTCAAAAACGACGAAGCAATCAAGTCAGCTTCCCGGGAGATTCCAGCCCGCTATCGTTCTTGTCTCCTCGGTAACTGATCGCAAAGTAAATCAAAACGAATAGCACCAACAGATCCAATCCGAGCCAATAAGGCCTCCAATTCACACTGGAATTCTCCGTACACCAGTGCAACCAAGCGCCCGTGATTAGAAAGCCTGTGAGATTCCCGACCCCCCCGACGAGCAAACTCAATAGGGCCTGAGCGCGCGTCCTCCACTCGGGGGCAATCCGACGAGCAAGGTAGATTTGGGTGGAAATGTAAGTGAAAGTGAAGGCCATCCCATGCAGGGCCACCCCTAGGAGCAACGGGACCTGGGAATCCATCGCATAAAAAAGATAACGGAGCAATCCTGAAAAAAGCCCAAAAAGAATGACGACCTTGAGCCTCCAGTCGACCATGAAACCACCGATGGTAAACATAATCCCCACCTCGATCACTTGGCCGATGGACATCCACGCGCTGGTCCGCTCCATCCCCAAATCCTTCATGTGGGTCGGTGTGTAGGGATAAAAAGCGGAAAACGGGATGGCCACAAGCGCTGCGGTCGCAAAGATCACTCGATGATCATGCACCTTGAGCAAGCTGAGCGCATCGAGACCAAACCGTTGACGCAACGTCAGCCGTTTAGTCCCACCCATGGGTATCACTCCAGCAGGTAGGAGCAGCGTGTAGGCGGCCACCACGAACCACAAAACACCGCTAAGCAAAAAGGTGCCAGGACTGGCATCCAAGCGCAGTCCGCTGACAATCCAACAGCCTGCCATCCAACCGGCCGTTCCCATGGCTCGAATCGCACCAAATTGACCATGCGAATTCGCGACGCGGGCCAATACAATCGAGCCCGAAAGGCTATTGGTAGGGACGCTCAACAACGCCTGCGATTGAATCATCATCCAAACATTCCATCCACTGGCGCCCTGAGCCAACGCGTAAGCCGTAAGAAGCGAAAGCACTCCGGAACCGAAACAAACCCAACGCAATACTCGAATAGGGGGCACAGAACGATCGGCGATCGCTCCAAAAAAAAGCGGGGACAGAAGTGCCGCAATGGCCGATGCCCCAAACGCATACGGTGTCCAGGCACCTAACCCCGAAGCCTGCAATACCGTTCCCATAGGCACAAACCAAGCGGCCAATGCCATGCCGTGGAGGAACAAGAGGGTCATCAACTCGAGTTGCTCGATCCATGTTAACTTTTGTTCCACCGTCGTATCGCCTTAACTTCCTTGTCTGACTCCCTTGTCGCTTGAAACCCTCGCCGAGTTCCTAGAATTCGTTTTCCTTCAAGTCGGCTCGATCCCTGGGGTGGTGGATTGAACCAACCACCGCGCATAATCCTCCGTGACCCAATCGATGCGTCGGGCAGTGATCTCAGGAACTTCATAAGGATGCCGAGAACGGAGCAACTCGAGGACCGCAGGCATGCGATCGAGCGTCGTTTTCATGCAAACTTTATATTCGAAAGTCCGCTCACAGTGCCCCTTCCAAAGATAGGTGCTTTGCACCGGGCCTGAAACTTGGGCACAAGCCACCAGTCCCCCTAGCACCATAGCCTCGGCGATGTCGTCGGCGATAAGGTCGTCTGGGAAAGTAGTCGTTATCTCAACGAAATCCTCGACTTGGATCAATTTCGACGCTTCAGAGCCCAACGCGTAGTTACCTCAAGGAGCAAAAGGGGCAGACGTCCTAGCTTCGATAATCCGCCAGGACACACGATCTGTCCCAAGTTACTCGTACTGCATGGCTTTCGCAAGGTTCAATCGTGCGGCGCGCTCGGCGGGGAACATCGCCGATAGGATCACGATCACGATCTCGGCGATCAATGCCGCGACCATAAAGCCCGGGTACCACTGGAATCGGACCGCATGCCCAGTGACGATCAAGGTGCTCAAATTCATGGCCGCAGCCACCCCAACACCCAACACCATCCCAGGTAGGATGCCGATGATCGCCATGATCAAAGCTTGGGCCAAAATCATCTTTCGAACCTGCTGACGGGTCATGGCCACGACCCGTAGCATCCCTATCTCGCGGGTTTGTTCCAAGATGTTCATCGCAAGAGTATTGATCAATCCAAACGCAGCGATCACCGCCCCGAGGGCCAAAACAACCCAAAGCCCTCCGACGACACCACTGATCATCTTCTCGACCATATCGGCCATCTCTTGGAACGATTGAACCATCAGGCCCTCGGCCTCTGCGAGCTTGAGCAACGCTTGCTTGACCTCGCTCCGCTTCGAGGGATCGGCTCGCACGATCACCGCATCGGTCCCATCGACACTGAGCAACCGCTTGGCCTGCTGGGCCTGCATGTAAAGCGTAAGGCCCCCGGCAAGGTACTCGTTCGTTACACCAGCAACAGGGATCCTGATTTTTCCCTCATTGGTTTCTAACTCCATCTGATCGCCGACTTTCAATTGCGACCGCTCTGCAAGAACCGATCCTAGAACGACATGCCCTTGCCGAATCCCTTCAAGCACCTGATCTTCCTGGCCTTGCACCAAATCAAAGTAGTCCTGGGTCGAGGAGTTGAACTCGCGGACAATCACAATCACGCTCAACTCACCGGACCTGGCACTGACGAATCGCATCGTATCGCTCAGCAGGACCCCGTCGAGAGCAGCTACTTTTTCAGGAAAACCCTCAGGCATATCCGCAGCATGGCCGCTACTCATGTCGGGCATCGCGGCTCGAACGAAGAAATCACCGACGATCGTCCGCTTGTACCAAAACTGCACGTCACGGATGTTGTCCATGATGGTAAAGGCCATTCCTAAACCCATCGCCATCGAGACGAGCAATATACCGATGGTCATCGCCGCGCGGCCAGGATGCCGTAGGACCTGCCGCCTGGCCAAGGAAGCTTCCACTGGCATCCAAAACATAAGAGGGGCCGCGGCGATCTTGGTCAACCATGGCAAAGATGCCGGCAACAGGAGAATCACTCCCAAGATCACCATCACAATGCCGACGGTTCCCAACCGTACCGAAATGAATCCATAGTTCGATGCCCAAAAGATCAACAATCCCAATGAGATCACGACGCAACCTGCAAGAAACCATGCTGTCCAGAGCGCTTTGGAGTCATTTGGTGAAACACTCTTCATGGCGTCTGAGGGCGAGGCGCGCGCGGCGGTCAACGCCGGTAGAAATGCACCGAGCAACGAAACGAAAAAACCACAACCGATCGCAATCGCAATCGGTGCGATTCCGATACCGCTGCTGGGTATCGAAATCCCTAAAAGCGTCGCCGTCGATTGGTTCAGCAAATCGGCTCCAAGGTAACCTAGAAAACATCCTAGAACGCTCCCTACGATCCCCAATACCGCTGCCTCTCGCAGCACCATCGTCAGTATCTGCTTGCGCGTCGTTCCGATGGCCCTGAGGATCCCAAGCTGCCGACGTCGCTCTCCAACATTCATCTGAAAGGTGTTGAAGATGATAAAACCAGCCATGACCAGCGAGAAAATCGTAGCGATCAAAAGCCCTCGCTGGATCGCTACGGTGCTCTCGTTAGCAAGCTCGCTACGCATCGGAGGTTGACGCACGTAAACCCCCTCAGGCAACTTCCCCGCAATCTGCTCTCGAATCGACTCGACTCGATCCGAATCCTCGATCATCAATTGCACAAGATCGAGTTTGTTCGTCGATCGCGTCCATTTCTGGATCGTTCGCGTCGGAGCTAAAAGAACCGCGGACTGAAAAGCCGATGCAGCCGTGTTGGATTTGACAAACCCAGCGATGCTCGCCGTTTGGTTTCCTGTCTTAGTCAATAATTTGATCTCTTGGCCAATCGCAAGCTTCGCGGATTTGGCAAGGCCTTCGTCACACCAAACCTCCGGCGCAAGGGGCGAGGTTCTCGATTCGTCTTGCGGTTCGACCTCAAGGGCCGCATAGGGATCCTTCCCAGCGATAAACTCCACATTGCGAACCTTGCGGTCCTCATCGAAATCCACCCCGAGAAGCTGCACCCTCAACTTGCGGTCCGGTTTTCCCTCAGCATCGAGCGTCGCGAGTGTCGAGTACCGACGCACCGATGGCGAGATAACCGAGATCCCTGGGATCTCCTTGAGAAACAACACGTCCCGAATATCGAACGATCCCCCCCCGGCAGCTTGGATCTCAAGCTGCGCATTGCCCGTTACGTTTTGAACCATCGCACGCTGCGCAAGCCTCGCGCTGT
Organism: Pirellula sp.; assembly: GCA_021299695.1. Lineage (GTDB taxonomy): Bacteria > Planctomycetota > Planctomycetia > Pirellulales > Pirellulaceae > JBKCUI01. The sequence continues at coordinate 17,500 of JAJTEK010000144.1, read as the reverse complement.
CCGAGGCGATATAAGTCGCAACGATCGCACCCGCACCGATGATGATACTCAAAAGTGTCAACAACGACCGTGCCGGGCGACTTTGAAGTTCTCGCAGTGAGAGTCTCGATAGAGCCATTGCCTGATTACCTCAAAAGACTGTAGCCACCATTGCCCCGACTCGGGCGATCAACCCGTTGCGTTTTGGACAGAGGAAGCATGGAAGACCGACGCGTTGGCTTCGAAGTCCTCCTGGGCAATATCCCGTTCGATGTTGCCGTCCTTGAACTTCAAAAGGCGAAACGCCGTTCGAGCGACCGTCGCATCGTGAGTGACCATGATGATCGTCTGACGCGAGTACATCGCCAAGTCCCTGAGCAACTCGGTCACGCGACTGCTCTGACGCGAGTCGAGATTGCCCGTCGGTTCGTCGGCTAAAAGAATCACCGGTTCAATAACTAAAGCCCGAGCGATCGCAACACGCTGCTGCTCACCCCCAGAGAGCTTCGAGGGAACATGCTCTAGCCGATGCCCCATCTCCACACGCTCAAGCGCGATCTGAGCACGCTCGAGCGCTTGCTTCCAAGGTACCCCGTCGAGTTGCAACGGAAGCGATACGTTCTCGATCGCATTGAGGGTCGGGATCAGATTGAATGCCTGAAAAATAAAGCCGACTCGGCGACGACGCAACAACGTTCGCTGCTCGTCGTCAAGCTTGCCTATGTCCACGCCATCCAATAACACCTGCCCCGAACTCGGCGGTTCAATCCCGCCGATGATGTTCATCAACGTGCTTTTTCCAGAACCGCTCGGACCCATCAACGCGACAAACTCGCCTGCGTCGATTCGCAAGTTCACCCCCTTGAGAACTTCGACTGCTATCTCCCCAGAGCCGAAGTGTTTCGTCAGGTTTCTAACTTCGATAATCGGCATGCGCAATAGGCTCGGTCGTAGGTCAAGGTGAAAGTCCGGGAGATCGGATTATATCAGGATTCCAAGTCCTGGGAGACCTCTGGTTTTCCGGTTTCTTTGGTAAGATCTTACGATCAGGGGACTTGGGGTAAAGCTTGAGTCCCAATATTCGATCCTAGACCCCTTTGCCATGAGTGTACCTCGATGAGAATTGCAGTCACCGGTGCGACCGGCTTGCTCGGTAACAACATCACTCGACAAGCGATCGATCGAGGTTTCCAAGTCGTCGGCATCTCAAGAAATGCCTCGAACGCAAAAGCACTCGAAGGGCTAGATGTCGAAACACTCGACGCCGATATCACCCAGTGGGATACACTCGATAAACTCACCGGTAGCCTCGATGCGGTCATCCACTCGGCGGCTCATATCCACATCGGATGGACCCAACGCGATGAAGGAATCCACACCAACCAATCCGGTACGCTCAACGCAATTCGATTGGCTCGAAAACACCAAGCCCGCTTGATCCACGTCTCGACGGTCAACACCCTAGCTATCGGCTCAAAAACCAGTCCAGCCGATGAACAAACCACCGGGGATGGACAAGTCCCCTGCACCTACGTCGTCTCCAAACGCGCCGCTGAGCAATGCGTCCATCAAGCCATCGCCAATGGACTCGATGCGATCATCGTCTACCCTGGTTTCATGCTCGGCCCCTGGGACTGGAAACCCAGCAGCGGACGAATGATCCAAGATCTACGCAATGGGGCCCCCCCCCTAGCACCATCGGGCGGTTGCAGTATCTGCGACCCACGCGATGTCGCCACCGCAATCCTCACCGCAATCGATCAAACACCCGCTGGGTCCCGCTTTGTCTTGGCAGGCGAAAACTGGACCTACCTCCAACTCTGGAAGGAAATCACAAGGCAATTCGGTAAAAGAGCACCATGGACCTACCTCAGAGGACCAGGAAAGTTCCTAGCCGCAACGGCCGGAGATTGCCTCGGAAAAATCACCGGCAAGGAACCCTTGGTCAACTCCGCAGCCATCGCCATGTCATCGCAATTCCACTGGTACTCGAGCCAACGAGCCATCGATCAATTGAACTACCGCATCCGACCCGTCCATGAATCGATCGCCGATGCCATCGATTGGATGCGAAAACAAAATATCCTGACCTAACGCTCCGACGATCGACCAGCAACACGGAATCTATGGAATCGAACCAACGGAACGCAAAGGCCAACGAACTGGCCATCGAACTGGCCACCGAATTGGCTCTGAATTTTCATCGAGGACAACGCGACGCCGACGGGGATCCATACATCCTGCACCTGATGCGAGTCATGCTCAAGTGCCATTCGACGTCGGCCAAGCAAGCCGGACTTCTCCACGATATCCTCGAAGACACCTCGGCCACCGAAGACGATCTGATCCAATCAGGTATCTGCCCGAACGTTATTCAAAGCGTCAAACGTCTGACCCGCATTGCCCATGTCGACTATGCCGACTACATCCTGGCTCTGGCCGACGATCCGATCGCCAAGGAAGTCAAAATCGCAGATCTAGAAGACAACTATGCCATCGGTAGAGTGAAGTACCGTCCCGAACATCGGCTCGAAGATGCCCGCAGACTCGAACGCTACATCCTGTCCCACAGGTTCCTCTCAGGTCACCTCCCACGCACCGAGTACATCGAGGCGATGAGAGTTGTCGACTTCGCTTGATCGCCCGCTTGGCGTGATCGTCCACTTTATCGCTTAGTACGGCCCGACTTCTTGGCCTCCTGGGCCGCTGCCTGAATCGATTTGATGCGGTTGGGATGGTCGCCCTGGCCAGTCAACTCGTAAAGGAATCGACTCGGATACGTCGGACGCGGCTTGCCCCACTTGAATCGGCTCTGGGGAAGCGACAACGTAAGCTCGTCTTGGGCTCGCGTCACGCCGACATAACACAACCGCCGCTCCTCATCGACCGAATCGATCTCCCCAGAAATCGATCGGCGGTGCGGCAAAACCCCTTCCTCCATGCCAATCATGTACACGATCGGAAACTCAAGACCTTTGGCGCTGTGGTAAGTCATCAAAGACACCGCATTGAGCCCCTGCTGCTTGTCCTTGCCCGATCCATACTCGCGCCCCGATAAAACAATCGATGCGAGAAAATCGTCGAGTGTCGGTTCGGCCGCCGACTCTTCATACTGGGCAATCGCATTGAGCACCGATTCAAGTGAACCGATCCGCATCGCAGCCTCCTCGGGCTCGGCATACAATCGCTGGATCTCCTCGCGATACTTCAAATCATCGATCAACTTGATCAATACCTCAGCCATACTCGGCACTTGGCTCGGATCCTCATGAGCCAACAACTGGCCATCGAATCGCGCTTTGTAAAGACTCTGCAATTCCTTAAGACTCGCAATACCACCCTGCGCAGCGGTCGGTAACGTCGCACGAAAAACATCGTCATGCATGACCTTCCATACACTCGATGAGGTCGCTACGGCTTGCTTGAGCAATTTATCGACGCTCCCGGCTCCCATCCCACGAGGAGGAACATTGATCACTCGCAGAAACGCTAACTCGTCGTCGGGCGATTCGATCCATCGCAAATAAGCCAAAATGTCCCGCACCTCCTTGCGATCAAAAAAGGACTGCGAGCCAGTGATCATGTAAGGTACCTTGCGCTTGCGAAGCTCCATCTCAAAAGGGCGCGGTTGCTCGTTGGTTCGAAACAAGATCGCAAAGTCACCCGGCGAGACAGTCTTGTCAAGCCTGAGCCTCTCGGCAATCTCCTCGACTACCCCCTTGGCCTCCTCGTTCTCATCGGCAAACTGCAATACCCTCGGGGGCTTGCCATTGGGACGCGCCGGTCGCAAAACCTTATCATGCCGCTCGCGATTAAATGCAATCAATCGATTGGACATCGTCAGGATCGCATCGGTCGAACGGTAGTTGTCCTCCAACCGTACCACCTTGGCCTCCGGCCAATCCTGTCGAAAATTCAAAATGTGACGAACCTCAGCTCCACGCCACCCATAAATCGATTGATCGTCATCCCCAACAACACATAAATTGCGATGGCCCTGTGCCAAGGCCTTGATGATCCGATACTGACACCCATTGGTGTCCTGATACTCGTCGACCAATACATGGTCGTAACGTCCCGCCTCGGCCAATCGCACCTTGGAATTCTCCACCAACAACTGCTCGGCAAAGACCAACAAGTCATCGAAATCAAACGCCGCCTGCAACTTCAATGCCCGCTGGTAACGCCGAAATCCACTCGCTGCTATATGCTCCTGGTCGCTCGTGGCTGAACTGTCGGCATTCTCCGGACGAACCCCCGCATTCTTCCACCGACTGACTATGCTCAAAAAATCCGACGGCGATAAGGTGCTCTCGGCAACCCGAATCTCCCGAAGCACCGTACGCGCCACACTCTCGGCATCGCTGCGATCGTAAATCGTAAACCGATCCGGATAGCCCAACTCTCCGGTCCATCGCTTGAGAATCTGTACGCAGTGCGAATGGAACGTCCCAATCTGAGGGCGAGCCGGGGCCGGTTGCCCCCTGCGCACCCGCTTGGGCAACTTCAACTGCCCAGAAATCCGCTCCTGCATCTCCATCGCGGCCTTGTTGGTAAACGTGACCGCCAAAATCCGATCCGCTGCCGTCCCATGCTTTATTAGATTCGCTACTCGGAAGGTGATGACCCGGGTTTTCCCAGTCCCAGCCCCGGCTAGGACCAGCAACTTTCCAGCCCAGAAATCCCAAAAAGGTCTCGACGCTCCGGGACGACTCGATTACACTTCTGGACCTTGAAATTCCTGCCCCCGGCGGGCTCCCTTACTAGAATTTCTTTTTTTGGATCGGCTTGGATTGCCATGTACGCAATTATCTGTGACGGTGGAAGACAGTACAAAGTGACCGAAGGCTTGCTCGTAGATATCGACTACCGAGAAGCTGCCGAAACCGGCGACAGCATCGAGTTCGATCGAGTCTTGGCCATCGGAGCCGACACCGGTTTGAAACTCGGCCATCCCAACGTCTCGGGTGCCAAAGTCACCGCGGAAGTTGTCTCTCTGGAGCAGGGAAAGAAAGTCTTCATCCAAAAGTTCAGCCGTCGCAAAAACTACGACGCACGGACCGGCCACCGCCAAAAATATACCCGTATCCTGATCAAATCGATCAACGCCTAGTCAGCTACGTGTGGCGGATCCTCACGCAAACCTCTACCTGATCGGATATCGCGGCAGCGGAAAAACTTCCATTGCCCCCTTTCTGGCTTCCGCTCTCGGATTCGATTGGGTCGATACCGATCACCAGATCGAAGCATCCCTCAACGAGCCGATCTCCTCTTTTTTCACACGCGCAGGCGAAATGAATTTTCGCCGGATCGAAAGCGATACGATCCGAATAGTAGCCAAAACGAACCGGCAAGTCGTTTCGCTCGGAGGTGGAGCAATCCTCGACCCAGCAAACCAAGCCATCCTCCGCAAGACCGGCAAAATCGTCTGGCTCGATTGCCCCGTCGAAATCCTGGCCCAACGCCTTCGCGCCGACCAAACCCAAGGAACCGGGCGACCACCCCTGACCAGCTTGGGCCTCGTCGAGGAAATCGCGTCGGTTCTACAAGTTCGAGAACCGATCTACCGCAGCCTAGCCGACCTGATCGTTCCGACCGGATCCTCCAGTCCCGAAACGCTCGCAAGCCAAATCGCTCGTTGGTGGATTCGTTCCGTTGAATCCCCAAATCCTCGCCACGACTTAGGGTCGACTTCCAGGATTGACTCGGATGAATAACCCCGGGCAACTTCGATCCGAAACCCTGCGACTCGGTATCCTATGTACTCTATAATGTTGTCGTCGCGGTAATGTACGCCTTGCAGTTGGGCTTGCGACCTATTCCATCACGAAAGCCAATTTAGAGATGTTCGAAGAGCCTGGGACCTCTCTGCTCCTTTTGGGAATCGGAGTTTTAGCAAGCGTTGGAATCAACCATTGCATCTACACGCTAGCTTACACCTCATTGCCAATTTCCTCATGGCAAAAAAGGCCAGAAGGGACCCCTCGCCTAAGTCTCTTAGAGCGTCTGCCGGCCGTCGGTTGGCTGCTGCGATCCCGCCGCGCTGAGGACCGCTCGGTCTTTGGGAAGTGGTTCTGGGTACGTCCTCTGCTCATCGAATTGCTGGTCCCTTGGCTGTTTCTGGCCCTCTACGTGTACATCGATCGGGGAAATACTTTGCCCGAACGGTTTATCGATGTCCCCATTCAACGGCATCAATTCATCGCCTATGCGAGCCTACTGACACTCCTTACCATCGCGACATTCATTGACTTCGATGAGTACACCATCCCCGATGGAATCACAATCCCCGGGACGATACTGGGTCTATTGGGCTCGACCTTTTTGGTCGGCTGGAATTGGCTCGAAGAGGTCCATATTGCCGTACCACCCTTTACGGTGCTTCGCTCGCTCCATGCGAATTCCCCGGAGTTATTCCCGGAGTCATGGCAACAAGGCAGTTGGCTCGGCCTTGGGATCGCTCTTGCTACCTGGACGGTTTGGTGCACGTCCTTGGTCGATTTCCGCTGGATCACGCGAAGGGGATGGCGCAAGGCCTTCTGGTATGCATGGGCAAGTTACTGGCGAAGTGGAAATCGCAAACTGATCACGGTATTGACGATCCTCGGTTGGATCTGCATCGTCGTTGCCTACTACCAGTTGGAACGCCAACCCTGGATGAGACTCTGCAGCGCCTTGATCGGGATGTGGCTCGGTGGGTTATTGGTTTGGGCCTTTCGTATGATCGCCGGTGAAATCCTTGGCCAGGAAGCATTAGGTTTCGGCGACGTGACGCTGATGTCGATGGTCGGCGCTTTTTTTGGCTGGCAAATCGTATGGTTCGCCTTCTTCCTTGCTCCTCTTTTTGGGATTCTGATCGTTCTTGCAAGCTTTCTTACTACAGGAAATAGCCGGACCCCATTCGGCCCTTACCTCAGCGCCGCGACGGCTTTCCTGATGCTCAACTGGCAAAAAACCTGGGACTACTGCCATGAATGGATGGTCTCAGGAGTCATCGCCCCTTTGGCCTTAACCATCTTGTTGATCATCCTTGGAGCATTGCTATGGACCATCCATCAGCTAAAACGGATACTGGGAATGGATCGACGATGAAGGGACTGAAGACTGTCATATGATCCAACAAAAGAACTTCCGACGGCTATCCTTTTGCTTTACCCTATTCTCAGCAATCGCTGCGATCCTCTTGGGGTTAGGTCAAGAGTCCTGGTACTTGCCGATACTCGTGTGCACCTGCGGTTTGGCGGCCTACTTTTGCACCGATCGCCTCGGGCTTATCTATTTGCCAAAATTCCTGGTCTACATCGGCATGATTGCAGGTGCCTTGCTCGCAGGCTACGAGTACCTCACGCAGATGCGAGCGAACCAACTCTTGTGGGTCGGGAACTTGCTGGTTTACGTTCAATTACCTCTCTATTTCCAACGCAAAGAAAAACGGGTCTTCGAGCAATGGGGTATCTTCTTGCTCCTCGAATTGGTCGTCGCAACCCTGGTCAACGACAATGTCCTTTACGGTGTCTTGATGCTACCGGTGCTTGCCGTCGGCAGCGCGGCTCTGATCGCCTTGGCCGAATTCGCTTCGTACCAACGTCATAACGAAACCCATTCTGAATCCACCTCGATCTTCACTCGACTCTTGCACTGGATAGGGGTCGAGAAGGTCCCGAGTCGCGGGGTCTCAGGATTGCAACTCTTCGCCAGCGATACGCAATCGAATTTCGGCGGAACCCAAGAGTTTCGACCCGGCCGTTGGACCTCGAGCATCATTCCATTTGCTCTCTCGATGCTCCTGTTTTCTGTGGGCTACTTTTACATGCTCCCTCGGCTCTACTCGGAGTCCTTCGACGGCGAAGGACTCGGTTGGGGAGGGAGTCGGATCGGATTCAGCGAACAGATCTCTTTGCAATTTGTAGGTGAGTTGCTCAGGAATGAATCCCCCGCATTCCGAATGAGCATGACCAATGAATCGTCCACCAAAACCTACCGACCCAACCAACCACCCTACATCCGTGGGACGGTCGTCCACCGCTACATCGACGGCCCAGGCAGAGGACTTTGGCAACCGAGCGACCGTGACAACTACAGCCCTAAACAAAACGATCTGCGGGATTTGATCACCCAGCAAGAATGCGATGCGGAAATGACCAAACTCCGCGACTGCGTCCGTGTCCATGTCGCGGAACGATCTCCCTTCGGCCCTGTCGTCTGCTCGCTCCCACCCTACGCCCAAATCGAAAAGTCCCCTTTCCTCTCGGGCCGACGCGACTGGAGATTGCTCGATCCGAGAAGCAGTTTCGCGGTCGCTAACCCACCGAAACGACGTTACTCATTTCTGACCTACGCATTCGTCAGCGGTCAAGAGTCCCCTGTGCTCGAAGACCAAGCCGATGTCTATGAGGAAGATCAAGCCGATTCGTTCAGCTCCTACGGAAACTCTATCCTGGATTTCCCAGCCTCTCTGGAACTGATCCGACCGGAAATCAACCGGATCTTGTCCCTTAGCGAAAAACCACTCGATGGCAAACTCACCAAAGCCATCTTCCTGGAAAACCACTTGGCCGACAGCCAACAGTTCGAGTACACCCTCTCCTTGACCGGACCTCGAGATTCCGGGATCGACCCCATCGCAGACTTTCTACTCAATAAAAAACGAGGTCACTGCCAGTACTTTGCCAGCGCCCTGGCGCTGATGCTGCGTTCCCAAGGAATCCCGACGCGGCTCGTCGTCGGATTTCGACCCAGCGAGTACAACGAAATCGGCGGGTACTTTCAGGTCTCACAAAGCCATGCGCACGTCTGGGTCGAAGCCTACTTCACGCTCGATGAAATCGATCAAGCTCCCCCCGATATGCGCATCGGTATTCCCGTCCCCAAATGGTCCAAAAAGGGGATCTGGCTTCGCCTAGACCCAACACCACCCGTCGAGGGATCCAACGCCGGTGGCAGTTTCCGTAGCTCCAACTCCCAGACCTTTGATGCCATGCAAGACTTCTGGGACGAAATGGTCATCAATATGGACAAATCTCGCCAAGGTGGTTTGTTCTCCCTCTTCGGCGATTCCTCCGAAGGAACCTACGCACGATTCTGGATCCAACTTCAAACCCTCTTTTCTCGCATGCAATCGAGTCGCTTCGTCGGAGGGTTCCTCTCCCCGGATCGGTGGTTCTCCTGGAGAGTCGCACTCGGCTTCATCGCAATCGCCGCAACCCTGCTGCTGCTCTTCAAAGCCATCCAAAGGCTCTTTCCCAACCTCATCCCAAAACGCTTGCACCGAAAAACTCTGCTGCGACGCAAACGCTACTCTAGGGTTGAATTCTACGAGAAACTTATCAAACTTCTGCGGATACTGGGCATGCGCAGACAACCCCACCAAACGCCTCAGGAATTCCTACAACTGGCCTCATCGCGACTCAAGCTCGCTCATCTTGACCTGGATCTAGCCGATCTGTCCCTGGCGTTCTATGCCAAACGATTTGGCCAACACGATCAACTCGATGAAGCCCAAGCCGGTGCAATCCAAGCGACCATCAAACGCTTGGAAGAGGCCATCGGCTCAGGCCTGAAAAAGAAAATCAATTCACTAACCCCCTCCTAGACGTTTATCCCCACTATGGATCAACCCGATATCGCATTAGCCATCGATCTTGGTGCCTCCGGCGGACGTGTCATCGCAGCCGAGCTTCGCGGCGACATGATCCAACTCAAAGACGTTCACCGCTTCGAAAATGCCCCCCTGAGCGTCGGTAACCGATTGCTTTGGAATCTGCTCTCGCTGTGGAAAGAAGTCGAAATCGGAATCGGCAAAGCGGTCGACGAACACCGCGACCGAATCGTTAGCCTCGGAGTCGATACCTGGGGCGTCGACTACGTGCTGCTCGACCGAAACGACGATCTGGTCGGTCCAGCCTTCTGCTACCGAGATCCTCGAACCCGAGGAATGATGGACCATGCATTCAAAAAAATCAGCCGTGACGAGATCTTCCAGGAAACCGGTATCCAATTCATGGAGATCAATACGCTCTACCAACTCTACAGCATGCGAGTCGAAAACTCACCAATCCTCGATATCGCCGATCGCTTCTTGATGATCCCCGATTTTTTCCACTGGATGCTCACGGGCGAAAAAGTCAACGAATTTACCAACGCGTCGACAACCCAAATGATGCAACCCGGTGGCCTAGGATGGTCCTCGAAAATCCTCGAAAAACTCGGGATCCCCGAAAAACTCTTCCGTACCCCAGTCCAACCCGGATGCTCTCTAGGTTCGGTCCGAACCCAACTGCGTAACCTCACTGGTCTCTCGCAACGAGCAAAAACCATCGTGCCTGCCACCCACGATACCGGTGCGGCCGTCCTGGCCGTCCCAGCCAAAGGATTCTCCGAATCGAAACCCAATTGGTGCTACATCAGCAGCGGTACTTGGTCCCTCATGGGGGTCGAACTGAACCAGCCTCGCTTGAACGCAAAGTGCTCGCAATTGAATTTCACCAACGAAGGTGGCGCCAACGGTACGGTTCGCCTCCTGAAAAATATCGCGGGATTGTGGCCTTTGCAACAATGCCGCGCAAGCTGGCAGCGAAGAGGGAAACCCTACGACTGGACCACCCTGGCTACCCTTGCCAGCGAAGCCAAACCCCTGGCCCACTGGATCGACGTCCAAAACCCAGCCTTCATCGCTCCTGAAGACATGCTCGATGCGGTCCTGGCCTACTTCCGACAAACCGGCCAAAGCACTCCAAATACCGACGGGGCTATCGTCCGTAGCATCCTCGAGTCGCTGGCCATGCGATACCGAATCTGCCTAGGAATGCTCGAAGACCTCCTAGGATATTCGATCGAAACGATCCACATCGTCGGCGGCGGGGTTCGAAATCAACTCCTCTGCCAAATGACCGCCGATGCCTGCAACCGTACCGTCATTGCCGGACCTGTCGAAGCGACCGCGCTGGGTAACGTGATCTCCCAAATGCTCGCTCTGGGCAGATTCAAAAACGTCGGAGAAGCCAGAGCCTGGATGCTCCAAACCAGCTCGATCGATGTCTACGAACCGAAATCACCCGAAGCATGGGACGATTCATTCAACAAAATCTCAAAGCACCTGAGCTGATCGAATCTCGAAAAAGTCCTCTAAAATCCATTCCGCTTTGCAAAAATCATGAACTGCTCCCAGTCGTAGAGCAAAAGATCGTGATCCCCTTGGCGAAGATGATACCCGATCGCTCCGTCACCAATCGGAGTGTTGACCGCTGGCAACTCTTGGGTCTCTAATCCTTGCTTGCCATGCAACCGATAGGCGCTCGATGCATGATGCCCCGAGAGGAGCTCCCCTAACGGGTCGGCCCACTTGTCATTGCTCGCACTTGCGATGTACACAGGCCTTGGGGCAATCGCGGCGATCAACTGATGCTGGTCGAAATGCATCTGGTCCTCGCGATCGTTGTACTTGCGAAAATTTCGATTGAACCAATGTGGAAACGACGTATTGATCCTTGCGACCGATTCGCCATAAACTCGCTGACTAAGGGCCGCTCCACCGCAACCGGAGTTGTTCGAGATGACCAATCCGAACCGTTCGTCCTTTGCCCCAGCCCATAATGCTGTTTTACCCAACCGTGAATGACCCACGACCATCAACCCCTTGGGATCAATCCCCTCGAGCTTCTCCAAGACATCGGCCAGCCTAGATAAACCCCACGCCCAAGCAGCAATCGAACCCCAGCGATTCGGATGCTCTGCATCGCTCCTGTGCTCCGGGAACAAACCATGGACACCATTCTCAAAACCATCGTCATAGTCCGGGTCGATATCGCTGTAATGGGCCGTCGCGACGGCGTAACCGCGCTCGAGAATCTGCGCGATGGGCCATCGCTCGGATTGACTCGCTCGACTCGCCTCTGTCGCCCGATTCTCAACGACTCCAGGATTGCGACTGTCGCACCAACTGCTCGTAAGCCGCACCTTGGGGTCGTCGCTGGTGGATTGGTTCCCCCTAAAATTCAACCCTAGAAAACAAGGGGCTTTCGGACGGTCGCTAGGAGACCACACGAGCAAGTCGATGCGGACCTGTTTGCCGTTCCTTTCCAAAAAGACCGCAAGTTGCCTTCGCCGAATCCCCGCTTGAACCTCCCCTCCTAAAACCCCCTGGCCATCGTCAATCACCTCCGTTCGCACCTCGACCGAACCCTGCGGTGCATATCCATACTCCTGGTCTGCAAACAGATCCAACAAATACTTCCGATGCGCAGGCCACTGATCCTTCGACTCGATCAACTGCCCTTGGGGGCCCGCCAAAACCGAGCCTAACTTGTAATTCGAAGCGATCGTCTCGTCGTAGTTCGGCGGTCGAACCTCTTGACCGTACACAACCCCACCGACTGCCGCTTGCAAAAAACACATCGAAACGACCGAATGTTTCCTCTTGTCTCCCAATTGCACCAACGGCTTGATCCGAATCCCTAAATCCGACTCGCTGGCGCTCGAACCCGAACAACCGTAACAACTCGACTTGGTCCCCCCAGAAACTTCCTGATCGCTCAGGTCCGAAGAACCAAGTCTACTAAACTCAAACCAAAATCGTCGCAGTTTCACAACGACAAAGCCGAAGGCTGCAAGGACGATTGCGATTGTGATCAGCCATTGCATAAGGGCAACTCCTGGTAATCAAGGGAAAGGCTACTCTGGGAATCCCGGCATCGATCAACCATCGGCGACATGGACATAGACCTTCAGGGCGCTGGTGTCCTCGACCAACAACCGCATCATCTCTTGGTACTGGTCCAAGCCAGCTACGGGGTTGGTCAAAATTTTCTCCAACACTCCCGGAAACATGACTTCGCCAAGTGCCAAATCGCGGATCCCCGATTCGAAATGCTCCCGGTTGGCATTGACGCTCCCGAGCAAAAGCTTGTTGCCTAATACCCACTCGATATTGATCTTGTCCGAATGGACCTCAGTCGTGTTTTTCCCACCCGTGATGCTCGTCCACACCAAAGCACCATTATGAGCAAGGCTCTCCATGGCACCAAATGCGATCTTCGACGATCCTGTCGCATCGACAATGATATCCGCCTTGCCAACCTTCTTGGTCAAGTCCTCTAAGCTCGTCTCGGATGTCGCAATGTAGGTCGCTTCCATCCCCTCGACGATCGAACTCTTTAAATGCGGTCCCTTGGCTCGCGCCAAAGTAAATACTTCCAAACCCTTCAGTCGCAAAACGAGCGTCGAGAGCAAGCCGATTTGCCCCGCACCCATCACGAAGGCTCGCTTAGGACTCCATACCTTCATGCGGCGCTGTGCCTCATAGGCCTGCTGGATCGCTTTGGCTGCACAACTCATCGGCTCCATGAGCACATGCAGATTCCTAAGCCCCTTTGGAACTCGAACTATGTAGTCCTCGTGGTCGACAAAGTACTCGGTCAAATAACCATGCAACAGATTGATACCGCGTTCATAGTAAGTCTCCTCGCTGGTCATGTCGTAAGTCCCGATCTTATCGTAGATCGATCCTCCAGGACGACGTACGGTGGCCGTGACATAGTCCCCAACCCGAATGTTCCGAACATTGGCGCCGACCTCGACTACCAAACCAAAGGATTCGTGCCCAAGTACCAAGTAATCATCGCCCGGGGGAGCGTTGCCATACAACGCGTCATTGATCTCTCGATCCGTTGCGTCGACCCCAACCTTGAGCACCTTGACCAACACTCCTTTCCCGTCCTTGATCGAGTCCAATTTGGGCTCCGGAATGTCTCGTTGGTGAACGCTGTTGGGAGTTCCAGGACGTACGGCAATCGCTTTCATAAATGCAAAGTCTCAGCAGAGTTTCAGGAAAAATTTGGATCGACACGAAAAACACCATCACCAGACGACCAGAAAAGTCGCCCTCGCCCAAAAATCCAAATCAAGCGAATAGGCTACCAAAATCGAGCCGCCAGCCAAGCAAAAGTATAGCCTCTTAGGACCGTCAATCCCAAGGGCAAAACAGTTCACCGTCCCGAAATCCATCGGTAAGCCTTCGAGGAATTCGTGGCGCAAAACTTCTCAAGCGCCCCTTGCCCCCTTTGCTCGGCATACTCCATCGACAGTCTTTGCACCGTTTTGTAATCGGCAGCAAACTCGCACACCGGCCAATTGCTCCCGTAGATGACCCGGTCCTCCCCAAACGCATCCCATACCACATCCAAAGTCGGTCGATAAAACTCCAAGTCCCCCGGCGCTTTCTTCGAATCCCGAGCCGCTCCCTCAACCAACGCAGAAATCTTGCAGTACACATTCGGATGCTTCGCCGCCGCACGAATCCCTACCTTCCAACCCTCAGGCGGCGCTTCGGAAGTGATCGCAACATTGCCGATGTGATTCAAGACAATCGTCAAGTCCGGGACTCGCTTGGCAAGCGAATCGACCAACCAAACCGTTTCAGGACCACCATTGAGATCCGCAGATATGCCCCGACGGGCCATCCGCTCGAAAGGCTCAAGCTCGTTTCGATCCAAAAGCGATCTGGCTCGATCCTCCCAAATACGAATGCCCCGGTACAGCTCGTTGGCAGCAAAACGCTCAAGCTGCTCTGCAAAGACGCCCGATGTCGGATCCAATCGCCCTACAATCCCCACGATAAAAGGATCCGTTTTGGCAAGCTCGAGCAACCACTGGTTGTCCTCGATCCATTCGCTAGCCTCGACAATCACCGTGCCAGTGATCGGTCGATACATCTCTAAATTCCGAAGATCCTGCGGGAGCACCGTTCGGTACAAACTGGAGTCTTTCGGCGGCCAAGGGACCCCCTGAGGACGACTCGGATCATAAAAATGGGTGTGGCAGTCGATGATCTCTAAAGCCCGTTCGGTACATGTCGCCCAAACCGAACAGGGCCCAGTTCGCGACCCAAAGAGCGAACCTCCAGCGACGGTCACTCCAAGCGCATTCGCTCCACGGCTCAAAAAGTCACGACGATTGCTCCGGAAACCTAACCCCGATTCGTTGGGTTCGATGTTCATTCTCTTGCGTTCCCCGCTTACCGACCGTGGTCACCCATGCCGCCGGAGACCACGATTCTAAAGGTTAACAACGCACCGGCGGACTGAGTACGAGTACGACGAAATCCGATGCGAGGCACGACCTATGGCTGATCGTTTGGGCTGATCGTCGCTTCTGCTCGGACAGGATATCCCGTACAGGATATCTTGGACGTACGCATCGCGTTGTCGCTCGAATGCAATGCGTCCGCAAGTAAGATATCATAACCGTTTTCGCGTTCCATCGATCCTTTCCAATGTCGGAGTAGAAATGACAATTCGTGTTTCAGGTTTCCTCGCTCTTGCGATGGCTGTCGGTACGATTGGGTTTGAAGGTAGTGACCGAGCAAAAGCACAGGACATCGCGCCAAAGAAAGCCTATGGACCAGGCAATGGCGACTTCGTGGTAGGGCCAGAGTACCGCTTGGACCCAGACCTTAGCGACCGAGGAAACCCCAAGGGCAAGCAGTTTGAGTTTCGAATGCCCCTCTCAGAGAGCAAAATCTTCGCTGGGACAGATTCGACTTTGGACCCGAAAAAAGAGGTCCGTAAAGAAAGAAAGATCTTCGTCTACATCCCAGCCGCATATCGCGACGGAACCAAAGCCCCAGTGCTTGTCATGCACGATGGACCGAGCAACCTGAATCTAGTCCGCAACGCACTGGACAATCTGACGGTATCCAAAGACCCGCAGCGCAAACTCCCTGCGTTCATCGCCATCAGCATCGAGAATGGTGGGAACGACGGAAAGGGAAGTCAGCGGGGATTGGAGTACGATACGATGTCCGATCGGTTGGCCAATTTCGTCCACCAAGAGGTTTTCGCCGCCGTGCTTGGGAACACCGAAATCCGTGCCGCATACCCAAACCTCGCACTGACCGACGATCCCTCTGCACGTGCCGCCATGGGCTGCAGTTCCGGCGGTGCGGCTGCCCTCTCGATGGGTTGGTTCCGGCCTGATCTGTTCCGACGCTTGATCACCTATTCAGGAACCTTCGTCGATCAACAAGACGATGATGCGGCCGAAGAAGCGAAGCTTCCGTTGGGGGCATGGGAGTACCACTCAAGCATGAAGCTTATCGAAAACTCAGAGAAAAAACCGTTGCGAATCTTCACGCATGTGGCCGACAAAGACCTGCGATTCAACGACCCTGAGGAGTCCTACCACAATTGGGTAATGGCCAACGAACGGACTGCCAAATCGCTTGCGGCCAAAGGCTATGAATACCGCTACGTTTATAGCCTCGATTCAAAGCACTGCGAGCGTAAAGTTTTCGAACACACTCTCGCCGATACCTTGGTCTGGATGTGGCAGGATTTCAGCGACAAATAACCGTTCCATGAAACAGCGTGACAGACTTCCCCTTTGGGTTCACTCCGTCGCTTGGGGTGGACTCTTGATCCTCATCCTTATATTGCTATTGGTCGGTGATCGTTATCGCGGGCAAGGCTTTTGGCAAGCTTGGGTCGAGAGTCATGAATTGAGCAAGCCAGGGTATTCTGAACGAATCCACCCCAACGATCTGTTTCGAACCCGCGCCAACACTTGGTCCAATCTTGCGTATGTGCTCGTCGGATTCTATTGTCTTGCAATGGCGTTTCACGATCGACAGCCTTCAGGCTCGGTAGAAGGCAATTATCTGATTTGCACCCCTGCGATGAGTCTATTGTTTGGCGTTGCCTGCTGCTACCTCGGGTTAGGTAGCGGGCTGTTTCATGCATCGCTAACTCGATGGGGTCAGCAATTGGATGTTGGATCGATGTATGCGCCTCTCCTGGCATGCATCGCGATCAATGTTGGACGCTACTGTCCCACCCATTTTCGCATGAACTCTGGCAACCGAATACCGGTTTGGCCGTTACTTACTAGCTCGGTAGTACTTGGTGCATTCCTTTTGTATCACTACAAATGGTCGATGTCATCGGGCCAAGTCCTCCCGATTCACATTTTGATTGTAGTCGTCTTTGCATTGGTAGATTGCATACCCAATCGATCTAAAATCGATCCTCGTACTCTGAACCGCCGTTGGTTATTCGTTGGATTGGTAGCTTTGGTTCTAGCCGTGCTATTTAGGCAACTCGATGTTGCGCGCAAGTTTGGAACGCCAGAGAGTGCGATCCAAGGACACGCCCTGTGGCACCTACTTACGGCATTGGCGTTGGGCTCCATGTATCTGTACTACCGCTCTGAGCGCTGCCATTGGGAATCGGCCCGACAAGCGTCTGTCTGATCTCCCTACGCAACTCGCCATGCGAGTAAACCCATCGCCGCTGATTCCGCATCTCTGATGTGTATGTGTAGTCAGACGTCGAACACGACAGTAACGCCTCCTATTCGCATGCAACAGCCCGCTGACCTGCGGATCGCTCTCGTGATACTCGTAGGCCTTTCGGCGCGCATGGGCCCGAAAAAGCCCTGATGTAAACGGAATAACAGTCCGTCATCAAATGCCTTTGTTATCCGACATCTGAAAGACCCTGCTTCAGGCTGCCTTCGAGTGAGCGTACAG
>JAJTEK010000143.1 GCA_021299695.1 Pirellula sp. | reverse complement strand
TGCCTGTTTGCTAGCATCCGACCTGGCGCCGCACCGGGTGCCTGGCACCGATTTGGGCTGCCTGTTTGCTAGCATCCGACCTGGCGCAGCACCGGGTGCCTGGCACCGATTTGGGGCTCGTGCCGATGGCACTGTCGAGACCATCACCGGGACGACCATCCACCCGGTCTGGTCAGTCGATCGCCAGGAATGGGTGCCACTGGCTGAGCTAGCCCAAGGCGAGGGGCTATGCTGCGATACTGAATCTCTCGGATTGGGTTTTCCCTCTAGCCTCTCGCCTAAAGCCTGCGGCCTGGTTCTGAGCGTCGCCCTTTCGCGAGTCTCCCAGCCGGTCTACAATATCGAAGCCTACGGCGAGCACTTCTACCAAGTCGGCGAGCTGGGATTGGTGGTGCATAATGTGATGGGGGGGCAAGCATTCAAAGCCCCAATTAGGGGACTCACGTTAAAACCCAAGCTCCTTCAAAAAGACCTCGACCATATTATCGCAAGAAATTGGGCAACAAGTGGTGCGAGGGCTGCAGGCAAGTTATTAGACGGTACGACTGGTAAGAACTTGCTTGACATGGTCAACGCTACTGTACGTCGCGGCGCATCGAGGGCGAACACAAATGGTCGAGCAGGTACGATATTCGAATTGGATTTCGGCAGGCAGATTGGAACAGACATCGCGGGCAAGATTGCAACAAAATAACGTGTAGTGCTGCGTCCCGACGGTACGGTCATTACAGCATTCCCATTCTGAGGTACTTATGATTCATCTTGATTTTAGTATCTGGCCAGAATGGGAAGAGACCATTGATCTTGAATCACTTGATTCGATGGATGAATTAGACTTGCGCTACAGCGCCATACTCGGAGATATCGTCCTGGAGTTCGGAAACGGAAATGCAAACACCGACTGGGGATGGATTCCGCTTCTTGATTGGGCTGAATCGCTTCGGCTGATTCGAGATGAACTCAGATCATCAATTTCAACAGAAGCGACATTCGAATTTACAGAATCGAATTCAACGATTCGATTTAGACGATCGAACGACATAGTTAGTATTGAAGCAAGCTACGTTGAAGCGATTGGAGAGTGTTCTTTCGATTCGTTCTCACGCGAAGTCGATCGAGTTCGCCATGCTGTTTTTCATGCGGCGAGAGATCGCTATCCCTCGTTGGGAAACAACGTTGCGTATAAGCATCTTGAAACCGCCGGGCAGTGAACGTGATCGAATGAGAGCGTCCGCAAGTTCCGGGCGATTGTCAGTAGCTGTTCCAATGCTGGATGTTAGAAGGGTTCCGGCATTGCAAAACATTCTGCAGAAACGCCTTCGAGAACTCGGCGAACCGCTTCGCGGCTAGAAAGTAGATCTCAGAGAGTGGTTGCTAGAGGGCTCTACCACCCATAGCCTAGCCTGCCGGATACGGCCCAAGCTAGAAGAGAACCAATTAGCGTTCATCAGCGTCCATTATCGAAGTCTACGGCGAGCACGTCTGCCAATTTGAATCGAGTTTTCGAACTCTTCTGTAAGCAGACGGGAAGTTACGGGCGGGAGTAACTCATCAACGAGCGAACCACAAACTCCGCAACCGCTCTACTTGTCTGCGGATCCTCCCCAAAGGCGAGCAAGACTTCGGTTCCCGTAGCATCGACGACGACCGAGTACCCAGCGGCATTGGTTCGATATTCCCAGGGTAACGGATGGATCACAGAGACTTCCTCCATTCCGATACTTTTGCCATTTCAAGCCTGTAGGGACTGAAGAATCTCAGTTGCAATGTCGATCATTGGCCGCCCCCTGGGAAACCGCTCATCGGGGACCTGACGTCGCACCGGGTGATGGCGCCGATTTGGCTCTTCGCCAGTCGCTCCGAGACAATTCCTTGGAACATGACTTTAATGGCAGCAGATGGGGGAACATGGAAAGACACGAGATCTCAACTGAAAAAATCCATTGGCCAGAGCTGGTACGGCATGTAGCTTGCGAAAGGGTAGTCGTTGAATTGTCCGATTTGCAACGACCGATAGCCATGTTAGTTCCAATCGAACGCCGAAAAACGATGGCTGAACTGGACGTTGCACTTCGCCTTTTACCGCGTCTGGGGGTCGCTGGGCCAAAACAGCGGCGTGATGCGTCCGATCTGGCAAGAAGCCTCAATCGCTCTGTTTGCAACGCCTGATTTGCCGGTTACCTCTCTGTAGGGGTTATTCCGATCGATCCGAACGGTCGGTCCAAAGCGCGAAAACGCAAGGCTTTGACCGATCTATCCGATACTTCTTCTACGACACGGGCAAATCCCTCGGTCGATCTTTGAGCACCCCCGTTTCCCTCTGCAAACCCGTTACCCCCTGCAAAAGATAGTCGAAGCATCGATGGCCAAAAAGGAAATCTTTCGCGTAGTGACTCGCGCCGCAGACGGTTCGCTCAAAATCCGCGATTTCCACTCCGCTGAAATGATCTTTCGCACGCACTCCCAAGCCGGAGTCGATGACAGCAGCACCGACCTGGACCTACGCGGAATGCCGATCTTCAAAGGACTCATCGGACCGATCCCCGAAGGCAAAAACATCGCCCGCTACGAGTCCCACGATGTCTTCGAAGTTATGACCAAAGAATGGGCCAACGCCAAAGTGCGTCGCCGACGACGACTCAAACCCGGTGAAGTCAATTCTGAAGCGACTGCCGAAGACTGAGCATCTGGTCGAGAAATCGATAAGCCTCCTGGCGGGCCGCAGGCGGAAAATCGTGAGCACTCTCCGGATAGATCGCACCGAGACGCTCCGGGACCCCGTAAAGTCGGTAGACCCTCGACGACTCCTGGATCGAATCGCGCACCCCGCTCACATCAAAGTTATCGTCGCCGATCGGCGAACTGGTGAAAAATGCTCTTGGGGCTATCCCAGCGATCAACTCCGGGAAGTCAAACGGCACCAATCTCGGGTCGTTCGAGTACATGTTGGCTATCCGAGGCATGTACCGGTCGCTAGTCCAACCCCGGAGATTCCCCCCGTAGTACTTTCCAAAACGGGTGAAACCGCAACTGGAAACCGCTGCTAATATTCGCTCGTCGAAGAAGCTCGTAAAGATCGTATTGTGGCCACCCAAGGAATGCCCAATACAACCGATCCGTGCCGCATCGACTCCAGGCAATCGCTCCAGCAGATCGACTGCCCGCATGTTGTCCCAGATGGCCTTCATACTGCCGCTTGCCCACCTAGGATTCGACCGAAAATCATATTCGTATTCCCCAAACGACGGGTAATCCGGAGCTAGCGTGACATACCCCCGCTGAGCCAGTTCCAGCGCATAGTGCAGATTTACGCTGCCTCCCATCCCGCTAGGCTCCTCTTTGCCGATGCCGACGGTCTGGTGCAAACACAAAATCGCAGGTCGGACTTTCGAACTCGGCAGGGTGTGCTCAAAAAGATAAGCCCGCACGCGGATGTCCCTTCCTCCTGCTTGTCCACCCTCGGTCGTGTATTCGATCTTGCGACGGACCAACCCCTGACCCAATGCAACCTCGTCGAGCACCTGAAACTCCACAGGCCCCAATCGGGTTCGATCCGGCAAGGGACCCATCACCACCTCGAGGTTCCTTCGAATCGACGCGCGTCGAATCCGCCAATCCTCAAGACTCCTGACCGTCTCGAGTTTCTCATGCACCCCAAGAGCCGCCGTTGCAGGATCCTGCGAAAACGACTCGTTCGTTGCGGTTGCGAATAAGGTCCCACACAGAACCAAAAACAAAGCTCTCATTCGAATTTGCATCCCGTTTACCGACCCTCTTGCTGTGACTTCTGCTGCTTGCCATTGAACTGCTCGCGCAACTGACCGATCGCACTCTCGACGAGCAGCTCGCCACTCCCCTGGGCACATCGCGCCGAGATCACTTCGTAGTTGCCTTGCTCATAAGCTTGCCTGGTCGGAACATAGCCGATCGAGCCGTTGGCAAGCTCATGAATCGAAGTGATCGCAAAGGGCGATGCGTCCTTGATAGCGATTCCAAGCTGGACGAAGATCTCGCCAGGAAGCGACACCCAAGCGACCTGATCGCCCAGCGTGAAGACCTGGACCTCAGCGTCCAACATCCCATCGGGATGGGCCTCGACATCGGCAATCCGATAGGCTTCGACCATCTCCATGAAAGGAGGCAACGGCGCATCGTTCATTTTGGCAAGCACCCCCTTGGCCCACTCGGAACGCTCAAGCGAATGAGGATGGACCGGGACTCGCACGATGCGATGCGATGCGGCCAGTCGAGTCGAAGCCACCGGTTGCAACAAATTCCACGAACGGAGGATCGCGCCAGAGAGCCTCGTCCCAATACGAGCCGCCTCCTGGTGCCCTCCTTGGCGATTCCCCGTCCGCACATCGATGTGATTGACATCGCCACAAGCCCCCGTGGCATATTGAAAATGCGCAGTTGGTCCAAAGACCTTGCCCAAGGTCTCTTGGATCGTATAAGGCATATCAGCGCTCCATTGGGTTCCACCTACGGTATCCAAATGGATCGCGAAACTGCTCAGCAAACCAGCAAGTTTTCCTGGTTCGTCGAAAAAGGCGACCAAGGGCAAGGCGTCATCGGTCGGGCCTGCCTCTCGGACAATGTTCGTATTGAGCTTGCCGGGATTCCAGCCCACCGTCCCGTCCTTCATGAAGAAACGACGATTGAACGCCAACTGATTCTCCTGGCCGATCGCATACCAAGCCGTCCGATCCCTAAGATTCCCTGCAGCATCAGAAACACTCTTGGCGATCCGCTCAGGCAGTCCGATCATGTACTCCTTGGCCTCATCGGTTTGATTGCCAAAGCGGGCCGCCAGACGTTGCTCCGGCTCATAGAGCATCGGCCCGGTATGCGAGTGCGATGCGCTGATCATCACATGCGAAGCCGGAATCCCAAGCTCCTCCTGAATCAACTTGCGCGTCTCGCGAACCATCCACGGATTCGTCGAAATCAAATCGACGACCACCAGAACCACTCGGGTCTGCCCGTCGTCGAGAACCGTCGACTTGGCCCACAACGGATCATGAGTCCCGGTCGAGAATCGAACCCCGTAATAACCAGCCATCGGAGTAGGCCGCCTAGGGGTAATCTCACAAGCCCCAAAACCAACCTTCAACCCACCGAGGGACTCCTGGGCAAAACCCAAATTACCAAGAGTTATCCAAAAAAAGATGCAAAAAAACCAACTCCACCCCACCGCAAAAAAAGCCCGAAAACGCCCCTGAATGAATCGCATTCGCACCATGCTCGGTTCCTTGCCCCACAAAACGCCCCTGGCTCTGCCCGACCCACGCCACCCCAAGTATACCGAAGCTCCCAACGGCCCGCTCGAGCCAAGCCCACACGAAATTCCCCGCCGTCGGCTTGCCCAATTTGGTCGTTTTGACGTTGATTCAACCGGGATTTCGTCTATAAATCTCTGTTCTTATCCACCCCCGAAAAAAGAACCCATAAAAAAACTCCACCATTCGCCCCCCCAGGTCTCGACCATGAAAGACGGCATCCACCCAAAATATTTCGAAACCAAGGTCACCTGTGGCTGTGGAAATAGCTTCACGACCCGGAGCACCCGCAAGGAGCTCAAGGTTGACATTTGCAATGTTTGCCACCCGTTTTATACCGGCAAACTCAAGTTCGTGGACACCGCAGGGCGGATCGAAAAGTTCCAGAACAAGTTCGCTGCCGGAACCTACGCCAGCCTTCAATCCCCCAAGAAGCCTGCTCCAAAAAAGAAGTAGCGACACGAATAGCCTTTGGCTGGCCTGTAAGTCCAGCACCGACGGCAATCTGACAACCTCCACGCTGCAATGATTGCCAACGCAACTTGCAGCGTTTTTTTTTGCCCGCTTCCTCTCGAATCCTAAGCTCGCCTCATGAAAATCCGCGAACAACTCGAACAAACCCTAGCTCGGTTCACCGAGCTAGAGACGATGATGTCCGACCCGGCGGTCCTCGCAGGCGAGTCGGGAAACATGGCCAATATCCTCCGCGAACACGGCGGCCTGTCCAAAACCGCCATGAAATACCGTCGCTATAAAAAACTCTCCGAGGACGTCAAAGACCTCGCGTCCATGCTCGCCTCGGGTGACGAAGACGAAAAAGCCATGGCCGAAGCAGAAGTCGCAACGCTCCGCGAAGAACGCGAAAAGATCTGGGATGAACTCCTCGAACTGTCCGTCGGCGGCGAAGACGCCAACCGCTCGCGATGCGTTATGGAAATCCGAGCAGGTACCGGGGGCGAAGAAGCCGCCCTTTTTGCTCGCGACCTTTTCGAAATGTACCGCCGCTACGCAGAGACCAAGAGCTGGAAAGTCGAACTCATGGACTCAAGCCCCAGCGAACGCGGCGGCTTCAAAGAAATCATCCTCTCGATCGATGGCGATGGCGCCTACCGCGAACTCCAATTCGAAAGCGGTGGTCACCGCGTCCAACGCGTTCCAGAAACCGAAGCCCAAGGCCGCGTGCATACCTCGGCTGCTACCGTCGCAGTCATGCCCGAACCCGAAGACATCGAAATCGAATTGAAACCCGAAGACTACCGCCTCGATAAATTCTGCGCCTCGGGCCCCGGCGGGCAACACGTCAATAAAACCGAATCAGCCGTCCGACTGACCCACCTCGAATCAGGACTCGTCGTGCAGTGCCAAGACGAAAAAAGCCAACATAAAAACCTCGCCAAAGCCCTCCGAGTCCTCAAAACTCGACTCTACGAAGTCAAACGGGAAACCGAACGCCAAGAACGCTCCAAAGAACGCATGTCGCTGATCGGATCCGGAGACCGCTCCGAACGCATTCGCACCTACAACTACCCCCAAAACCGACTGACCGATCACCGTATCAACCTGACCCTCTACAAACTCGACCAAATCCTCACCGGTAACCTCGAACCGGTCTCCTCAGCACTCCTCGAATACGAACGCGCCATGCTGCGCGATGACGATCAAGCCGCCTAAGGCCAAAACGCCAACACGCCAACACGCCAACACGCAAGGACGCATCGACATGAGCGAAACTGGATCCGAACAGACCGAAGCTTGGACCATCCTCCGGATGCTCCAGTGGACCACCGACCATCTGAAAAAATACGGATCTAGCTCCCCTCGACTCGATGCCGAAGTCCTCTTGGCCCACGCGCGAAACTGCCAACGCATCGACCTCTATGCTGCTTTCAACGAAGAACCCGCCGAAGCCGTCAAAGCCATCTTTCGTGATCTGGTCAAACGACGCGCCAAAGGCGAACCGGTCGCCTACCTCGTCGGAAAAAAGGAATTCTTCTCCCTGTCCTTCTCGGTCAACAATGCCTGCCTGATTCCACGCAACGAAACCGAACACATCATCACCGAATGCATCGATAGGATCAAAAAAAACCCTCCCCAAAGCCCCTTGCGGATCGCCGATGTTTGCACCGGCAGCGGATGCATCGCCGTGACAATCGCCAAGGAATGCCAACGCCTCGGCTTCCAAGCCGAACTCATCGCCTTGGACCTCTCGAACCAAGCCCTCGAAGTCGCAAAACAAAACATCCAACTCCATAACGTCCAAAACTCCGTCGAAACACTCCAAGGCGATCTGCTCGATCCTCTCGAGGAGAATTCCTGCGACTTTATCCTGAGCAACCCTCCCTACATCTCCGACGAGGAATATCTTAAACTCGATAAATCCGTCCGAGACTACGAACCAAAAATGGCCCTCGTCTCGAGCCCCTCAGGCATCGAAATCATCAAACGACTCATCGACCAAGCCGCAGCGAAACTCAAAACAGGCGGCTGGCTGATCTTCGAACACTCCCCGATGATCGCCCAAGAATGCAACTCCCATCTCTCGCAATCCAAGACCCCAACAGGCCCCTGGACGGATATTCGTCTGGTCAAAGATCTCGCAGGACTAGCCAGAGTCTCGATCGCAAGAAAACCCTAAACGATTTTTTTAGTTAAATTAATAGCCTCGTTTTTGTTCCCGAAATCCCTATTCCATCCCCATCGAACCTCCCCGGCAAAAGACTATGACTGTTGAAAACCTGATGGACAAACTCGTCTCTCACTGCAAAGCCAACGGGTTCATGTTTCAATCTAGCGAAATCTATGGCGGATTGAATGGCTTTTGGGACTACGGCCCCCTAGGGGTCGAACTCAAACGCAATATCAAAGAGGCTTGGTGGAAAGACATGTACCAAAGCCATAACGAATTGGCTTGCCCACCCTCGGCTCCAAGCACCTACGATATGGTCGGACTCGATTGCACCATCATCATGCACCCCCAAGTCTGGAAATGCTCCGGCCACTACGACCTGTTCCACGACTTCATGGTCGACTGCCGCAAAACCAAAAAACGATACCGCTTCGACCAACTCCGCGGCCGCTGGGTCTCCCAAGGCCCTCAGCGGATCTTTGTGACCACCATGGCCGAACCCGAACAAGAACAAGAGGATATCGCTCGACGCGCCTTGAAGTTCTTCAACCTCCGCTCCAAAGACATCGAAAGACTCTCCTTCGATGAACGTGTCTTGACCTTCGATAAACTCGACGAATCCGACCGCGCTAAAGTGCTCGGACCCGATACCGACGAAATCGGTACCTTGACCGACCCCCGCGAATTTAACCTCATGTTCAAAACCTACGTCGGTGCCCTCAGCGGAGAAGAAGGGGCCGCTTTCCTACGCCCCGAAACAGCCCAAGGGATCTTCGTCAATTTCAAAAACGTCGTCGACTCGACCCGAATCCGAGTACCCTTCGGTGTCGCACAAGTCGGCAAAAGCTTCCGAAACGAAATCACCCCGAGAAACTTCACCTTCCGATCCCGCGAATTCGAACAAATGGAAATCGAATTCTTCTGCCACCCAAGCCAGTCGGCCAACTGGTACCAATACTGGAGAAACCGCCGACTCCAATGGTACAAAGATCTCGGACTCGACTCCGATCGCCTACGACTACGCGAACATGAACAAGACGAACTGAGCCACTACTCCTGCGGTACTGCCGATATCGAATACGCCTTCCCCTTCCTCCCCCCAGGCGAATACGGTGAACTCGAAGGCATCGCTCACCGCGGGGACTTCGACCTGCGAAGCCACTCCGAAGGAAAACTCGATCCGAAAAAACGCCCCCTTGAAGTCGAACTCGACGAACATGGATCCCCAAAACATCGAGGCAGTGGCAAAGATCTCACCTACCGAGACGATCTGACCAACGAACGCTTCATACCTCACGTCATCGAACCATCGGCCGGCGCCGATCGCGCAACCCTCGCATTCCTATGCCAAGCCTACACCGAAATCCAATGCGACTCCACCCCAGAATCGCGCCCTATAAAGCCGCCGTGCTACCCCTGGTCAAAAAAGACGGAATGCCCGAAATCGCAGCCGAAATCTACGGCGCGCTCAAGAAGAAATTCAATGTCTTCTACGACGAAAAATCCGCCATCGGGAAACGCTACTGGAGACAAGACAAAATCGGTACCCCCTACTGCATCACCGTCGATAGCCAAACACTCGTCGATCAGACCGTCACGATCCGCGACCGCGACTCGATGGAACAATGGCGAATCCCAATCGATCAAGTCGTCGCGGAAATCGAAAAACGCGTCTGCTGAATCCACTCCCCGTTTCCCGAACATCACCCCAAAAACGCAACGGCTTCGCCTTGCGCGAGCATCGACCATGAGCTTTGAAGTTGCGCTATTCGCATGTTTCGGAGTTTCAATCGATGGTTTTCCTGGCTTTTCGTACTCGTACTCCGCGTTAGCAGTACTCGTACTCGTACTCGAAAATACGGCATCGAGTACGAGTACGATAAAAGCCAAAATAGCGCGATTTCAAAAACCATGAGCGAGCATCGACAAGGTGAACTGTTCCCAGACGATGAAACCCCATGGGAAATCGACGCACAAGCCACCGTGCTTGCTGCCCATGTCGTGTTTGCCGAAGCACCCTTCGGACCCTACTCCTACCGCATCCCCGAGACTCTTGCTAACCAAGTCCAACCAGCCATGCGGGTCGTCGTCCCCCTAGGAAAAGGGGATAGGGAAATCACCGGTTATACCCTCGGCGTAGAAACCCTCAAACAATACCGACAAAACCTCAAACCCATCCTACAGTGCTCCGACCAAGGACCACTTTGCAGCACAAACCTGCTCGAACTCGTCAAATGGATGAGCAAGTACTACCTGGTCCCAGCAGGACAAGTCCTCGAAGCAGTCATCCCCGCCGGCG
Source organism: Pirellula sp. (assembly GCA_021299695.1). Taxonomy (GTDB): domain Bacteria; phylum Planctomycetota; class Planctomycetia; order Pirellulales; family Pirellulaceae; genus JBKCUI01. The sequence continues at coordinate 1,303 of JAJTEK010000143.1, read as the reverse complement.
TGCGCGCAGGGGCCGGTACCCGAAACCAAACACTGCTGCGGCCAACCGATAAAGCCACCGAGGACGCTTTCGTCAAATCGTTGCCCATCAAACAAAGGCAAACACTTGTCCAGCTGATCCTAGCCAACGAACCCCTTGCTCCCGAACAACTCCGCTCGCTGGCCAACTGCTCCGACGGCGTGATCAAAAAACTCAAAGACACCGGCTTCATCGAAAGCTACACCGAACGCGTCATGACCTTCGAGGCCAAAATCTTGCTCCACGGCGTGACCGGTAGCGGCAAAACCGAAGTCTACATGCAAGCCATCGAAAAAACGATCCGCTTCGGACGTCAAGCGATTGTCCTGGTCCCCGAAATCAGCCTCACACCGCAAACCCGCAGTCGCTTTCAAAACCGCTTCGGCTCAGTGGCCGTCCTGCACTCGAACATGAGTGGACCCGAACGCCATTTTCAATGGAGAAGGATCAGCAATGGCGAAGTCCAAGTCGTCGTCGGACCTCGCTCGGCCATCTTCGCCCCTGTCCCACACCTGGGACTGGTCATCCTCGACGAAGAACATGAGACTTCCTTCAAACAAGATAACATCCCTCGCTACCACGCCCGCGATGTGGAAGTCCGTACCATCGACCTACGCGTCAACCGCATCGATGTCAACCAAGGTAGCTTGTCGAAACCCCTCTTGCAGTCCATGCACCGTGTCCTGGACCAAGAAGACGGACAAGTCATCCTGCTGCTCAACCGTCGCGGTTACTCGACCCGTGTTCAATGTCCATCCTGTGGCTTCGTCCTCTCCTGCCCAGATTGCGACCTGCCGCTGACTTTCCACCGCGATGGGAACAAAGCCATGTGCCACTACTGCGACTACACCATCGCCGCTCCCCAACAATGCCCGAAATGCTCCTTCGATGGAATCCGCTTCTCTGGACTCGGAACCCAACGACTCGAACTCGAAGTCCAAGCCAGCTTTCCCAATGCACCCATGGCCCGAATGGACTCCGATACCATGCGGAAACCAGGAAGCCACGAACGGACTCTGACGGACTTTCGAACCGGACGCACAAAAATCCTGCTCGGCACCCAAATGATCGCCAAAGGTCTCGACTTCCCCAACGTGCTGCTCGTCGGGGTCATCCAAGCCGATACAAGCCTCCACTTCCCCGACTTCCGCGCCTCAGAAAAAACCTTCCAACTCATCACCCAAGTCGCCGGAAGGACCGGACGGGGCGACAGGGCAGGGGAGGTCCTCGTGCAAACCTTCTCCCCTGAACATCCCGCAATCCTGGCCGCCTCGAAACACGACTT
>JAJTEK010000142.1 GCA_021299695.1 Pirellula sp. | reverse complement strand
GCTGAAGGCTTATCAAGCAAGGCCTCAAGCGGGAGATAAATGGGATACCGGCGGAAGGTAAGCTACTGGGCCGATGGGATTCGTCCCGAGACGGACTAGGTGGTAGTCCAGTTCGGGGGTCGCGAGGGGGTGTTGAGGGATCTCGGACGGATTTCTTTTGAATGGCCGGAGTGGCCCAGCGCACTCGGTGCGCGCCGAGGTGGGATAAACGTCGCCTGGATTAGCTTCTAACTCCCAATTTGGGTGGAATCACCGCTCGAATCCACCACCTACCTCTCCAATCATCGCGGTCGTTTCCCAATCTAACTCGGGGACAGTCCCCGAGTTTTTCCCGAGTATTCGCGGGGACAGTCCCCGAGTTTCAATCAAACAAACTAGGGGACAGTCCCTAAGTTTTCAATCAAGCGTCTGATCGAGAAGATGATCGAAGCCAAGAAAGAAAAGAAAGATAGTTTGGATACCAAGGGCATGTGATGGCTGACTGTTATTCGGGGAATATGAGCGTGGTGCTTGCGACTGGGTCGAAGATGACTCGGATGGCTTGTTGGACCCATGCGCGCCGAAAGGTCTATGAGCATCAAGAGAGCGATCCCCAGGTAAGCGCGCTGCCGCTTGCGCTGATGAACCAACTCTATGACATCGAACGTCGCGCGACGCACAAGAGCGATCAGGAGCGAGGGGAGTTGCGCGCCAAGGAGTCGCGCAGGATCCTCGACCGATTGGGCGAGTATCTCGAAGGTCCGGTAGCCAAGAGCGTGCTACCAGCGAGCAAGCTCGGTGGGGCATTCAATTACATTCGCAACCACTGGGAAGCATTGAATGTGTTCGTCAATGATGGAGCGTTGCCGATCGACAACAATCAGGTCGACACGGCCGTTTTGCAACCAGCACGGCGGCGGGTACGTGCAGAGCTCCGTAAAGGCAAATAGCAAATCAGAAGAGCCATGATCGCAGAGCCGTACCCATGGGTCTCTTGGGCTCTGACGACAGAGCCCCCGACATGAGCGACGTGCGTCAGTGGAGTATCGCTGGCCACCACAATGCTGGCCCCGCAGTGTTACAAACCGCAGCATCCATCTAGAGCCACCAACAGGCAGTGGGCATATCAGCAAGCCTGAGCATCAGCAAATCTCGCCAAGGTGGCTGTACGCTTACTCCGAAATGGTAATCTTTTTTCGATCGGTTGATGCGGAAGGTTCGTAGGCATCTGGCTCATCATTCGGCAATGTTTGTGCACAAATCAACTCACAGACGAACAATAGCAACCAAGCAATAACTGCTCCAACCAACCCACTCAAACGGAATCTGTGAGTGATTATCTTTAGCACCTACTGGACCGAAGTCCAAAAGATAGTTTCGGGCGTACAACCATCTTCCTTTGACCAACATCCCCCCCCGCCGAAGTCAAACTTTTTACTAAATTTTTGTGAGAATTGGTTTCTGCTTGATTCGGCCGTAAAATCAGGGGCGGATGGGGAGGCTTCCGCAAACTTCCCGAACCCGTTTCATCCTTGGCTCCGAGTGGGAACGCTGTGTTGATTCCGGATCCCGTCGAAAACAGAGAGTCAGAGAGTTCGATCGAAGGTTTTGTCACCGAAGTTGGCGAGTTCAATCAATGTCAAGTCGATCATTGGTCTAACGCTATTTCGAGAGCATCTCTTGGACCAAGTGCTTGGCACCAAAGACCTCTCCGGTGATCCATAATACGTACCGAACGTCGACCCCTATCGATCGGCTGTACCGTTGGTTCCACGCAAAATCATTGATCGTCGCTTCAAATGCCCGGTCAAAGTTCACACCTACCAACTCCCCCTTGGCATTGAGAACAGGACTGCCAGAGTTTCCTCCCGTCGTGTCGGTGCTGTAAAGGAATGCCACCGGAATCGTCTTGAGCCTCGGATGCTCTAGCCCTGCGAACCTCTTGGCTCTGGCTGCCTCCAGCACGGGCACGGGGGTGACGTAAGGCTCCTGACCGGTGGTTTTCTCCAAGAGCCCATCGAGGGTTGTGATCGGTTTTTTGACGATGGCATCGATCGGCGAATAAGCCTCGACCTTTCCTACCGTCAATCGCAGTGTCGCATTGGCGTCGGGAAGAAACTCGGAGGCTTCGGCGAGTCGCTGGATTTCAATGAGCGAACCATAAAGCTGATTGAGCTTCCCCTCTCGCTCCTTGTCCTTGTCTCGTTGCTTGACATACGTCGGATACAGATCGGCGATCCATAACAATGCAGGGTCACCTGAGGCGATGAGCTCTTGAGGGGATTTGTTGAAGCAACTGGTAACGAATTCTAAATCCCCGAGCTTGGTGTTCTCCATCACCGAGCTGGCAAGCTTGTTGAGCCCTTCGCTTGAGTTCAAGACACGAGCCACCGGTTCGATGTCTTGAGCTCCAGGTGTGGATTGCAGCAACTCGAGCATTCCCAGGAGCATCTTTGCATCGGTGGCCTGGTCTCGGTCACCGACGTCGAGCTTGATCTGCTGGGTGCTTTGCGACCAGTTCCGATCCATATAAGGTGCCTCGCGCTCCAGATCGGGCTTGGCCCTTTCGGTGGCCCCATCGTAGAGAGCAAACGCGATCGCCAGAGCTCTCGGTGCCGTTCGCAATTCGCGAAGGTAAGTCTCCAAGGTCCCCTTCTTGGACATCTCCGAATAGACCATGTCGATTTGATCTAGCAGCAAGGCATACTTGGAGTACTTCACCGGATCGCTAGCGATGAAAGCCTTGAGCTTGGTTTCCCGGTCGGCTCTTTGCTGTTGGATCTTGGCCCGCTGGAGCCCGATGAGCTGTCCACGGGATCGTTTTTCGACATTGGCTAGGGATTTGATCCGCGTGGAGTGCTTGATCGCCACGGCGCGGTCTTTGGCTCCGGCCTTCTCCATTTCGGCGATCTGCCAACTGTAGAGCGAAACAATCAGCGGTAGGCGTACATTCTGCTCGTATTGGATGAAGCTTTCGGTCCGGTTGCGGACGGTCCTGCCTGGATACCCGAGCAAAAAGACGGTGTCCCCTTCATCGATCCCTTTGGGCTGAACCCTCAACGGTCGCTTGGGCACATAAGGCACATTGTTTGGGGAGTATTCGGCGGGCTTGCCATCTGGAGCCGTATAGGCTCGCATAAAAGAGTAATCGCCGGTGTGTCGAGGCCATTCCCAATTGTCGAGTTCCCCGCCAAAGGCACCGATGCTGATAGGGGGAGCAAAAACCAATCGGACATCTTTGAGGTAGGTGTAAAGAAAAAGAACATAGGTCTTTCCGACGAACATTTCTGCGACCTCAGCCCGCATCCCTGGATTGTCTTTTTCCGCTTGGATTTCGAGTTCCTTCTTTCGTCGATCGATCGACTTGGTCCGATCGCTGTAACCCATTTCGGGGCTGGTTGCCGAGAGGACCTCGGCCGAGACGTCCGCGTAGGACTCGGTGATGCGGACGGTGTAGTTGGGTGCAGGAACTTCGTCGGCTAGCGTTTGGGCGATGAATCCATCATTCAGCAGATCGCGTTCAGGGGTGCTGGCTTTTTGAATCGCGTCAAAAGCGCAGTGGTGGTTGGTGATGATCAACCCGGCATTCGATACGAACGAACCAGTGCAACCGTTGACGCGGCAAATGCCATCGACGATGCTTTTGGCTTGGGGATTGAAGATCTCATCGGCGGTAAGTTCGATGCCTCGGTTTTTGAGCCCAATGTTGGCCAGTTCGCTGATCGGGAACATCCCCTCGTCGCAGCGGGCCGGTGCCAAGAGCCCCACGGAGCACAAGAGGCCCATGAATCCCGAAATGCCCATGAATCCCGAGTCGGCCCGGGTGCAGAGGAGACGCAAGGCGACAGCGAGCAAAGAGTAGCAATTGGACATGGCAATCCTCGAAAGATGCAAAGAACCAGCTTGGAGCGAAGCGACCCTGAGCCCATTGTGGGCTAAAAGCGCGATTCCTGCTAGAGTTTCCCGCAGATCAAGGTGGCATTGTGTCCACCGAACCCAAAGCTGTTGTTCATCGCATAGCGAATTTTGCGATTGCGGGGGACCAGTGGTGTGTAGTCCAGGTCGCAATTGGGATCTGGGGTTTCGAGATTGATCGTCGGCGGAACGATGTCGTGGAAACAACTTAAGATCGAAAGGATCATCTCAATCCCACCGCTGGCCCCCAGAGCGTGTCCGAGGTGTCCTTTGGTGCTCGAAAGGGCAACACTGCGGGCCGATTCACCGAAGACATTTTTGACCGCGACGGTCTCGGCTTTGTCTCCAAGAGGAGTGCTCGTGCCGTGCGCGTTGATGTAGTCGATTTCGGATGGATCGAGTTTCGCGTCGATCAAGGCGTTGCTCATGGCCATCGATGCTCCACGGCCTTGTTCGTCCGGAGCCGTGATATGGCCGGCATCGCAAGAGCCTCCGTAACCGAGGATTTCGGCATAGATCTTTGCACCCCGAGCCTTGGCATGTTCGAGCTCCTCGAAGACCAAAATCCCTGCGCCTTCGCTGAGCACAAAGCCATCGCGATCGGCATCGAAGGGACGGCTCGCTTTTTCGGGCTCGTCATTTCGGGTCGAAAGGGCCTTCATGTTGGCAAAGCCGGCGACACCCATCTGAGTGATAGCCGCCTCGGTCCCCCCGGTGACCATGACCTCAGCTTCGCCGGTACGAATGCACTTGAGTGCATCGCCCATGGCGTTGTTGCTCGAGGCACAGGCCGTTGCGATGGCAAAGTTCGGGCCTTTCAGGCCGTACTGAATCGCCAGGTTGCCTCCGGCGGCATTGAGCATCATCTTGGGGATCGTAAACGGGCTGACGCGATCGGGTCCCTTGGTATGCATCCGAAGAATCTGCTCTTCGATCTCGTTGAGCCCCCCGATCCCCGACCCGACGATCACGCCGCAACGGTGGGCTTGCTCTTTCGAGAAATCCAAGCCAGAGTCTTTGATGGCGTGGAACGCTGCCCAAATCGCGAACAGGGAGAACCGATCCAAACGCTTCGCGTCTTTAGGTTCGCAGGACTCCCCTGGTTCGAAATTGGGAACATCACCACCAAAGCGGACCTTGTGCAGGGTGGTGTCCAAGATTGTTAGCGGATGGATACCGCTCTTGCCTTCTAGGATTGAGTTCCAAAGCGTAGGAACATCCAAAGCCAAGGGAGTGACACAACCGAGGCCCGTGACGACGACTCGACGATTCATGCAACTGCTATCTGAAGAATCAGGGGGTTGCCCAACGACTCAGTTGAGCAAACCCATGTGACTGAAGATATGGTGCGAAAGCGACCGCTTAGGATTGCTTATCGATGTAATCGATGGCTTCGCCGACACGCTGAATTTTTTCAGCTGCGTCCTGAGGAATATCGATGTCGAATTCCTCTTCGAACTCCATCACTAGTTCCACTGTGTCGAGCGAGTCGGCACCTAGGTCATTAACGAAGTGTGTATCACGAGTGATTTTGTCTTTCTCGACACCGAGTTGTTCGGCAACGATATCAATGACTCGTTCCTGAGTTGATGCCATAGTCGGGAAATCCCCTTCAACGAAACTGAAATCTGTTAAACAAAAAATCTAGCCGACAGCGTTGTCGGCAGGTGACAAAAGATAGAGGATTGCGGTAAAACCGGTCAAGCCAGGATAACCGAATCGACCTAGAATCCGAGCTGGTTTCCTTTGGTTTCCCAAAAGACTCCTTGGCTCTGCGTTTTTGGTGTTTCCTGGCGCTCGACACCAAATTTTAACGCCAAATCCCCAGATTGGGGTGTTTCCTTCAAGCAAAACAGCCCCTCGACTAAAAAACAAGTCCCGTCGATCCCCAAATTAGCGGGGTCCAAGCGGCGGAAGGCCAGCCGAGGGGGCCGGAGGCAAAGCCGATGGAAATCCCGTGCCTGAACTCGGCGGCAAGGGTGGCAGTCCCCCCGCATTGCCTGCCGGCAAACCCCCGTTGGCCGCCGGAAGTGCTGGGATTCCCGCTGGAATCCCTCCGTTGGCCGGTGGCAAACCCCCGTTGGCTGCAGGAAGTGCTGGGACGTTGGCCGGTGGGGCTGGAGACTGGGTGTTGGCGTTGGGAACTGCGGCCGTCCGTTCGCCGGTCGACTCAGCGGCCACTTCGGTGAGATTTTCGAAATTCACGACCTGGACCTCTTCTCCCTCGGTATGCGTGTCGACGGCCATCTCGCAGATACGCCATCCATCGACTTCTTTGATCAGTGCCCAGACGACTTCGTACTCGCTCCCAGGCATACCGGAAGCCCCCGGCTCGAGCCAATTGCTCGAGACGAGCATGACGTTTGGATCCTTAGGATCAATCATCTGTGCTTTGCCGATTTCAAATGCGGCGTTGGGGGATCCGATCGGTGAGATCTCGAGTCCCTTGGATTTGATTTCTTGGCGAGCCCGGGTCGATAAGAGCGACTCGATGATCTGAGCGTTGCTGGTTCGCATTCCTTCGAGGAACGCTCCGACGACTTCTTCAGGACGTGTTGGATTCTTCAGGTTCAGCGAGCTCAAAGGGACCATTTCCTCAGAGGGCAAGCCGGACGGTTGCGAACTGTTGGTATTGGCATTCGAAGCGATCGGGGTCCCGGCAGCGTTGGCTCGATCGCCCGATGGATTCGTTGGGTTGGCTTGGGCGACTTGATCTTTCTTGCCAGAGTCACATCCGACTTGGCCAAGTACAGCGGCGAGGGTTGCCGTCCAAATGAAACGCTTCATGAGCTGGTATTTCCTCTGAGGGATCTTCGAAAGGTAGGATCTTGGAATGGTCCTTGTAGGACAAATGCTCCGGGTCGCACGAGTATCCGTGGAGCCGGATCCACTTGCTAGAACGGTGAAATACTTCATCGATGCGATGGGAGTCAAGAGCATTCCTTCACGGGAACATGCACCCGATTCATCTTGCTACAGGCCAGACCCATTCGATACAGTCGATGGCATTCGATCGATTTTGGAAATTCCCACCAGGAGCCTATGGGATGTCCACGTTTGCCAAAAACAACAAGCATCATGCTCATCCACAGCATCATGCTCAAGACCCGTTTGCAACCCGAAAACCGGCCGAATCGAGGCGACTGCTCTGGAGCATTTTCTTTTTGGGAATCGCAACGCTGACGGGCTGCCAGCTCGGGGCAAAGAGTCAGAACTCCCGCGGGGTGGCGATGTATCAACAAGGTCGATACGCCGAAGCTTTGCAATATTTCGAGCAGGCTAAGGTGACCGACGCGGCCAATCCTGATACTTACTACAACCTCGCTTCGGCCTACCACAAGCTAGGCACCGCGTCGAAAGACCCCAAGATGATCGACAACGCCGAGCGGATGTACAACACCTGCTTGGAAATGTCCCCAAACCATGTCGATTGCTATCGAGGCTTATCGATCCTGCTCGTCGACAAAGGGCAGCCCGAGAAGGGCTTCACGCTCCTGAAAGATTGGGCGATCAAAAACCCAGGGCTATCAGAACCCCGAATCGAACTTGCCAGACTCCATCAAGAGTTCAATCAAAATAAAGTTGCCGAACAGTATCTCAACGAAGCCATTGCGATGGACCCGAACAACCCTCGAGCTTGGGCCGCCAAAGGTCGTTCGCGGGAGATATCTGGGGATTTGATGATGGCCGTCCAGAACTACGAAACGAGCTTGGCCCTGAACGCCTCGCAACCGGAACTCTATCAACGCATCGGGGCCCTGAAAGTTCGTCTGAGCCAAAATGTTCCGGTCAATCCAACCGCTCCACCGACGACGACCCGCTAGGCCTTTAGGGGATTTCAGCGGTATTCGCTGGGACTAAGTGGGTTTTTCTATTATGATTGTCCTGGTGATGCTCGTCAGACTCACACCAGCAAAAACAGGAGACGATTCGGATGCACGGTACGGTTGAGATCCGCTACGGAAAAAGCGAACTATCGGTTAAGCTCCCCAAAGGTTGCCAACCGGTGATCGTGCGCAAACCCCCTATGCCGCTGCTTAACGATGCCTCGAGCGCTATCCGTGAGGCACTTCGCCAAGGTGTCGCATGCCCATCGCTCCAAGAAGTTGCGCGAGGATCCTCGAGGGTCTGCATCGTGATTTGCGACATTACCCGCCCGGTCCCCAACGGTCCGATTCTCCGAGGGATCGTCGAGGAACTCAATGCCGCCGGCGTGGCTAATTCTCAGATCACCATCCTGATTGCCACCGGCTTGCACCGCCCAAACTTGGGCAAAGAAATGCTCGAAGTCGTCGGCGACGAATGGGTCTTCAACCACATCCGCATCGAGAATCACTACGCCCGCGACCTGGCTTGGATGGTCGATCTGGGCAAGACCCCGACGGATGGGATTCCGGTGCTCCTGAATCGCCATCTGGTCGACGCCGATTTGCGGATTGTTGTCGGGCTGGTCGAACCGCACTTCATGGCCGGTTACTCCGGTGGTCGCAAAGTCGTCGCTCCGGGCGTGGCCGGCGAAGAGACCATCCGAACTTTCCATAATCACCAGTTCATGGCCAACCCCCTGGCCTGCAACGGCAACCTCGTCGAAAACCCCTTGCACCGCGGCCAACTTGAAATCCTCGAGCTTCTCGGGCCGACCTACGCGGTCAACACCATCATCGACGAACAACGCCAAATGAGTTTTGTCAACTTTGGCAAGTGCGTCGAAAGCCACCTCCAGAGCGTCCAGGTCGTCCGCAAGTATGCCGAAGTTCCTATCGATCGAAAATTCGCTACGCTCGTGACCAGTGCGGCCGGTTATCCACTCGATAAGACTTACTATCAAACCGTTAAAGGGATGGTCGCTCCCTTGCAGATTTTGGCCGATGGTGGCCACATGATCATCGCTAGCCGTTGCGAAGAAGGGCTCGGTTCCCACGAGTATCGCGACTCGCAAACCCAACTCAAAACCCTAGGCGCCGAGGGCTTCGTCGAACGCATCCGACGCATGAGGCTTGCCGACATCGATGGCTGGCAAACCCATATGCTTCTTCGGCCTCTTTCAATCGGACGAGTCTCCTTGTACAGCGAAGGCATCCAAGGCAAAGATCGAGAACTGACCGGTGTCGAAATGATCGATTCGATCGAGAAAGCCATCCAGCAGAGCGTCGAGACCTCTGGGGACAAGACCATCGCGGTGATCCCCGAGGGACCCTACGTCATCCCAATGCACCAAAGTGCAAACACCGAACTTCAAGCCGGCCCAGTGAACTTGGTCCTCCTAGGGATCGGAGCGATCATCGGGGCTGGACTCTTTGTACGGACGGCCGCTGCGGCCGCCGAGCATGCAGGACCGAGCGTGACGCTGAGTTTCATCGTTGCTGCCATCGGTTGCGCATTGGCCGGAATGTGCTACGCGGAATTCTCCGCAATGACCCCGGTCTCAGGCAGTGCCTACACCTACTCGTACGCCACGATGGGTGAACTCTTTGCATGGATCATCGGATGGGACTTGGTCCTCGAATACGCCCTAGGAGCAGCAACCGTCGCGATCGCTTGGTCTCAGTATTTGAACAAACTGATCGAAAGCTTCCTCGGAAAAGCATACACGATCCCTTACCAATTTTGTCACTCGCCGTTCGAGTCGATCGGCGAGGGGGCCGACAAAGTCACCGGGATCATCAACTTACCGGCCGTCATTATTCTGCTGCTTCTGACGATCGTTTTGGTGCGAGGTATCAAAGAGTCGGCGGTATTCAACGCGATCGTCGTGAGCGTCAAGGTTCTGATCGTGGTCCTGTTTATCGCCTTAGGATGGCAGTTTATCCAACCGGCAAACCATACCCCATTCATTCCCGATGCGACGGTTTACACCGACGCGATCAAGGAGACGGAGCGGAATTTCGGCGGACTCTGGGGTGTCCTCGGTGGGGCTGGCGTCGTTTTCTTCGCCTTCATCGGTTTCGATGCGGTCTCGACGGTCGCCCAAGAGACCAAAAAACCCGAACGCGATATGCCGATCGGTATCCTCGGCTCGCTCTTGATCTGCACCGTTTTGTACATCCTGTTTAGCTGGGTCCTCACTGGAATCGCCCCCTACGAAGACTTCCGAGATCCCACCAAAGGCAAAGAAGCCTCGGTGGCTTACGCGATCGAAACCTACATGCCCGGCTACGGGGCCTTGGGCAAATTCATCACCGTAGCAATCCTGTTCGGTTTCTCTTCGGTGATCCTGGTGATGCTCCTAGGACAAAGCCGCGTTTTTTATTCGATGTCCCGCGACGGACTCGTACCCAAGATCTTTTCGGATCTGCATCCGGTCCATCAGACGCCCTGGAAATCCAATTGGATCTTTTTTGTGTTTGTCGCCCTTTTCGCTGCCTTTATCCCCGATAGTGTCGTCGGGGACATGACCAGCATCGGGACATTGTTTGCCTTCGCGCTGGTTTCGATCGGAATCATCATCATGCGCAAAAGCGATCCAGACGCCCCAAGACCCTTTCGCACCCCCTTGGTTCCCCTCGTTCCGATCCTCGCCGTCGTCGTGTGCGGTGCGATGATCGCCGGTTTGGGCAAGGAAAACTGGGCCCGCTTAGGTGTCTGGCTGGCAATAGGCTTGGTGATCTACTTTGCCTACGGAGTTCGACACAGCCGCGTCCAATTGACCCGCCAATAGGGCGTCCGATGCAGTCAAGCAAACCGTAGGCAAGCGAACCATAAGGGAGCGTTGTGGAAGCAGAGCAGGCGAGAATCCAAGCGGATTTAAGGGGGATCCTCGACGGCGAGGTCTTCTGCGACTCTCTGCACTCCCAGATCTACGCCAGCGACGCGAGTCTCTACCAGATCGCACCGATGGCCGTGGTTCGCCCACGGCATGCCAACGACGTGGCCGGGTGCATCAAATACGCCGTCGAAAACGGATTGCCCGTTTTCCCTCGCGGAGGTGGAACTGGACTGGCTGGCCAATCTCTCGGTCCAGGGATCATCCTGGACTTCTCTCGCTTCATGCGCCGCATGATCGACCTGGATGCACAGAACCTTCGGGTCCGTGTTCAACCTGGAATCACCCTCGGAGATCTCAATCGACAGTTGGCACCCCATAAGCTGGTTCTGGGAATCGACCCCCCCATGAGAGCCGTCACAACCGTCGGGAGCCTAGTGGCAATCGACGCTCTAGGAAGCCACTACCCGCGGAACGGAACGGCCGGATCTCATCTGCTCGGCGCCCAGGCGGTTCTGGCCGATGGCCAGCAAGTCGAACTGGCCAAAACCTCTTGGCACTACCCAAACACCGGAAGTCCAAAACTCGATCGCATTGCAAGCGACCTCGGACGATACCTCACCGAAAACAAAGAGACGATCTCATCCCCACCATGGAAAGGAATCCCGCGAGGCTGCGGCTATCGGCTCGAGTCGATCCTCGAAGACGACCAAATCGATTTGGCGCGTTTACAAGCCGGTGCCGAAGGAACGCTGTCAGTCCTGACCGAGTTGACATTGAAGGTCGATCGCATCCCTAACGCACGAGCCTTGGTACTGCTGCTGTTCGAAAAAATGGAACTCGCCGCCTGTGCAGCTCTCGAGGCGCGCAAGGACGAGGTCGCGGCATGCGACCTGATGGACCGTCGACTCATCGAAATCGCTCGCGAATTGGACTCCCGTTATGAAGCGATGTTGCCCAGAGGCTGCGAAGCTCTCTTGCTCATCGAACATCAAGGAGATGATTTGACGGAGGTCAAACAGCGGCTTGTTGCATTGGTTCAAAAAATCGTTCGCAAAGCACCTTCGACTCAGCAAACAGCAATCATCGTCGACGATGCGGAACGGGATTTCGTTTGGCGTTTGAGCCGCCGGATCATCCCCCAGTTAGTCCGCCTCGGCGGCCCACAAAAACCGATCTCATTTGTCGACGACCTCTCGATCCAACCCGAGCGAATGCCTGATTTCCTCTTCGAAATCCAGAACATCCTCAAGTCCGAGCGGGTCACGGCAACGCTTTTTGCCCATGCAGCCCAAGGCAATGTGCAACTGCGTCCGTTCCTCGACCCGAACTCCGAAGAAGACATCCAAAAGCTCCTGCGGATCGCCGATAAGGTCTTTGAAAAAGTGATCGAATTTCGAGGCGTCATCTCCGGTGAACACGCCGTGGGGTTGAGCCGCAGCGGTTATCTACGCCAACAACTCGGCGAGCTCTATCCGATCTGCCGACAAGTCAAAACTTGGTTCGATCCCGACGGGATTCTCAATCCTGGTAAACTCATCACCGACGCTCCCCAACGGCCCATCGATAACCTTAGGACCGATCGTAAAGAACCCGATCCTGATGAACTCACGCAGCCGGCAAGACCGATGCTACCTATCCTGGACTGGTCGGGCGAAAAGTCGCTCGAAGCCTCAAGTCGCCAATGCAACGGATGCGGACGATGTCGGACCAACGCACCCGGGGAACGTATGTGCCCTTTGTTTCGAATATCACGCAGCGAAGAAGCTAGCCCCAGAGCCAAAGCCAACCTCATCCGCGGTCTGCTCTCAGGGGATATCTCTGGCCCACAGAGCGAGAGCGACCAAATGCGCGCGATCGCCGACCTTTGCTTCCACTGCCATCAATGCCGCTTCGAATGCCCTTCCCAAGTCGACATCCCACGCATGGTCGTCGAACTCAAAGCCCAGCACACAGCCACCAACGGACTTCGTATCACCGACCGACTCCTATCGAGGATCGATCTGCTGACGAATATCGCAAGCCGTTTCCCCAGACTTGCCAACTGGGCCATGGGAAACCGCTCGATGCGATGGCTCTTGGAAAAATCGACCGGTATTGCCATGGGCCGACGATTGCCCCAAATCGCTAAACAGTCGTTCATCCGTTGGGCGGTCAAGCAGAAACTCAATCGAATGAGCCGATCCGGTAGCCGCAAAGTCCTCTACTTGGTCGATCAGTATGCCAATTGGCACAATCCATGGGTCGGAAAAGCGCTCGTCGAAGTCATGCAGCATCAACGGGTCGAGGTCTACGTGCCCACCTGGCAGACCGTAACCTGGATGACCAAAATCTCCTTGGGAGATGTCGAACGCGTCAAACGCTTAATCGTCCCCCAACTTCGCCGACTCGCCGATGCAGTCAGGCAAGGCTATACGATCGTGGCGACCGAACCGACGGCTGCCCTGTGCTTGCAGCATGAGTATCCAAATCTCTTTCCGAGCGATGATGCGTCGCTCGTGGCAAGCAACACCCAAGAGGCCGGACACTATCTCTGGGAGATGCACAACCGCAACGAACTGGAACTGGATTTCAAGCCCCTCAACATATCGGTCGTCTACCACACACCTTGCCACCTCCGAGCCTTGGATATCGAGTACAGCGGCACAAAACTCCTGGAGTTGATCCCGGGCTTGAACGTCCTGCAAGCCGACTCGGGCTGCTCAGGCATGGCCGGTGTCTACGGACTCAAACGAGAGAACTACCGAAACAGCCTTCGCGTCGGTTGGGGACTCATCAGCACCATGCAAAAGACCCCGGCACAGATCGGAAGCACCGAATGCGCTTCTTGCAAATTGCAGATGGAACAAGGTGTCGATAAACCCACGATTCCGCCAATCGCTCTTTTGGCCTACGCCTACGGTAGACTCCCTGAGGTCAAGGCCTGGATTCAGGCCCGACACGATAGCTTGGTAGTACCCTAAAGACCGACTACACCGTTCGCCTTTTTTGTGCGCAGCAATCGCGTCATCCAAACGCGCAACGACATCATAGAGATAGCCCAGAGATGGCGGTCCCCACCGCGATACGAAATCCGAGGCGAGACACGAACGCATGCTTTGTAGCTGCAAGTTACGCCTCCGCCGGGACGAGCCCGACGGTAGGCTTACCCAGCGCCCATCGAGCTCTTCTTGGCCTCCGTCGGCTTCATGCCGGCGGGGCCAA
>JAJTEK010000141.1:3532-13009 GCA_021299695.1 Pirellula sp. | reverse complement strand
CGGCCAGGGATGTTGTACACACAGTGGGGGATGCCGACTTCCGAGGCGATTGCTTTGAAGTGCTCGTAGAAGCCCCGTTGGGTGGGGTTGTTGTAATAGGGAGCGACTTGCAAGGATGCATCTGCACCTTCCTTGGCTGCCCAGCGGGTCAAACGAAGGGCTTCTGCTGTGCAGTTGCTGCCGGTTCCAGCCATGACTTTGCATCGGCCACGGGCCGCTTGGACGACTTCGCTGATGACCCGCTCGTGCTCATCGTGGGATAGTGTCGGCGACTCCCCTGTGGTCCCTACTGGGACCAAGAAAGTCACCCCGGAGCTGATCTGAAAATCGATCTGTTCCTGCAGCCGTTTGACATCGAGTTTGCCGTCGCGAAATGGGGTGACTATCGCTACTCCAACGCCTGCAAAATCGCTTCCCTTGCGAGAACCCATGAGCTGATGTGCCTTTAGCTACTGATCCTGAGTTTACCACGAGCTTGGGCCAACGCCCGCTCTCTGACGCTGCGTGTTTGAGGCGTGTTTGCAACCATTGCGGTGGCCTTTTGGAGTTCTTCCTCAGCGCTTTTTCGGTCGATCTGCTCGGGTTTGAGCAACCGATTCGTCAGCACATAGACTCCATCGCGAGTCACCTGAACAAATCCACCGTCGACATACCACGCTTGCTCGCCGGTGGCCGACTGGAGCTTGAGCAAACCGAACCCGAGCCGTCCTACCATCGGAGCGCGGCCCGGGAGAATACCCAACTCACCGTCGTACATCGGAAGTTTGAGCGCTTCGCATTGAGCATCGAGCTCCGTTCTTTCCGGAGTCACGACGATGCAATGGACGGATGTGTCTGTACTCATGGTTATTTCTTTCCTTGCTCGGCCATCTTCTTGGCCTGAGCTTCGACTTGCTCGATCGCCCCGACATACATGAAGGCGGACTCTGGCAAATGATCCCACTTGCCATCGCAGATTTCTTCGAAGCTTCGGATGGTGTCGGCCAGCGAGGTGATTTCACCGGGTTTGCCGGTGAAGACTTCAGCGACCAAGAAGGGCTGGGACAAGAATCGTTCGATGCGTCGAGCGCGACGCACGACTGTCTTGTCTTCCTCGCTCAATTCGTCAACACCGAGAATCGCGATGATGTCTTGGAGTTCGCGATACCGTTGGAGTGTGCGTTGAACGCGTCGGGCGATGTTGTAGTGCCGTTGACCGACAACCGCGGGATCGAGAATCCGCGAGTTGGAGGCCAGTGGATCGATCGCAGGGTAAATCCCTTTTTCGGAGATGGATCGCTCGAGGTAGATAAACGCATCGAGCTGTCCGAAAGCGGTCGCAGGGGCAGGGTCGGTCGGATCGTCAGCAGGAACATAAACGGCTTGTACCGAGGTGATCGCCCCGCGTTTGGTCGAAGTGATGCGTTCTTGCAAGGCACCCATTTCGGTCGCAAGCGTCGGTTGATAACCCACCGCAGACGGCATCCGACCCAAGAGTGCGGAAACTTCCGAACCGGCTTGGGAGAATCGGAAAATGTTGTCGACGAACAACAGCGTGTCCTTTCCGGTCGTATCGCGGAAGTATTCGGCCATCGTAAGGGCCGATAGAGCAACGCGTAGTCGCGACCCAGGTGGCTCGTTCATCTGTCCGAAAACCATGCATGTCTGCTCGATAACCTTGCGCCCGGTCGTGCCGATCTCAGCCTCTTGCATTTCGAGCCAAAGGTCGGTCCCTTCGCGAGTTCTTTCTCCAACCCCTGCGAAAACCGAGTAACCACCGTGGGAACTAGCAACGCGGGCGATAAGTTCCTGGAGAATAACTGTCTTTCCCAATCCCGCTCCACCGAACAGACCGGCTTTACCACCTCGAACGAACGGGGTGAGCAAGTCGATAACCTTGATACCGGTTTCGAAGACTTCGGTGTTGGTCGAGAGTTCCGACAAGGCTGGTGCCTTGCGGTGAATTGGCCAAGTCGTGTCGGCTTTGACCTCGCCGCGTTGATCGATGGGTTCACCGAGAACGTTGAAGACCCGACCGAGCGTGCCTTCGCCGACAGGAACCGATACAGGAGTCCCTGTATCGACGCAATCGAGACCCCGCATCAGACCGTCGGTGCTACCCAAAGCCACGCAGCGAACTTTTCCGCCGCCAAGGTGCTGTTGGACTTCACCGGTAAGGTTGATTTCAACCCCTTTTTTGCTGCTGACGACTTTCACCGCGTTATAAATCGGTGGCAAGCCGTCGGCTGGAAATTCGGCATCGAAGGTCGAGCCAATGACCTGACTGATTTTACCAACACCTTTGGAGGTCGAGACGCTCATGATCTTCTCTGCGCTATGTGTCTAAAAGGAGGTTTGTGTTGAAAAAGTTTTCAATTGAAAAATGTCTGTGTGTATTTTGCGTTGCAAGAACCTTCGGATTCTCACAACGCTCCAGCACTCCAGCGGTTAAACCGCCAGGATTTTAACCACCATCATTTTAACCGAGGGCTTCAACCCCTCCGATGATTTCCATGATCTCTTGGGTGATCTTGCTCTGTCGGGCACGGTTGTAGGTTCGAGACAATCCCTTGATGATGTCCCCTGCATTTTCCGTCGCACTCTTCATAGCGACCATCCGTGCGATTTGCTCGCTGACGGCCGCATCCAAAAAGCACTTAAAGAGCCTAGCTCGGAAACTTGCCGGTACGACTTCTTGAAGGATCGCCGAGGCGTTGGGCAGAAATTCGTAATCGTCACGCACCTTCTTCTCTTGATCGGTGCTTTGCGTTGCAGTGCCTTGCGTTGCAGTGTTCGAACTCACGTCGAGTCCAGCAAACGGAAGCAATGTCTCGACAACAGGGACCTGTTTGGAACTGCTGATAAACCGCGTGTAGGCCACGTCGACGCGGTCGACTTGGCCCGATACGAAGCGATAAATAAGCTCGTCGGCAATCTTGGCAACCTCGTCGAAACTCGGCTGGTCATCGAATTGGGTGTAAGTCTTTTCGATGGGAATACCAGCGTAACGAAAGGCTGAAATCCCTCGTTTGCCGCTGACGGAGGTTTGCCCCGCATCGGCTTGCTCTTGGATTTCGCTGCGGCGTTGGGCCGCGACGCGTACGAGCGACCCGTTGTAGCCCCCGCACAAGCCACGGTTGGCCGTGAGCACAAGGATATCGACAGCCTTGACCGTATCGTGGGCCAGAAGCAAGGGATGAGAAACACTAGTGCCGCTGTTGGCCAAATCTTGGACAATCTGGGTGATACGTTTGGTGTAATCGGTCGCAGCCGCCGCGCGGTCCATAGCTTTTTTAAAGCGGGCCGTCGCGATGAGTTCCATCGTCCGGGTGATCTTGCGAATATTCCGAACGCTCTTTCGACGTTTATCGAGTTGACGAATGTTTGCCATTGCCAGTGATTTCCTCGTCTAGGGTTACGCTCGGAAGGTCGCTTTAAAGGCGCTGATTGTCGACTTGATCATCTCTTCGACTTCAGGAGTCAAATCGGCGACATCATTGATCTTCTGAAGAACATCCCCTTTTCGATCCCTCAAGAAATCCAGCAGTCCGGTTTCGAACTCTCGAACCTTCGCAACAGGGATATCATCAAGATGCCCACGGGTACCGGCGTAGATGCTGACAATCTGCTCGGCGACACTCATAGGCTGGAATTGCGGTTGTTTGAGCAATTCGACCATTCGGTAACCACGATCTAGCTTGGCTTGCGTTGCCGGATCGAGCTCGGTCCCGAGTTGAGCGAAGGCTTCCAACTCGCGAAACGCAGCCAAGTCCAATCGCAATCCGCCGGCAACCTTCTTCATCGCCTTGATCTGGGCATTTCCACCGACGCGTGATACCGAGATACCGACGTTCATCGCAGGGCGAATACCGGCAAAGAACAAGTCAGGCTGAAGATAGATCTGGCCGTCAGTGATCGAAATCACATTCGTTGGAATGTATGCCGAAACTTCCCCTTCAAGCGTTTCAATGATCGGAAGACTCGTCAGTGAGCCACTTCCAAGAGCCTTCGAAAGCTTAGCCGAACGCTCAAGAAGTCGACTGTGGCAGTAAAACACGTCCCCAGGGAACGCTTCACGCCCAGGTGGGCGACGCATGAGCAAGCTCAACTGGCGGTAGGCGACGGCTTGCTTGCTCAAGTCATCGTAGACGATCAATGCATGTTGGCCGTTGAACATGAAGTGTTCGGCCATCGCGGTTCCTGCATACGGTGCAACGTATTGCAAAGGGGCAGGGGCACTAGCACCCGAAACGATCACCGTGGTGTATTCCATCGCCCCGGCTTTGTCCAAAGCATCGATGAGCAATGCCACCGAAGATTCCTTTTGACCGATGGCGACATAGAAGCACTTTACTCCCTTGCCTTTTTGGTTGATGATCGCATCGATCGCAATCGCAGTCTTACCGGTCTTGCGGTCGCCGATGATCAATTCCCGTTGTCCACGTCCGATAGGAGTCATCGCGTCGATGGCTTTGATCCCGGTTTGCATCGGCTCATTGACCGGATGCCGTTCGGCCACTCCAGTAGCGATGATTTCTACAGGTCGTCGAATGTTCGTGCTCACGGGACCTTTGCCGTCGATCGGATTTCCGAGCGGATCGAGAACGCGACCGACAACAGCATCCCCTGCCGGGACGCTCAAAAGCGTTCCAAGGGCACGGACCTCATCCCCTTCTTTGATGCTCAAGTAGTCGCCGAGGATAATCACCCCGACGGATTTCTCTTCGAGATTGAAGGCCAAACCGATCACGCCGCTTGGAAATTCGACCATCTCGCCGGACATCACCCCTGAGAGTCCGTAGACTCGGGCGATACCATCACCGACCTCAAGGACCGTTCCTACTTCGCGAACGTCAACCTGGCTACCGAACTGCTCGATTTCCTTTTGAATGACGCTTGCAATTTCATCCGAGTTAAACTTCATTTCTTCAACCTCGCAAACCCCTGCCCAACGACAAACTGCCTGTGCTCGGGGGGAACCTTGTATTCAAACTTAATGATTCAGACCAAAACGTTCATTTCGGGCATCCGCTCCGCCGGGATCCTTAGGTCGTAGTGACCATGGAATCGGCGATCGATCGGAGTGTATTTTCGGCTCGCTGAGTGACGACTTTTCGCAGCGAGCGAAGTTGTCCATCGATGCTGCCATCGTAAACCGTATCGCCGATCCTGACGACCAATCCACCGAGGATTTGAGGGTCGACTTTCACCACGATGCGGACTTGTTTCTTTAATAGCGTTTCGAGCTTCTTGACCAGTGCCTGCTCGGACTCCGCGTTGAGCTTGTCCGAAACCGTGACGACCGCTTGGATCCTCCCAGCCATCTCGTCAGCAAGGTCGCTGGTTGCTCCCTGGATGGCTCGGATGGAATTAAGTCGCTGACGCCGACCGAGCACCTTGAGGAAAGTCAGCAACGTGGCATCCATCTTGCCCTTGAAGATCTTATCGATCAAAGCGTTTTTGTCCTCGGCAGCCAACTTAGGGTTAGCAATCGCCGTCTCGAGCTTCGGGTGCTTATCCAACACGTCAACGATCAGAGACTGAAACTCTTGCACCACTAGATCGATTTTGTCCTTGGGCACCGACGCTAACAACGCTCGGGCGTAGACCTCGCCGATCTGCTGCTCGTCACTGTCGAAAACCGTTGGGATTTTGGTAGCTTTTTCAGCCATAATCTTTGATCTTTGATGGACTTAGTTGTTGCTGTTGCCGCTTGGAAGCCGTCCGAGTGCGTCCTTGATCAACTGCTCGTGATCGGAGGTCTTGAGCTCTCGGCCGATGACTTTACGAGCCAAGCCAAATGCAATGTCGGTGCTCTTGAGCGATAGCTCGCTCAAGGCCGATTGCTTGGCCGTTTCGATTTCGGACCGTGCTCGGTCGAGCAACCGCTCTGCGTTGGACTGCGCCTCGGTCTTGATACGCTCGGCAACATGCTCAGCATCTCGCTTGGCTTGCACGACCATGTCTTGGGCTTGCACCGCCGCTTCAGCCAACTTTGTCTCGTACTCCTTGAGCTTCGCTGCCGCTTGCTCCGAAGCAGCACGAGCTTCCTCAACCTGACCAGAGATCAGCTTTTCACGAAGATCCAAGCCCTTCATCAGCGGCTTCCAGGCCAACGCGTACAAAACCGCAAGAAGAGCCAAGAACACCAGAAGCGAAAAGATCGCGAAGTCGGTCCTGAGCTCCAGGGGATTTGCCATCTCCGAGGAAGCATTCGCGTGCGTCGGATCGCTGTGCCCCCCTTCGCTAGCATGGAGAACCCCAAGCCCAAACGTTAGAGACAACCCCAAAACGAGCAGCAACGCCAACACGCTATTTCTCAGACCAAGGATCATTTCTACAGCCTTTCAAAACGGTGCTTACGATCAAGCACCCTCTGAATCCAGAACAAGTTAAAAAACACTCGCAGCAGACGAACCCCAAAAACGCCGATGGCTTATCGCCAAAGAAGGTGGGTCTTAAAGCGACAATACGATTCAAGGCCCAAGGATCCGCTCTACAGCCGACTAGCGACCTAAAGTCAAAAACTTTGGAAGCCTTAGGCCAGACAAACGACCGCCCAGCCGACGCATCGAGAGTCCTAGTTCGCAGCAGCGAAAGGATTCTGTAGCAAACCGACGATGATCGCGAAAAGCGTTGCACCTTCGATGAAAACCGCCGCGATGATCATATTGACTTGAATAACGCCTGCAGCCTCTGGCTGACGAGCGATCGACTCAACAGCACCTTTGGCCAAGAGCCCAATGCCGATCGCAGCACCCAAAACAGCCAGACCACCACCGATGGCCCCGGGAATCGCGCCGCCTTCAGCAGCACCCGCGGTAGCAGAGAACATAACCAACAACGCCAAGGTGTACATTACAGTTCGACTTACGAAATACACTTTTGAAACTCCTCAAACAGACAACTGAACAAAAAAGTTTATTGAACCAAAAACACCTTAGTGATGATGGATCGACGACGAGATAAACAGACCAGCGAGGAACGTAAACATCGCTGCCTGAAGGAAAGCGATAAAGAGCTCGAGCAAGCTCATCGCAACCATACTGAGAGCGGTCACAAACCCCAATGGAGCCCAGATCGCTAGATTCGAACCGTTGTACAGGGCGGTCGCTCCAACGGCCAAGCCCATCAATCCGAGCAAAACCGCGTGCCCAGCCACCACGTTGGCCAGCAACCGCAGCGCCAAAATTCCATGCTTCATGAATAGGGAAATAAACTCAATCACCCAAAGCATCGGAACAATCACAACGGCCAACAAAGGTGGCAACCCCATGCTAGGGCAAAGATTCTTCAAATAGCCGCTTAGACCCATCGTCCCGACACCCCAAATCAACCCCACGGCAAAAACCACAAGAGCCAACGCACCGGTGCAAGCCAAAGAAGCCGTTGGGGACCCAAGGAAAGGGACCATCCCTGCTAAGTTCAAGCCGAAAATAAACACAAACATCGTCGCAAGCAGCGGCATGAACTTTCGCGAATCCTCTGCACCCATCGCAGGCTCAAAGACTTGCTTACGGACGTACTCGACCATCCCCTCTAGGAAGTTCCAAGCACGCCCCTTAGGAACCGCTCCGCCTTGAATCCTTCGACCCAACCAAGCAAAAGCTCCAATCAAAAGAAAGGCTACCAAAAGCTCGATAACCATGTACTTCGAAAGACAAAAACCCGACTCCGGCTCGTAGGCATTTCGTAGCTTTCCACCAAACGGCTGAGGAACAAGCACCTTGCCATCCAACGCGCGATTGTATTGTTCGATCTTGGACTCGTCCCACGTGACGCCCTTGGCATACGCGTTCACATACTCCGACGAGTTGTGATCCTTTTTGATCCCATCCCACGCCTTGCGAAAATCGGAACGCTGTGTCAGTTGAGCAAACCATCCGAGCGGCTCTGCCGAGTCTGCAGATGCCAGATACGCCGATATCGGATCGCGACTCGACGGCGCATTCTTCTTTGCCCAACTACCAGCCCTCTTGGCAATCTGGGCCGCACCCATGTCGAGAAAGACATCCAATGGGCGACCGTAATTGCCAGGTTGCGCTTGCCAATCGAGCCACTGGGACTTGAGCCCGTCAGAAACATCTGCACCGAGCTCGCGAAGCGAGGCGATCAGCGATGTTGCTTCTTGCTCTTGAAAACCCGCATCGTTGCGGACCATCCAGTCTGGAAAATCAGCAGCCGACTTGCGATTGCTATGCCAAAGGACCTTCGGCACTTCAAAGTAGTAAGCGTCTTTGATGTGGAGGAGAAGATTTGACATGGGGACTAAACTTCACGTCGCGAGCAAAGGTGGTAAATGGACAACGCGGATTCTAATACAAGAAAAGGGAAATAATAGCCCACCAAGTAAAGGCACATTGAATTGCCCTGGGGCCATTTTGTCGCAGAGACCACTAAAGCAAGTCCCGCAATCGTTCCAATCCTCCAATTCACATTCATCAACGCTCCAAAGACCGGGAAACGGTGAGCCACCGCTCCTGTCGTCCATAACAATGTTGTAATAGTCACCACCGCGCAATACCAAATCGCAATCTGTTGATAAAGAGACAATTCGGGTTCGAGCGGACGAAATACGTAACTGCCCCCCGAAAGAATGGCACCCAAAAACAAACTCCAGACAATCAACCGCCTCGTGTGCCAAGGCCCCCTGGTGGGAACCAATCCCTTGTTGCTCTCGGGTAGTTCGTTCTCGGGTAGTTCGTTCTCGGGTAGTTCGCTTTCGGGCCGACCCGAATTCACGTCGAGCATGTGACTAACCCTCGGACTTCCGAGAATCCCCAGATACCACCGAACCGGGTTGTTCATCGACCGGTTCGTAGGAATGGGTCGCGCCAGGAGCAATCTGCGGGGTGAACTGCTTCATAAATCTCAGCAATGTCCTGGTCGCCAACACCATCCCCAAGCAAACTCCAAGCGGTGTTAAAAACATCCAGCCAAGCCAAGTATCAATCCAATAACCAAGCAGCGTTCCCATGGCGATTTGGACCAAACTGGTCGTTACGGCCATGGCTAGCCTACCGAGTAGGGGGGAGGGTGCAGGTTTCTCAGGTGGCATCTCTGTCGGATTCATGAAATTGGTCAGGTTCTAACGATTGCAACAGTTGTGCAAATGAAACGGTCTACGGGTCTGTCACCTTCCATGTTCCTTCAGGACCGCGATCGACTTTTTCCCATGAAACGGAAGTAAAAACCATGGGAATTTATGGAATTATTCTTCATGAGTAAACATACTGTCACCATCTCATCGAGTTTGCAGCCAAGGAAACTGGAGTTTTGACCGTGCCTTCCCCCACCAAACCCTCCGCAGAAAAAAAACCCACCCTCCAAGGGGGGGAATTTGCCACTCCCGCCAAGAAACTAAAAAAATCCCCGTCCATGAATACCAAAACTCCGACCAAGACTGCACCGACCAAGACTGCACCGACCAAGACTGCACCGACCAAGACTGCACCGACCAAGACTGCACCGACCAAGACTGCACCGACCAAGACTGCA
>JAJTEK010000141.1:0-3524 GCA_021299695.1 Pirellula sp. | reverse complement strand
CTGCACCGGCCAAGACTGCTCCGGCCAAGACTGCTCCGGCCAAGAGTGCTCCGGCCAAGACTGCTCCGGCCAAGAGTGCACCGGCCAAGACTGCACCGGCCAAGACTGCACCGGCCAAGAGTGCTCCGGCAAAGACTGCTCCGGCAAAGAGTGCTCCGGCCAAGACTGCTCCGGCCAAGACTGCTCCGGCCAAGACTGCTCCGGCCAAGACTGCTCCGGCAAAGACTGCTCCGGCCAAGACAACCTCTAGCAAGCCTGCCCTACCGACTAGCCCGAGCAAGCCAACGAGGGTCGATCCTGATGACATCATCGTCACCAAAAAACAGCCTCTTCCGATCCCACCGAAGACCAACACCGATCCTAAGATCGTTGAAAAGATCCGCATCGCACATCTTGAGAAAGAGCGCCGCAAGGATCTTGCCCAGGAGCCCCCTATCCGAAAACTCACTCAAACCACAATCGTCCCTCCGGTGGTCAAAGGGGAAGACCGAATCGTTCTGATGGTCCGAGACCCCTACTGGCTTCATGCCCATTGGGACATCGCCCGAGCGACGGTCGAGCGTGCCAAAGCGGCCCTTATCGATCATTGGCATTCGGTCAAACCAGTCTTGAGGTTGCTCAAGTTCGACGATTCGGGCACGACCGAAAGTTCTGAAACGGTGTACCGTGAAATCGAGATCCACGGCGGAGTGCGCAACTGGTACATCGACGTGAGTGATCCACCGTCGAGATTCCAGATCATTATGGGTTACACGACAGGCAACAACCGTCGATTCTATGAACTTGTCCGCAGTAACGTCGTGACGACCCCTATGCCTGGCAGCAAGGATTCGTTCGATGACCACTGGGCCGACATCGCGAAGGACGCCGAAAAAATCTATGCGATGAGCGGTGGCTACAGCGACGAGACCAACAAAGGTGAACTTGCGGAGGTCTTCGAGGATCGGCTTAAACGGACTATGGAACTCGACGTGCTATCCCAATTCGGGAGCGGGGCTGAAGGGAGCCTACGAAAGCCTCGGCAGTTTCACTTCGACGTCGAAGCAGAGTTGCTCGTCTTTGGCACAACGCATCCAGATGCTCATGTTGCGATCGGGTCGGAACCCGTGAAGGTTCAGGTCGACGGAACGTTTTCGGCTCGTTTACCTTTTCCAGATCGTCGCCAAGTCCTGCCAGCGACAGCAAGGAGTCGCGACGGAGTCGATGAGCGAACGGTCGTCATCGCCGTCGAGCGGAACACCAAGATCATGGAGCCCCTATCGATCGATGCCGAGGACCTCTAATTGGAAGGCAACTCGACGGCCAAGGGGCCCAGAGCGTCTCGGAGCGGGTCGGAATCTGTATCGCTGAACCCCAAGTGCAGGTGCTTGGTCCAGCCTTCAGCATAGGCGCCACGACGTTCGCGAGAGATTCTCGAACGCAACATACCAGCGACTTGGGCACCCAAATCGAGCATCGTCTGAATATACGAGTTCATCCCTTGGGATTCCTTGAGCCAAGCTTGCTGCGAGCGGTGTTCGGCCAGCATGGATTGTTTGGTATCCATTACCGCATCGACAAACACGCCCAGACCAGGTCGTACGGTCTTTCCAAGTGGTGTTCGATTTCCGTGGGGTTGAGCGTGATAAACGGTGACATCGTTGAAATAAGCGGGTTCAAAACGAGAGTCGCTCGGTTCGGGATAGTTGGGGACACCTTTGGCAAACGCAGCCGTGACGGCAAGTCTGCATGTTTGCATGTGGTCTTCCATATAGTCGACCGGAGCGTGTGTCAGTACGATCCTGGGTTTGACCCTTCGAACAATCCCGACTAGGTGGATTAACGCGTCTTGGGTGTACTGGATCTCAAGATCGTGGAAGATAGGATCGTAGTGGGTCGCTTGCAGATGGGCAGCAGCCCGCTTTGCTTCTTCGAGCCTGATTCTTGCTGTCTCTTGCCTCGATGTGGTAGTCGACCCGCAGCAACCATCGGCCAGATTCATCAGGTGGATTTCCCACCCATGATGTTTGAGCAACGCCAAAGTCCCTGCGGCGACAAACTCGATGTCATCGGGATGTGCAAAGAGCGCAAGGACGCTTGGCATGATGTCTTCGACTCAGTTTTTTGAGAGCTAGCGGGTTGGGATCAATCGTTGGAGAGGACTTGCAAACCGATCGCGATCTTCTCGTCGGCAAGCTCAGAAATCTCGTAGGATGAATCCAACGCATCGAGTGATTGGGCTTCTACGACCTGAACTTGGACTTCTTTCGAGAGCGTCTCACCAGCGATAAGTTCCTGATGTCCGATCAAAGCATCGGACAGGGCCTGGGCCGTAACGAGGATCTTGACAAAGATCCGATCGGTGTAGTTGCACTGCCGACGTTTGCGCAGGTCCTGAATGAGGCGAATCGCATCTTTGGCGATCCCATCGCGAATAAGTTCTGGGGTCAGTTCGGTATTGAGTGCCACGACGCACGATTTTCCTTGTGCAGCCGCCCAACCTTCTTTGGCGCTTAAGCGGACTTGGATATCCTGGTCATCGAGTTCCAACTCTTTTCCGTCGATTGTCAAAAGGATCTTTCCTAGGCGGCTCATTTGATCCATCAGTTCCGCCCCGCTTGCGGCTGCGAGTGTGGTTTTGAGTTTCGGCAGCAGAGGACCGACCCTTGGACCTAATTTGCGAAAATTAGGCTGGACTGAATAAGTGACAAATGGACTCGAACCGCTGGTGTAGTGGATTTCTTTAACGTTGAGTTCTTCGCGGACGATGTCGTCATGGCTGCGAAGCCAATCGATATGCGCGTCGTCTGCAAGAGTGACCTCGACTCTCGACAAAGGCTGCCTTACCTTGAGTTTCGAGTCCATGCGAGCCGAGC
This sequence comes from Pirellula sp., assembly GCA_021299695.1. Taxonomy (GTDB): domain Bacteria; phylum Planctomycetota; class Planctomycetia; order Pirellulales; family Pirellulaceae; genus JBKCUI01. The sequence continues at coordinate 669 of JAJTEK010000141.1, read as the reverse complement.
GTCCCAACGAGGCGATCTGGCGAAGCAATCCCATGCGCTCGTTGAGAATCGGATCGTTTGCTTCCGATGCACCCGTAGGGTAATCGCAAAGATGCACGCTTTGGCGAACCCCTGAGAGCCCCTCGGTCAAGTGCCCCCAGAGCGTTTCGGCTAGGAACGGGGTGAACGGGGCGATGAGCTTTGCGGTCACCAACAAACACTCGTAGAGGGTCCAGTAGGCGTCGAGTTTGTCCTGTGATTGTTTCTCGGAGGACCAATATCTCGATCGACTTCGCCTTACATACCAATTGCTCAAGGCATCGACAAACGAGTGGAGCGACTGGCAAGTACCATAGCTATCGTATCGGTCCATGCGTTCGACGCAGTCGCGGCAGGTGGTCCCAAGTTCGCTTAGGATCCATCGATCCAACTCATTTCTATGAGCCACGGGGCGATACGACTTCGAACGTCCCAACTCGCATGCTTCGAGTTGATCGAAATCGCCTTGGATCTCTGAGGGACCAGCAAACCCATCGATCTGTGCATAAATCGTAAAGAAGCTAAACACATTCCAGAGTCGCAGGATGAATTCCGAGATACTATCTCGAATCGCTCGTTCAGAGTAAAGGATGGAATTCCAAGGGGCTTGGTTGGCAAAGAGGTACCAGCGCAAGGCATCGGCACCGTAGC
>JAJTEK010000026.1 GCA_021299695.1 Pirellula sp. | reverse complement strand
CGCCCATGCCTCCCATGCCGCCGCCCATACCACCCATGCCGCCGCCCATACCACCCATGCCGCCACCCATGCCGCCCATCATGCCACCACCCATCATGCCGCTCATGACCGGTACGACCAAGTCGCCGACAGGATAAACCCGCACCACGTTGGCCGAATTTTTCTTGTTGGTGATCTTCATGACTTCGTCCTGGATGACATAAGTCAGGTTCAACGGCTCGAGAATCAACTTCAAAGCCGAACGCAACGAAATTTCGGGAACATTCAGCGATACGGGATCTTCAGGAGTAACGGTCTCGTCCTCGAGACCCTTCTGATCGATCACAATCGGAATTCCGTATTGATCGGAGAACGTTTGCATCACCGTACTCAACGGCGTGTTGTTGAAGGTCGCCTCGCCTCGCTCACGCAACGCTCGGAAAATCCTTCGCTCGGTCTCGTTTCCGCCCGACAAATCGATCGTCCCATAACGCTCGATACGCCTTGCACTAAGCGCCTGCCATACATCGGCTGGTGGATAGCGAACCGGTGGCTCGTCAACAAAGGGGATCAACGCTTGCTCGGATAGATACAACGCGTCGACAAACGCTCGATTCCGCTGATTGATCACGTCCATGATCAAACGATAGTTCGCCAGCGAACTCGATTCGTAGTTGACAACCTTGTCAATCACCGAGTTGTGTGCCAACTCATGGATCTGAGGAGCGATCTCATTGTTGGCAGCCGAATACAACTGCTGCTGAATCAAAGAGTCAAATCGCTGTACAAGCTGTTGAATCGTCGCCTCGCGTCGGTCCCGATCGGCCAACAAACGACGCGATGCAGAGGCCGCCGATTGAACCGCCTCGGACCTCGCGATGCGCTCCCGAAGATCCGCCTCTGATCTTGCCGTCGCTTGAATTCCAGCACCAAGCCTCGACTCAAGCTGAACGCGACTGGCTGGATCCAAATCCGGCGATCGACGAATCTGATCCAAAAGTAACTTCAAATCACCCTTGGCCCCCGAAGGATTGTCCGATGTCCGGGCTCGACTCAACTCCGACATGACCTGACGCTCTAGAGCCTGAGCCGCCACACGGCGCATCTCTGTGTCCTGGTTGAGCAAGTCCCCAGCATTCGATAACTCCCCAAAAGGATCCGATCCAGCCGGTGCACTGAGCCCATCACTAGGTGCCATCAATGGATCAGAGCCAAAGTCCCTCCCAGGAGCATTGCTCAAACCCGGATTCCCATTCAACGGTTCGACTCCAGCCGCAGGAGCACCGGCCGGTTCAGCAGGAGTATCCCCAAAAGGATCTTGACCCGCCGGCGCAGTACCCGCAGGTGCCGGATCCCCAAACGGATCGTCCGAAGGTGGCTGAACCCGAGCCGCAACGAATTTGACAATCTTCGATCCCGTTACCTTGCGAGGGGATTCACCCCCACCCTTGGCCTCATCACTCGGTGATGCCAACGCTGGCTTGAGCCCGCCGACCTGGGCAGCTTCCAAAAGCGTCTTGGCCTCAAGATTCGAGGGCGAACGGTCTAACGCCTCTTTGGCAATCACCCGCGCGGCTGCGACATCTCCGACATGCAACGCAAATTTCGCGTCCTTGACCAATGTGTCCGACGAACTGCTCAGTAGATCTCCTAACTCCCGCAACGCATCGGATCCAGCCGTCGGCAACAACACTCCACCATTGCTGCTGGACTTGCTGACCAAGGCTCCCAAAAAACCTAAATCAGGATTCGATGCCTCTGAGACCAAATCCCATTGAAGTGACTTCGACTGGCCCAATACCTCTCCATCAATACGCAACGCCCCAGTCAGACTCTTCGAGGACATGACGCCAATCAAAATCGAATCTCGGTCGGTGCGGATCGGCGGGATACGCTCTGGATACCGAGCCGCAATCCCCACAGGCCAATTCGCCTCCTTAGGCCAAAACACCGGTGCGCAAGCTACCTTCGAAAGCTCGCTTGCGACCTGTTGCAAAGTAACACCCTGAATGTTGCTCCGAACCAACACACGCCCTCCGGTGTGATTGGCAAGCGTCGCTAAAAACTCACAATCGGTCTTCGGGCCAATCGCCAACGAACTTACCGAACATCGCGACGCGACCAACTCACCGACCAACGAATCGAACTCCGAGGTGTTGAGCAAACGATTCAAATGGAAACCGTCTCCGATGTATACAACACTCTTGTGCCCCTGATCACCAAGCGACTCCGATGCGGCTCGCAATGCACTGGCAATGTCCGAGGTCCCCAACGGCACGCGACGCTCCAATCGCTCAAAACCCGATGCGATGTCGCCCGAATCAGACTTCGCCCCCCCCGCATACAACTCAGGCTCCACGTCGCATGCCAACAGAGAAACGATCGACCCCTCGGGCAATGACTCAATGATCGACCTGGCTACCTCCATCGACTCGCGACGGTAAACGCCATTCTGAGATGCCGACGTGTCGACAATCACCGCAACCCTCGAAACGGCCGACGCCTCGGTTAGCGTCCCTGAAACCAAACTCAAGGCAAAGTAGGTCTTCCCATCCTGCTGGAAAGTCGCCATCCGACTCGCCTTGGTCAACCTCGGCGATACCGCCTGGGAATCCAAAGCGTATAAGACGTTCGAAGCCATCGGCAGCCCAAACGCCAAAGCAAAACCGACTGCCATCTCCGGCAGTCTTGCCCTATTACTCAAAGTAAGACGTTGCATCCGCATCGCGATTCGCTCCGAACATTCACTGGTTGGAAAAGAGGTTTACCGAAATCCAAAGATCCTCGGTTCTTTTCATCGTATTTACACCCCTCAAATGTTGCCATTAAAAAAGGGCCCACCGACAAAGAATCAACCGATGGTATCAATTTCCCCTTTTAGGCGATCTAGGCCGGGTATCCATCGAAATGCACACCACCCACTCGACCCGTCGGGTTCCATCGTACCGAAATCCAACTGGATTCCTCCATATTCCGTATCAGAGCAAAAGGCATGCCAAGATCAAAAAACAGGGAGCCAGCCTGTTTTCTCTAACTTTCTGAACCAAATGCCACCCCTTAGCTCACCCTCGCACAACTCTCCTTGCCCGCTATCGACCCGCGAATGTTGCATTATCGAACACGCTGCTCGCTACGCTTAGCACCTCTAGGACCCTCCCTATTGGCCCTGCTCCTGGCCCTTCTTGGCTCGGATAACCCCGCTGCGGCACAGAGAGATCTGCCGCGAGATCTGCCGCGAGATTTTCTCCAATCCGATCCCAAGCTCTCCCCCAACTCAAAACCCAACCCAGGCAACGGCCAAGGCCTCCTGAGCCGGCTTCGGAACTCAAACCCGAAACCCACCAAAGACTCCCCAGACCCCGATCAAGAGCCCCGCGATCGTCGATGGACCGGAGGGATGAAAGTTCCCCTGCAGTCGTTCAATATGCCTTGGTCAAACCGTAGCAACGATCCTAAAGCAAGTCTGAACGAACCGATCGATCTGCCCAAAGCAATGCAGCCGACACGCACCCGGAACGACCCTGCGTATCGCAACAACTTCCAAAGTCGCGCCTCCCTGCAAGAAGCTTCAGCCAACCCCGAAGCCCGCTCTAATTCCGAAACGATCGGAAGCGGGGTCGCAAAACGTACCCCACCCCAGCCGACTGCCGAGGAGTCGCCCCAACTCCCTGCATCCCCCGAACCGGCCATCGAACCGGCCATCGAACCGGTCGCTCGCAAAGAACTCCGCGTCTATGAAGCGGCTCGCTCCGATGCGATCGATCCAAAAAACACAAGCCGCAGAAAATCCCAAGTACCCCCCAACAACTCGAAAACCGGCCCCAACCCCTCACGCGATTCCGCATCATCGCAAACTCCAACCCAAACTACGTCTCCAAACGCTGTTTCCGACCTCCCGGATCTACCCCAAATCGATTTCGCGCCGATCCCACGAGCCGTCTCCCCCAAAGTACCCGCTATCCTGACGGCAGGTCCAAACAAAACCAACCAAGCATCCACTCCCCTTGACGTTCGTGTCCCCCAACTGAGACTGCGCGTCGATGGCCCTCAAGCCATCGCCGTCGGCCAAAAAGCAACCTACACCATCCACGCGACCAACGAAGGCTCCTCGGATCTTCAAGGTCTCATCGTCCGGGCCTCAACCCCAAAAGGGGTCCTAATCGACGGAATCAAAACGATGGTCGGCGCCTACGAATTGGACGAAACACCCGAAGACTCAGGGGTCCTTTGGGAACTCGATTCCCTTGGAGCCAACGATTCGAAATCTCTCGAACTCCAAATCGAAGTCCTCGAAGCCGACCAATTCGCCCTGAACCTCGAATGGACCCTGGCTCCAAAGCCGACGCAAATGAACGTCCAAGTCCACCAACCGAAACTCGAACTCGAGCTGAGCGGACCAGCCGACGTCCAACTCGGAGTTCCCGAAAAGTACCGTATGCGGATCAAAAACCCTGGCTCGGCTGTCCTGCCAGATCTGACCCTCTCGCTCCAAACTGAAACGACTTCCCAATACGATTCCCAAATCGGACCCATCGCTCCGGGTTCCGAAAAAATCATCGATGTCGAACTGACCTTCGACCACCCAGGACTATTTCCAATCGTCGCTGCGGCCAAAGACCCCTCAGGGAAACTCCAACAACGCCAACGTATCGATGTCCAAGTCCAAAAAATCGAAATTAAAGCGACCTGGTTCGGCCCCGAGGAATTCATCCAAGGCTCAAAAGCGGATTATGAACTCGTGATCGAAAACTCCGGCGGGATTCCAGCCGCAAACTTGGCTTGCTCCATCGCGATCCCCGACGGAATCGAAATGATCGAACTCCCCGAAGGCGTCACTCGCCAGGGCAACGAACTCCGCTGGTCGATCCCTAAACTCGATCCGAAATCCCAATTCACCCTCCCGGTCCGATGCGATATGAACCGATCCGGTAACCATACCCTGACCTTCCAAGCCCGATCCGATCAAAACATCAATCTCCGTTCGGATATCTCGACGCTCGTCGAAGCCATCGCCGATCTGGAACTCGTAGTCAATGAACCACAAGCTCCAGCTCCCGTCGGCGCGAGGGTCGTCTATGAACTCCAAGTCTCGAACCGAGGCTCCAAAGCCGCCGAAGACATTCGCGTCGTTGCACAATTCTCCGAAGGCATCGAACCTTTGGCCCTCGAAGGCCACGCCGGACGCATCGTCCCAGGTCAAGCCCTCTTCGATAACCTACCTTCGATCGGTCCAAACCAAACCATCACCCTGAGAGTCATCTGCCAAGCATCAAAGAACGGTGTCCATCGCTTCCGCGCTGCGGTCCAGTCACCCAGCAGCCAAGAAGATCTGCTCGAAGAAGGATCCACGCGATTCGTAGGTTCTAACTCCAAAAACGTGAAACCCTAAAGGCTCAACCTCAGAACCGTCAAATCGACATCTTGATCGTTTTAACGAAACGTGGGTTTGAACGCTTAAGACTTCAGCTGTTTTGTCTTCCAGTGTAGAGCCATTGTCCCCAATGGCTCCGCCCGAGGCGTAAGCGGCGGCGTCCTAGGGCTTTTCGGCTGTTTTTGATTTACTGGCTGCGGTGTCTTCAAGTTCCGATCGATTGGGGACAATCGATCTACCATAACGACGCGCACGGTGCAAATGCTTAAGGTGCAACGCTCGCAACGCCCATCAAAAGCCTAAGTATCGCTGAGCTCCGCTGGCTCTTGGTCCACGATGTCGAACTCCATGCCCGAAACTCCCGAGCCGTCGCAAAGCGATGCTTGGTCATCAAATACGCATGATCGATCAACGCGCTGTCGCTAAGCTCGCTGGCAGACAACAAGTCCGCCCAACGGCGGGCTCGATCCCCCGCAACGCGATAACCAATCTCCGCATGGAGCAAACCCCGGGGCCACTGCCCCTGATCAAGCCCCGTATCAAGCCCCTGTGCACTTGGTCTATTGCTGCCCCCCTGAACCTGATTCGATGGCTGTGCCAAAAACGATCGCTCCGGACCCTGAGTCTGCTCAGGGAACAAGGCCGATGCATAACCGACGAGCCAAGCCTCATCGCGCACCGCAGATCGCGAATCATCCAACACCAGTGACTTGAACACCTCCTGCCTTTGAAGGTAATCCTCAAGCCTCTGAGCATCCATCACCATGTACTGCGCATAGGTCAAAGACTCTTCGGACTGCCGAGCCGGATCGGACATCAACATCCAATAGACCACTTGACGCAATCCCGCCCTACGCTCGACGATCTGCTTGCCTAAATATCCGACCAAATCGCGCCGTGCCTCCAAGGCCACTGCACCATCCAACCCAAAAGCTGACTCCAATCCTACTCCGAAAAAGTCTCTCCAAAGGGCATTCAAAAGCCCACTATGGGAATGACTCCCCTGCTCTAGCCACCCATCGATCGCCTGTTCGAAAGACAACTCGCTCCCGACCCGCTTGCCGTCGGGAAGCCTCGCTGCGATCTTGCGGACCTGATCATCCTGCTGCCGCCGAAACAACTCCGAAACTCCAGGCTGGGCAATACCCACCATCAAGGCGGCGATCGAATCGAAGTCGACCGACTTGGACCCACCCAATCCACCACCCAATCCACCACCGGGGGCCGCGCGTTCAGCAAGCCAACTCGGCGCCGAGTCCCCCTCGACTCCATGGCATTGCGTGCAGACCATCGCCGGATTGGACGTCACCGTCAAGAACAACTGCGAGAGCCCCTCGAGTCGCTTAACCTCCGTATCGCTGAAACCCACCCAAGCCACCTGCGGACTATCGGCCGGCAAGGACCAACGATCCCCACGATCCGACCAGTAGCCCACCAAAAAATTCGCCGGATGATCCGCCTGACTCAAACCTAAGAGGACTTGCCGCTGCACCTGCTCGAGAGGTAAGTCGTCGCGTATTTGCGCCGCGAGCCACTCGCGAAACACAACAGCCTGCTGGCTCGACTCGATCCGTCCACCCATGTAAAAATTCGCTAAACGAGTCGACCAAACACGATCGAACTCATCGCTCGATATCCAGTTTGCCACAAGCCTCTCAAGCTGAGTGTCCTCGCCGAGCCGATCGAGCCGCATCGCTTCGAGCTCCGAATCGGTCGCAACCCGATGCAACAGCAATCGCGCGATGCGGTCTGCAGTCAGCCCCCGCTTTTTCAAGCTTGCTTGGCCACCCGATACCATGTCCGACTCTGGCATCCCCAAGCTTTTCCATATCTGCTGAAACTGAGAATCGATTACCGAGACAATCTCCCGATCCTCCAACGTCCCTAGGCTCAAGCCCCGAGCCGACGGCAAGGCCGAAGCCATTTTCGATCCCTCAGATGCAACCTGTGCGTCAACTTGCTCCTGGTTCTGCTCGATTTGCCGCTGAACTGCAAGCTTGTCCTGCATCGGCCCGCGGCGCTCTGGATCCAATGCCCCATCGACTATCCTCGAATCTGCAACCATTCCCTCCTGCTTGCCTTTTGCAGTCGGTTCTGCTACCTGGGCCTCTGCTACCTGGGCCTCTGGCTCCCGGGCCTCTGGCTCCCGGGCCTCTGGCAGCCGGGGACCCGACGATGGTGCTCCATCGAGCGAAGTTTGCCCTACTTCAACTGGCTTGTTTAGGTCGCTTTGAACCCAACGGCCTATCAACGACAAACCACCGATCGATACTGCAATCGATGCTGCAATAGCCGCAGACCTCCAAAAGCGTTCTGTCCAAAGCCGGCCACTGGCCGGATTCTTGAGCCCCCCTTGAGGCTTCGCACTGGGTCCTTCTAATTTGTCTGGCCCGGACTCTTGTAAGCCCTCTTGCAAGAACTCTCGTTGGGCTCTTGAAATGGCTTGCGCATGCTCTTGGTCGCTGAAAACACTCGTCTCAGATCGTTTGAGAACCGACCGATAAATCTCGCCTGGATCGAAAACCTTCGAGGAACCCTGGTCCCCCCCGGCGTCTCCCTCGAGCCACTCTTGGAGCATCGCATCGAGCATAGTATCGAGAGCCGTATCGAGCACGGGTTCCTCGGGTCGCTTCGAATTGTCAAACTCATAACTGCTCATCGATCTACCGGTCTACCGCTCCGAGTTTCTCTTCAAGGCATTGTCTCAATTGGGCCTTGGCCCTTTGCTGTAAGTTCTTCACGCCGTTTTGGCTGATCTGCAAATCAGCGGCGATTTGCTCTCGCGATGCTCGCTCCTCAAAACGCATCTTCAAGGACTTTTGGGCCCTTGCCGTAAGTCTTTGAAAGCACTCTCCGAGCGCATCGAGCACCCGATCTCCGGAGACGTCGGATCCAGCCCAACGGGTCCAGTAACGGTCGAGAATCTCAGCTTGATCGGTCAATCCGGTCGCACCAAACTTCCGCTTGTACTCGAGCATCAGGTGGAAGGCGACTCGTCGTAAATACGACGATGTCGCTTGCGGATTGATCAACTCGAAGGGCTTTCTCAGAACCGCGACAAAAGTTTCTTGGGCTAGATCGTCTGCCAAATGGATCGGGCATCCGATCGCTTTTAAATATCTCCAGACCCCAAGATAATGCTCAGCGATGAGCTTCTCGGGGTCCCAAGAACCAAGTTCGAAACCATCGGAGCGATTGGTCAGATCCTCGTGCACACTAAGCAAATAGTCCCTTGATGAGCTTGCCGCTGTTAGCGATCTTCATCGGACGACCACTTCGGCTCGTGAACGTCGTCTCAAGGGATATTCCCAAAGCATGGCAAACCGACGCCATCACGTCCTCCGAGGAGTAGGGCTCGCCGTCGACTTCCGTCCCATCCTCGTTCGTAGCACCGATGGCCTGACCTCCCTTGATCCCGCCACCACCGACGACAACGCTCCAGGCTCGGGCCCAGTGGTCGCGTCCCGCATCACCATTGATACGTGGCGTTCGACTGAATTCACCCATCCAAACAATGCAGGTGTCTTCCAATAGCCCTCGTTCGTCGAGGTCGGAGGTCAAGGCCGCCATGGCTTTGTCCAAAACCGGCAAGCGATCGTTTTCGAGAGTTCGGAAAATGTTCTGGTGGTTGTCCCAGCCACCCAAGTCGACCTCGACAAACGCAACGCCGGCCTCCACAAGACGCCTTGCAAGCAAACAGCCTTGGCCGAACCCGCCTACGCCATAGCGCTCCTTGACCTCCGTGGGCTCCTTGTCGACCTGAAAAGCCTCCATTTGCTTGCTGGTGAGCAAATCAAATGTCTTTCCTAGTACCTTGCGGTGGTCTTCCAATACTCCGCCTCGGTTTTGACTGATGAACGAGTTTTCGATCGTCTCAAGGGCGATACGCCGTTGGTTGAGCCGATCGGAATCGACGCTCATCTCCAAGTTGCGGACCCGACCATTGCTCGTGACGTTAAAAGGAGCCCAGGACATCCCTAGGAACCCAGGACCTTCGCTCGCCCCACCGACGGCGACAAACGGGGGAATCTCAAGATCCGGTCGTTGCGAGATCAACTCGTGGGCCATAACCGCCCCATAACTCGGGTAGTCTACGTTCGCATCGGGAACATACCCGGTGTGCATGTAGTAACGACCCCGGTTGTGGTCGGCTTCGCGGGTGCTCATCGATCGGACGATCGCCATGTGGTGCATCTGCTGGGCCATCAAAGGCATGTGCTCGGAAATCTGAACGTCTCCGGAGGTGCTGATCGCTTTGAACGGTCCGCCGTTGTCCGTACCTGGCTTGAGATCCCAGATGTCCATCGTCGATGGGCCACCACCCATCCACAACAAGATACAGGATTTGCGGTTCTTCTTGAGCGTGTCGGCATGGACTCGGAGCGAATGCCCAAGCGACAGCGAGCTGCCAAGCATCGCGCTTGCGCCGGCCATATGCGACATGAAATGACGACGGGACATCCCGTTGGGTGTTGAAAATCGATTCCACATAGCAAAACACCTTTTTCTAGATAAGAACCTTAGTGGTTGAAAATGAACTCGTTGCTGTTGAGGATCGCCCACCACATGTCCTGGAGCATCCCCCCGACCTCACCCTTGCGCGCGACCAAGATCTGCGTCGCGACGGACAACTCTTCTGGACGTGGCTTGCGACCGAGTCCGGCGATGAACAAAAACTGAACCTTGTCCTGCGGTGTTCCCTTGCCCGTGCTGAGCTGATGGAGCCAAGTCCCGGGTTCGAGCGCGATCGCCGCGCGGATCAAATCGCCGTTGAACATCATGAGCCCCTGAGGAATCGAGCCGTTGAACGTCGTCGTCTCATCCCCCTCATCGGTTCCAAACGCGACGATGAACTGACGCATCCACTCCTCGCGCCGCCGTTGCTGCTCCTCCAAATTTCCCTTGCGATTGGCCTGAGTGGCAACCGCTAACGAAGCATACAACTGCTCGGCGCTCATCTGACGGGTATAGAAGTGACTGAACTTGGGCATCTCTCCCATCGTCGGATCGTCCGACTCGTTGTCTTTGGTCATCTTCGAGGTCAATTGATAAGGCTTCGATAAGGTGATCCAGACGATCAATTGCTTGAGGTCATAACTGTTCTCTCGGAAATCCTTGGCCAAGGTCTCAAACAACTCCAAGTTGGCTACCGGATTGTGAGGCCCCAAGTCATCGATAGGCTTGGTAAAGCCGTACCCCAAAAAGTGCGCCCACATGCGATTGACGATCGTCTTGTCGAGATAATCGCTCTCCATCATGAGGTTCCCTAGTTCGCCGCGTCGGTTGACCTCCGAGACATACCCGCTTTTGCCGACGGCTGTTCCATCGACAAAAACCGGATAAGCAACCTTGGCCACCCCGTTGCGCAGCGTGTAGTAAATCTCGGCCTTGTCCGGATGCGAACCCTCGCCAGAGAAATCCTCATTGACCAACTCGATGTGGTCGATGTCGTCGGTCCCTCGCACAAAGCGGCGCAGAGCCCGCGTTTGACGGAAGAACGCATTGAACTCCCAAAACTTTTGCTGCTTCCATTGATTGAATGGATGGTTATGGCACTGCGTGCACTGAACCTGCAACCCCAAGAAAATCTTTGATACCGCCGCCGTCGCCTGAACCCCGTTCTCCTCGTTGACTTTCATCGCCAAGAAGTTCGTCGCTCCGTTGAAGTTCTCCGCACCAGGCTTGGTAGAGCCCGTTGCGGTGACCAACTCATGAACCATCGTGTTATAAGGCTTGTTGCTTGCAAAACTGTCGCGCAGGTACTTCTGCATCCCCTGGCGACTCGTCAGCGATCGCTCTTCCATTCCCCCGTTGCGACCGATGAGAATGTTGGTCCATACGGTCGACCAATGGTTCGCGTACTCCTCGGTGTACTGATCGTCTTCCAAGAGCCGTCGCAACAAATTCAACTTGCGATCCAACGACTTGTCCTTCATGAACACCGACATCTCTTCGAAACTCGGTATCCGCCCTATCACATCCAAATAGACCCGACGGCACCACTTCAAATCGTCTTCGACCGGCGAAGGACGCACCCCTGCATCGGACCAACTGGCCTCGATCGCCTTATCGATCTTTTCCGTCTGAACCGGAACCGTCGCCTTGCGATTGGGCTTCGAAGCCTCGTCCTGGGCAAATGCCCGAGTTGCGAAACCTGAAACGCCCCAGAGGTTGCCTAAGCCAACGAAGAGCAACAAGGCCGAAAAAACAACCGATGCAGCTTGGAAAACCAAAGGTCGTCGAAGTTTCTTGGTCCGCATGATTGTGCATTTCCCTTTCCGTTCCGCCATGAATCCCTAACACCATGACTCAATATTCTGTAGCTTCGAGCAATGGACACGCAGAATTGTACTCAAATTCGGACCGGATTTCCCCAAGAACCCGTCAAATAAAAAGACCCCAGGGTTTTCGCAAACCCCAGGGTCTTTGTTTCTTCGTATCGGAACTTGTTGTATCGGAACTTGTTTTCCCTAGGCGATCTCAGCACAAGCCGGAAAATCTAGGCACAAGCCGGACAATCTGATTTAACCGATATGACCGATTTAACCGATCGCGACGCGTCGGAATGCGACGATCGATGCGGTGTCGGCAAAAGCCTTCACGGCCGCCTCGACGGTTTTGGTCTCGTCGAGCACATAAAATTGGTTGAGCAAACAGCGGTCTTGATCCAAAAGGGTATTATCGGCGACAAACCGATCCAGCTTGCCCGGGACAATCTTGTCCCAAATCTTCTCAGGCTTGCCCTCGGCCCTGAGCACGTCCTTGATCGCGTCCTCGGCTGCCTTCATGACCTCAGGGGTCAACTGCAATCGGCTGACGAACTGCGGAACGGTCTTCAAGGGTTTGCCAAGACGGGCTAAGTCTTCGTTCTCGGTCTTGATCCGCGCGGCCATCGACTCGGTCTCGGTGGCGACAAATCCAGGATCGAATTCCGAGAAATTCAAAATCGATGGCTTCATCGCCGCGATGTGCATGGCCACCCCTCGGAAGAACTCGTCGGATCCTGCCTTGCCACCATCTTTGAACGCAAGCAAAACACCGATTTTGCTGCCGGCATGGATGTAGCTCGAGAGCTTGTCACCACTGAGCCGGTAAAGCTCCGAGACGACGAGCTTCTCGCCGATCTTGCCGGTTTGCTCGACGAGCTTCTCAGCAACGCTCATGCCATCGATCGGCAAAGCGTTCAATTGCTCGACGCTCTCGACGTTGTTGTCCAAAGCCAGCTTGCCAAGCCGGGTGGCTAGCGAAGTAAAACCTTCGTTCTTGGCGACAAAGTCGGTCTGGCAACAGAGCGCCAAAACAACACCCGTGGTCTTGGTGTCGTTCAAAGCCGTGACAACACAACCTTCGTTGGTGTCCCGATCGGCAACCTTATCGGCAACCTTGCGGCCCTGCTTGCGAAGGTACTCAAGAGCCCCTTCATAGTTGCCACTGGACTCTTGCAGCGCCTTTTTGCAATCCATCAAACCAGCCCCGGTTTGCTTGCGGAGCTCGGCTACGTCACTTGCGGAAATATTCGACATTGATCTGTTTTCTCCAATTGTTAGCTCATTAGCATGGATCGAATGCGTTAGCCCAAAGCTTCTTTTTCAGCCATCGCTGCCATTTCGCTCACGGCGTCTTTGACCGCCGATGAGGCTGCCGGTGCGGACTGCGGGACGGTCTTCATCAACTCGGGATTCTCCGACTTGCCAGCCAACACAGCATCAGCAAGCTGCTTGACAATCAAATCGATCGAGCGAATCCCGTCGTCGTTGCCCGGGATGACCAGGTCGACTTGCGATGGATCGCAGTCGGTGTCGATCAGTGCGACGGTCGTGATCCCCAAAGCCTTCGCTTCGCGAATCGCATTCTTTTCTTTCTTCGGATCGATAATGACAAGGCACTCTGGCATCCGGTTCAAGGTGCGGATACCGTTGAGGTTCCGATAGATCTTGCGATACTCACGGCTCAAGGCCGATTGCATCTTCTTGGAATAACCGTTGAGCTTATCGCTGTTCATGATCGTCTCGAGTTCCTCGAGTCGACCCATCCGATCGCGAATCGTTCGGAAGTTTGTCAAACAACCTCCTAGCCAACGCTCGCTGACAAAGGGCATTCCACATCGGGTCGCCTCTCGTTGGATGACCTCGGATGCCTGACGCTTGGTCCCGACAAAGAGCACAAGCGAACCACCCTGGGCCACTTGGCTCAAATACTTCTTGGCTCGCAACATCCCACGAAGCGTCTCGCGAATGTCGATAATGTGAATCAGATTCTTGCGGCCGTAAATGTACGGTGCCATCTTGGGATTCCACCGACTCACTCGGTGTCCGAAGTGCGCACCTGCCTCAATCAATTTGCTTACTAACTCGTTTGCCACGCTTATCTCCTTCAAATTCCCGGAATTCCAAAGGTTCCCCCCCGGAAGACCAGACATGGGCGAAATCCTGCCATGAAAGAACTCGGCGGCAAAACCAAATTCCCCACAGATCCGCAACGACGCAGACCTTCGGCCACTAAAAAGAATTTCGCAAGGTTTCTCAAATCGGGACGCACGGAGTCTGTCTAACCCCTTACTTGCCGACCCTTTACGGAGAGAATTACAACGGATCTGCCGGTTCCGTCAATCGTAAATCCCGTCCATCGGCTCCAATCGAACCCAAAATCCACCCTTCCTTGACCTCCAAAACCCACTTCCGCCCAAAACAGCCCCAAAAGTAGTCCCCGAAATCCACCTCGAAGAACTCCCGCACCCTACCCGTGAAATCATCCCCATCGAACTCTCCGATCAACCCCTCGGCATCCCGTCGCGAAACCGTCGCGATCGTCGGTGCAGGCTGGACCGGCCGACAAATCGCCGGCCAAATGCTCTCGCACGGCCTAAATGTCCTGCTGTGCGACCCCTACCCCGCTCCTCTTATTGCTTCGAAAGACTGGATCCTTGAGAACCTCGGACCTTTTGGCGACGAAGGCTATTGGCCTAAATGCTCCCAAGCCCAAATCGAAGCGAACCTCGAACTCCTTGAACTCCCCGCCCTGCTAGAACGCGCTTCGCAACTTCCCCAGGTCGATCTGGTTCTCGAATGCGTCCCGGAATTGGCCGCCCTGAAACGACGACTCCTCAAACAGCTCTCCGAAGCATTCTCCGCCGAAACGATCCTGGCCTCGAACAGCTCGTACTTCGTACCCTCGACCTTCTCGAAATACATCCAACACCCGGCTCGCTATGCGCACTTCCATTTCCATGTCCCCATCTGGAAAGCCACCCTAGTCGATGTGGCCGCCGGCCCCGATACCCACCCCGATACCCTCGAACGCCTGAGCCAACTGGCTCGCAAAATCGGACAAACTCCGATCGTCCAAACGGTCGAAAACAGCGGCTATCTATTCAACGCCATGCTCAAATCGGTCCTCCTCTCGGCCTTGCAACTCCTCGATCGAGGTGTCAGCGACCCACAAAGCATCGACCTGGCCTGGACCAAAGCCACCGGAATGAGCGTCGGGCCCTTTGGCATCATGGACCAAATTGGACTCGATCTGATGCTCCAGACAATGTCCAACGCACGGTTCGTCGAAGGGGACCATGTATGGGCTCCCCTGATCGCTCGCATCGAACCCCTGGTCGCTGCGGGCCACCTCGGTGTCAAAACCGGACAAGGCTTCTTCGAATACCCAAACTGCAAACCGCTCTGAGGCTCTCATCGCCTGAGGCTCTCAGCGCCGGACCTTAGGACTTGCGGATAAAGTTCGCCGCGTAAGTTCGCACGTGACGACCATTGAGAACATGGAAGACCCGCAACTGCTGAATCACACTGTCCGAGAAATGCGCAAGCGGCACATGAACCAACTTGCGTGAAAACCGCTTGGCTATCTTCTTGAGCACCTGACCCGGCGGAGTCGAACTCATCAAGGCCACATGCCGCGATTCGGAGTGCATACATGCAGCGGCAACCAGCCGCTGCTCGAGCGTGTCGGTAAAGTCCAATCGCTCGTCTTGCCAAATGTCGACAATCGGCCTAGGCGGATAGATGAACATCGACCCCCCATAGGTGGCCATCGCTACCCCAGGTCCAATCATCTGTTTATGAAAAGGGGTAGCGAAAAAGGCCAACGTCGACTCCTCAGGATGCTCGGAAAACCAAGTCGCTCTCCATGAATACTCCCGAGGATCCGGTTCGGGATCGAATATCATCACCGTCACGTTGACCTGCCCGACCGACGGCGGATTGACCTTCACATACAAAGATCCGTCATGCCAATGCCGCAAAGTCTCTCGTAGATCCAACCCATCCATAATGCTCGTCGTGAACTTCTCGGTCCTGGCCAAGTCGGCTCCGAGGATCTGACGCGCTCGCTCTGCCACCCGATTGCGGAAACTCTCGATCTGCGTGTCCTCCTCAGGCCACGAACACTGCATGTAAGGATTCCAACGGCTCTCCCAACGACGCTGATCTTTTTTCCCCGCGGGCCGCTTAAGCTCCAATGCATGCCACTGCATCGGGGGGCCTGGCAATCGCGATACCAACGCAGTCGGACCCGTACCAGGCAACTGCCCGACCCCAATCCCCATCCGGATCGTCTCTAAACCCACCGTCTGCTCGTAACTATCAAAACGATACTCGGTCGCCGAATTGACCAAGTGACTCGTGTACGTATCGCCCATCATCTGCTGTGCCGACTTGGCCAATGTATAAAAACTCGGTGTCATCCGACGATCGAGCAACGTCTGGTTCCGCACATACTTCAAACACTGCGATATCAACAAAGGGGTAATCTGCCGAGCGCGATTCCCAAGCTCCTGGCGATAGGAACTCCGGGCCGTGACAAACAACTCCTTAAGACCCTCGGCAACCACCCGATCGTCATCCTCGAAATCCTGCCGAGCCTGCTCGATAAGCCCCGTGATAAACGGCAACTCGCCGAGCATAAAAAGATAACTCCGCGGATCGACCCCATAAAGCTCCGCTCTCGGAGCGTCATCCCCACGTGCATCCTCGCGATCCCCCGCATCCGACTGCCCCTTGCCAATCGCCTCTCGAAGCCATGGCCAAGTCTCCAGCGGGCACAATGCCACAATCCGAGAATAGCGAGCGCGCATCGCTAAAATCCTCCGGGCCATCGTATCGATCCGCTCGAGAATCGAGGAACTGGCTAACCCTAAACTCGGCGGACCAATGGCCGGCAACATCGCACTGCAGAATCGCTCAAGCGTCGTGTGGCGTATCGCATAACAGTCGGCGATCACCGGCGAATGATTCTCGATCGAATCCCCCTCGCTATCAATCCACTCTAAAGCAATCCTTTCTCCCAAGGCCATGCGGATCGCTGCGATCAGAGCCTGGCAAGGATCGATCGGAACATAAGTCCCCCGAGGCATCGCCTCGGGAAATTCCTGGTCCCCCAATTCCTGGTGCCCCGATTCCTGATACCACCGCGCTGTATCCTCGATACGATCTTGCTCAAGTGCATTTCTCCGGACGACGATCGACAAGGCCGGCAACCGCTCGACCCCTCGAATCACCTCCTCGGAAAAAGACTCCGGCAACGGCACAGCCAACGCATCAAACGATCGACTCAATAACTCCTTGCGAAGCGCACTGGCATAAGCCGCACTGCCATGCACTACCGGAATCAACGTCAACCAATCGCCATACGAAAAAACGCTCATTGCCTTCTAGGTCTCTTTCGCGGTTCTAGCAATTCGCAATTTGAGAAATGGACACTTGTTCTGAGATCGTAAGCCACCGGGATTCTCTGCGAGTTGCCCGAGTAGTTCAAGTCGGCCTGTTCGGCTTCGTCGATCCATCATGATGGGTCGATTCATGAAACCTTATGAAAAATCAGGGAAAAAACCAACCTTTTCAAAAGGCTCGGACAAAAAGCAGTTTTGATTGGGGCTTTGGCACCAACATTGCTCTACACCGATTCGGCGCGACGGACGTTTCGATACAGCCGTCGCGTGTTTCCTAAGGACGGTTGGGAGAAAAGTTGGAACCGATTTGAGATGGAAGAACTCAAATGGGTTCCAAAGCGCAATTCTCTGGTCGGCTCATGTGTTCGTGTGTGTAGGGCCGGTCAGGGAAGTGGCTGCCGAGGAGGGGACCTTTTGTCCCCTCCTCGGTTTTTTTTGTTCTGAGATTCCTTTGAGCATACTCAATTCCCAGTCGTAGGCCAATACGTTCGGACCCGACACCCTCCCAAACTCCCCTGGTCGATCGTAACCTGCCCGCCGTGCTGCTGAAGGATCCGATCGACAATCGCAAGCCCCAATCCCAATCCCGCGTGATTCGATGCTTGGGACCCAACTGCGGCTCGATCCGTCCCCTCCAACCTTACAAACGGCTCAAGCACCCGCTGGCAATCCTCCGGCGCAATCCCCGGACCATCGTCCTGGACTTCCAAGCACACTTGGCCGACGTCGGTCTTGCCAGGGGAAGTCGGCACGCGATAGACCCGGATGCAAATTGTTCTGCGCGCGTAGCGCAGCGCATTGGAGACCAAATTTCCCAAAACGCGATGAAAAGCGATCCGATCGGCAAAGACATGGCTCTGAGGTGGATCGTCGGGAAACACCCATTGAAACTCCACTCGGCTTGCCTGCTGCTCACTGCCCCGTATTGTCTGCAAGAACGCTTGCTGTACTCCGATCCAAACCCGCTCCAAATGGGTGGCCGAGTTCTCATTGCGAACATACTCGAGAACTTCTGCGACGATCGCATCCAATTCTTCGATGGAATGATCGAGCGAGGCGCGCAGGGCCTTTTTTTGAGATTCGTCTTCTGCGGTGTCCATGAGCTCCAGACCGAAACGCAATCGGGCCAGCGGTGTGCGTAGCTCATGCGAGACGACATGAAGCATATCCTTTTTCGCGCGGATCATCCCCTCGGTCTTTTCGGCCATCGAATTGAATGCCAGGGCCAGTACCTTTGCCTCCCCAGCCCTATGGACATCGACCCTTGTGTCGAGTTTCCCCAACGCGATTTGCTTGGAGCAACAGGGCGACAAAGGAATCTCCTCCCAATCGATAGAACGCGGCTTCTTTCCCGTCGGAAAACCTATTCGATACCTCCGAGGGCAATTCGGATCGCGTTCGAATTTTCAATGGAAAACGGGACAAACGCTGGATCGAGTCCAGGGCGATTGGGTCTAAGGAGGTATCGATCTTCCTTGCTTGAATTCGCAACCAAGTGGCGACTTCGTTTTCAATCATGCCAAGCGTTTGGTCGGAAAGGGGACCGAGCCTCAGGTAAGTATCCGGTCCAAGCGGCACCCCAAGGTAATCGACCATCCCGTTGTAGTACTCGTAGACAAACCCATCGGGCTCTTGGAGTTGCGCAAGCTCTTCCCGAGAGAGTTGTGCAATGGGACAAATCCGCAACGGTATGTCGAACTCCTGCCGATAGGCTTCGAGCTGTTGCTGGATCTGCGGTTCATCAAAACTCAAAAGCTCTTTGGACAGCGATCGCAAGCCGTCAAGCTGCACCTCGACCAAGCCGGCCACGATGCGATCGCGATCTGAGTAGACCTGTATTTCGAGGAACTTTTCGAATGTCCATTTGGTAGCGAGCAACACCACCATCAGCAGGATAAAGAGTTTCAAAAAAAGCCTAATCACGGCTCGACGGAAAGCATGTAGCCATCCCCCCATACCGACTTGATCCGAACAGGATTGGACGGATCGTCCTCGATTTTTTTCCGCAGCCGAGACACCCTCAGATCGATCGAACGATTGCGGTAATCGTAAACTTCTGCTGGGTAGAGAGTGTTGTGAATCTCCAAACGGGTGACGATCGAGCTTTTTCGTTTTGCCAAGATCAACAAGAGATCGAACTCCGCGCTGGAAACCTTGACGGGCTGACCTCGCAATTCCACCGCTCTTCGCTGTAGGTAGATGACCAATCCCCCTGCGTGAATCGCCTCGTCCTGGGGGTCGCTGTTAGTCGATTGCCGTTGCAAGTGTAGCTTCATTCGGGTCAAAAGCACGCTCGGACGAATTGGCTTTGCCAGATAATCGTCTGCCCCATTTTCTAATCCAAGTACCTCATCGACATCCTCCAACCTGGCCGTGAGCATCAGAATCACACCCGGGTATCGACTCCGCACCTCCTTGCACACCTCAAACCCATTGCTGCCTGGAAGGTTCACATCGAGAATCACCGCATCGGGTAACTCCTGGAGTATTCGCCCGACGGCCAAAGTGCCACAGGACTCAATGTGCACGCAATACCCGTTCTGGGATAGGTAGTCCCTAACGAAAGAAGCAAGCTCCTGGTCGTCTTCCACCAAAAGTACGGTATGCATCTAGCTTTTAGCTCATGTTAAGTAGCTGGTACGAGCCTCCGAGGCTCAGATCCCCATATCAGCCAGTCGCTCGGCGACTTGGGACAGAGTATGGGTCAGCTCTGGGTGCTCGAGTTCGAATCGATCGATCCAGCCGGAAAGTCGTTCCGAGACACTTGAGAGGCCCGTGGTCGCATGGGGGTCAGGGTTGTTCGATTCGAGCAATTGCTGAATATCGCCTGCGAGATCCCCGAGCGCCTCGAGCGTCTCGGGTTCGAGGTGTTCGGAGCGGGAGAGCAAAGCGCGGAGTTCCGCAAGCTGTTGATCCAGTTGGTTAGTCATTTGCAGGGATTGCCTCAGAGGTCAGAGGATCGAGCGGTACGGTCGGCGTGCTGATCGAATTGTGGACCATCCGGCTCCAAAAGTCCATGCACCCGCGATCTAGCCAGGCTCCGATGGGGTGATGGCTTTTAAACCACGGAATACGCGGAAACCACGGAAAGAAGCAGGCTCTCGTTCCGTGGTTTCGGTGTTTTCTGTGGTTGGATTCCTGGCCGGTAACTGCTGGCCGGTAACTGCTGGCCGGTAACTGCTGGCCGGTAACTGGGGACAGTCCCTGGGTTTGTTTAATCCACCGTTCGGCAACCTCCAGATCTCAGTCTCCCCACTCCCCACTACCCTCCCCCCTCCTCTTCTCACCCTCTCCTCTGTGCTCTCTGTGCCTCTGTGTTTCAAAAAAGAATCACAATCCAGCACCTGGCAAGTAACTCGGGACAGTCCCTGGGGTTTGGAAACGCTGGAATCGGCTGGCCGATGAAAATACTTTGAACCAAAAAAGCATGCTGGGTACCCCTGTTTGATAAAATCGCAAATTCACACCGCGGAACGATCATTTTCCACCAGGAGGAATTCAGATGACTAGTCACCCGATCGAAATCGCCCTGCGCATTCCAGGGACTTGGGCCAACGAAGAGCTGTTGGCTCAAGCCATCCCAAGCGACTGCAAACTCACAGGCAATTCGCTGGTTTTGACCGATCGATCCCAAGTCGAACTCTACGTCCGGCCCAGGGATCGGCAATTCGTGGACGTCTTCAAAGCCAGCAACCGATTAGATCCCACGGGACAAGAATCCGAAAGCGTTCGAAACTACCACCTACAAGTCTGCTTGGTCGGTCCAGGAGGATCCATGCAAAGCGCCTCGGCCATGATGCGCAGTGCCATCCCTATCCTCCAAGCCGGAGGCGCAGGCGTTTTTGTCGACAACTCGGCACTTTCTTTTGGAGCATCCGACTGGTGCAAAATGGCTGGCTTCTGCGATGCTGATGCTTTGACGTTCGGCTTTGTCAACATCGTGCGCAGCAAGCAATATACCTATACCGTCGGAATGCAAGTCTTCGGGAAACCTGATTTGATCATGCCAACCAAGAGCGCAGGCCAAGAGGGTTCGGTGATCATCGACCTGATGTTGAAAACCGCCACTTCGGACCAAAGTTTCGACGAAGGGCACCAGATGGATCTACCCTACGCACGGTTATTCAAAGTCCATAAAATCATCGACGACAAGTCTCTTGTAGGATCTCCGATGCATAATCCGTGGGGTCGACTCGAATTCTCATGCGATCGAATCGAGCAGCCGGTCTACAAGAGCCTTAGCCAAAGAAACGCGATTCGAAACAAGCTGAGGTTTTAAGGGAAAGAACTCGTCAAGATCAGGAAGAGATTCAAACACAGAGTAACACAGAGGATCCACAGAGGGAATACAGAGAGGCGTTTCGAGAATATTAGTGGGCATCCGTTGGTTTCCTGCTTTTTCGTACTCAGCAACGAGGTACCCGTATTCCTACTCGTAGTCGATTGCTTGCAACGACTAGCGTAGAACACCCTTTTCAAAGCACGGATGACTAAACATCAGGGCTGATGAGTAACGCTTCAATTCTGGCAATCACTTCGGATAACTCAGAATCGGACACGCGATGAATGAACTGAATATTTCGAGCCTTCCAGTCGACGTTGCGCAAATGATCGGCAAGGACGACTCCGGAACTTTCGTCATCGCGAGCGATCGCTACTTCAAACGCATACCCCTTTGCTTGACGCGTCGCCGGACAAAGGACGCAAAGCCCGGTTTTCCGATTGTAACTCTTTGGGCTAACTACAAGCGCAGGTCGACGACCAGCTTGTTCATGGCCAGACGTAGGACTCAGGGATATCCAGACAAAGTCGCCTCGGTCTGGAATGTAAGTCGGAGACTTGCGGGTCATTCAACAATCTCCTTGCCAACGTCGATCCCAAAGTCCGTTTCACCATGTTGCTGGGACGGTTTGCAGTCCTTGAGTAAAGTTTCGAGGCTGAGCTTAGCGGATCGATCCGGTCGGATGACGAGTTCACCATCGCGAACGATTAACACGATAGTCGAACCCTCCGCGACATCGATCTGTCCTGCAAGCGATTGCGGAATTCGGACTGCAAGGCTGTTTCCCCACTTTTGTACCGTCGCCATCATTCGCGTCTCCCTTGGGTTGTAGATACATTGACTATACATGCCTTGCGGGCTGCGGTCAAGAACCTATGAGATTTCGTTCGACGGCTACGGACCTGTCAAAACAAGATCGCTAGTAACTCCGCACAGTCCCATGGTGATGTTCAACACGCACGACGGGGTGACCAAGCAGGACGGGTTAACCACGGAATACACAGAAACCACGGAAAAATAAGGCCGTCATTCCGTGTGTTCGGCGTGTTCCGTGGTTGGATTCCTGGCTGGTAATCGGCACAGACTCTGGGGTTTTAAACGGTTGGAATAAGTGGGCCGATGGACCCGGAATGGTCGCTTCGCATCCGCGTGGACCAGAACCCGATGGTGTGGATGATTCAGGTAAATGGCTTCATGGTGGATGCTCGTTCCCTCAAGCGTGAGATTCAAGAGGAAGCACTTCGGAAAGGACTCATCCCGTACATCCCAGAAAGATAACATTCGAAAGATTGGATTTGAATGGTTTTCGGCGCATGCCGAGGGGTTTTTGAAAGCGGTTGGGCGCATGCCCTCCGGTGAAGAGTCAAGTGCAGTGAGGATGCGACGCCTTGCAGCTTGCATAACGGCCGTGTCGGCCTTGTCCCGTCGCTCTCGCTTGCGGTACTCACGCACCGCCTCGGGATCCGCTGCTTTCCACCGATCGGGTAAGCCCGGAGGGCTGGAACACCCTCTGCCGAGGTCGAAGGCCTCGGTAGCAGTGCAAAGCAAAATCCGAGAGGCCCGGAGGGCCGACACACTGGATGGAAAAAAAAACTGGGGGGATACCCCGAGCAAATGATGCGTGGTTGGATCACCGGTGAGCCAACGAGCGCCAGCCGTTGGGCGCCATTGATTGCACCCCTGCAGCGATCCTGTACACTGACCAATCGATGATTCATCCCGCCACCAGTGGAGTCGAAATGTTCGTCGAGTAGGTCTAAAAAATGCGATCAAGCCAATTTCTTCACTCTGCTATGCTTGTGGTTGTCTACTTGTTCTCGGCGGGCTTGGCGGATGACTTGAAGCCCCAGCGACTGCAATCGAACCTATCAAGTGTTCAGCCAATGACAGGAATCGCTCTGTGGACGACCAACGAAGCGGCATCGACGGCTCCGATCCAATTGGAGTATGCGTACCTAAAATACAGTCAAATCGTTCAGGAGAGCGGAGTTTACGACTGGGAGCCTGTTGAGCGTTTGCTCACAGAGGTCGCCGGTCGAAAACACCAAGCGATCCTAAGATGGCACGATACCTACCATTGAATGCGATCGACTGGTTCCTGGCCAGAAAATCGGCTTCGAAGCCGACTTGCCGTAAATTGTGCCATGAACGACTAGCTCGACTCTGAAGGAGCTTTGCCGTCGGGAAATGGTTTGTCCAACAATCGCTGGACATGTCCTTTCAACTCCTCCATCGAAAACGGCTTGTGCAAGTACTCGTCGACCCCGAGCATCCTGGCGTAAGCTTGATGACGCTCACCCTCGTTGCCCGTGACCATGATCACCCGAATCCGGTCCCGATTGGTTTTGCGCAAATGCTCAAGTACCAAAAATCCACTCTGACGCGGCATCATCATGTCCAAGACCATCAAGTCCGGCTCGTAGCTCTCAAGCTTAGTGATCCCGGAATGGCCGTCAGGCATGTGCACGACCTCGTAGCCTAACGACTCCATCGCAAATTTAACCGGCGTTGCTATCTCGAAGTCGTCGTCGACGATGAGTATTCGCGGGACGCGATTCTGCTGCTTCCAAGCGGGCTCGATGGACATCGTGGCTATTGCTTCCTGGGGGTCGGTTGAGGGCTATTCTTTGGTGATCGTCACGAGAATGTTCTTGAACATCGGGGTGCGGGATTTCGGGTCCACGACGCGAGGTACGAGCACATTGGACTCCGGATAATACATCATCGCACTCCCGGCTCGTATGTCTTCATAACCTCGAGCTAGGATGTGATGCATCGTTCCGGTCGAACTCGAGACGGTCACCCTTTGGTCATGCTCCAAACCCATCTTGGCCAAATCGTCTGGGTGCATCAGGATCACATCCCGCCGCTCTTGGTGCCGGTACAAATCGTAGTCCTCATAGACCACGGTGTTGAATTGACCTTCGCTGCGTACGGTCATAAGCCTCAATTGGTTCTGCGCCAGGGGGGTGATTTCGGGCAACTCATGGACCACAAGCCGGGCTCGGCCATCGG
Source organism: Pirellula sp. (assembly GCA_021299695.1). Lineage (GTDB taxonomy): Bacteria > Planctomycetota > Planctomycetia > Pirellulales > Pirellulaceae > JBKCUI01. Next base: position 27,944 of record JAJTEK010000026.1, on the reverse strand, counting down.
GAGTGTTGAACCTCGCTTTGTGGAACGTCCGCCCTCCCACCTGAAACTCCTGCTTGGTCGTGGCGATCGTATCGAGGGCTTCGTAGCCAGGTACCACTTTGGATATCCAATGCCGTATGGTGTTGGTCTGCTCCATCTGCTCCCAATCGATGGCTTCGGATTTCCCTAAGGTCAACTTGGCTATCTGCGCAATAACATGAACCTCGCTGCGCGGACCGGGCAGACGTTTCGGCCCCCCATCGCTCAGTCGCACGTAGTTGAACATCGACTCTTGGGTCGTCGGCTCGGGCTCTTCGTCTCTTGCGAGCACCGGCAGGACGATGGTCTCTTTGGCCAATCCATTGGCATGCCCGGTGTTTAGGGTCGTATTGAGCATCACGAGCATGTCGAGATTCCGGAGCGCTTCGTCGGAATACTGGGAGTCTGGATTGGATCCATACAAATTCCCCCCTAAACAAAACCCGAACTTGAGCTCTCCACGATGGGAGGCTTCCATGCAATCGAGCGTGTCGCGCCCCGGGCTCGTCGGCAACTTGACCCCAAAATGATTCTTCAAGTTCTCGAACAACTCGTCTTTGAGCTTGGGGGTCACCCCGACCGATCCGATCCCTTGGACATTCGAATGGCCGCGGATGGGCATGACCCCTGCCCCTTCGCGTCCGATCATTCCTCGGAGCAATGCCAAGTTGACGATCGACTGGACGTTCTGAACGCCGTGGGTGTGGTGAGTGATCCCCATGGTCCAGGAGAAGATGGCTCCTTGGCTCTGAGAGTACACTTCGGCTAACTCTCGGATGGTCGATTCGTCGACACCACTTTTTGCGACGATCTCGCTCCATGGCCTTGCGGCAAGTTCTGCTAGGTATTCGGCCGATCCGTGGGTGTGCTCTTGGAGGTAGGCAGGCTCATGGCGTCCCATTTCCACCGTCGCTTTGGCGATCCCTGTCAGAAGGGCTAGATCGCCTCCGATGTGGGGTTGGATGTAGTGGGTGGCGATCTTGGTCCCAAAAACCATGCTGATCGGGTCGCTGGGCACTTTGAACTTGATGAGCCCTAACTCTCTGATGGGATTGATCACGACGATTTTGCCACCGCGTCGGCGCAGGTGCATCAGGCTGGTCATCAAGCGAGGGTGATTGCTTGGGGGATTTCCACCGATGATAAAGACCGTATCGCACTTGTCGAGATCCTCGAGGACCACGGTGGCCGTGCTGGTCCCGAGGGTCGTTTGCAGTCCTACCCCGCTGGCTTGGTGGCAGTAGTAACTGCAGTTGTTGACGTTGTTGGTCCCATAGACCCGGGCAAAAAGTTGCAGTAAAAAACCTGCTTCATTGCTCGACCTGCCGCTGAAATACCAAAACGTTTGCTCGGGATTGAGCGATTGGAGCTTGGCGCTGATCCTGGCGAAGGCTTCGGTCCAAGTGATGGTGCGATAATTCGCTTTGCCTTGTTCGTAGAGGATCGGTTGGATGAGTCGGCCGCTGGTTTCGAGTTGCCTGGGGGTCCAGCGACTCATTTGCGGGACGGTGAACTTGGACCAGAAATCTGCGGTGATCGCCGGTTGCATGTCGGCGGCCATGGCTTGAAGAGATTTTTTGCAGACTTCGGGGAACGAGCCGTGTTCGTTGACCATGCCGCCGTGTTGGCCACCCATCCCCAGGGCGCAGGTCTTGCATGCGTTCCGCGACCGCAGGGCCTTGTACATTTTCCAAATGCCGCCGGATTCGAACCCTTTGCGGAATGTGTATCGAACGGCTTGCCAACCTCCACCGGCCTTGAGTCGTCTCATGGTTGCTTGTCTGCGCTTGCTTCGAGTGATTATCGGCTGACGGGATCAGCTAAGTTCGTCGTTAGTATACGTTCTCGAAGCGATTCGTGGACGGCCTGCTGTGGCTGGGCAAGGTTCGCTTGAGGACGCTTTTTAAGGAAGCTTATTGGATCCAAGGCTGGATTTTTTTGAGGGCTTGTGCCGAAGCGTTTTCCATGACGCTCTGGAGCGTCACGGGGATCCCTTGCTGGTCGGAGGATTGCTGGGCGGCTTGGATGAACGCCATGATTTCAATCGACTCTTGGCTCTCGACGGGTGTTGGGCCACCGGCAAAGAACTTGGCGATTTGCAGGACTAGCGGTTCGTACCCTTCGTACTTGGCATCATTTTCTAAAAAGTCGTTGCCAAAGACGGTCAGTCCATAGCCTTGGGTGCCGGTACGGATTCCTCGGAAGACTCCGATCCGGCCATCTTTCCATTTGCCGACGACCAGATCTGCGCCTTCGGTTTTGGTCCTTGTGACTTGCTCGCATCCGGTGCCCATGGCGGTATAGAGGGCTTCGACACCATGGATGCCGTACCAAGTCAGATCGGTGTGATGGGGTTCGAGCGAGCAAGGGCTCCAGGATTGAGCGCCGAGGATTTTGCGACCGGTGTTTTCGCGGTATCGGTAGATGGTTGGGGTAAATCGCAATGACGAGGAGGTAAACCAGGGTGTTTTGAAGTGTTCGGCGAGCTTGGCGATGGCGATCGCATCGGTAAGGTCGGCGGCCAAGGGCTTATCGATAAAGACGCGTTTGCCGGACATGAAGACCGGGTAGGCCTGCTCGAGATGCTTGCGGCCATCGAGGCTATTGAGGATGACCGCATCGACTTTTCCTAGGAGTTCGTCGATCGACTCGACGATCTGGACTCCTTGGGTTTGAAACTCTTTGGTGTAGTTCGGGACGCGATCGATGCTCGAGGGCAAGTCGGGGCTACCGCCCGGGAACGCGGCGACGATTTTCAATCGGGCCATTGGGCTAGAGGCTGGGGCTTCTCGCATGATTTTGGCAAACGCGCCTGCGTGCGAGGTGTCCAGGCCGATGACTCCGACCCGGATCGTGCCGTTGGGTTGGGTGTTTTCCGATTGTGCTAGGGTCATCGAACTTAGGCCTAGAAGGAGGATTGCCAAGGTCAAGCGCACGATGGAAGTCAGCGGGAGTAAAAAACGCATGGCACGCTCCGTGCAAACCCCGAGAACGGGGAGGATCGAAACAGGATGGGGAGAAAACAGGCTGGTTATTCTTGGCTTTGGAAATGGCCGCTTCGGAACGCCGATGCCATCGCTTTGGGGACTTCGGCTTCGGCGAGCACAAGGTTGGCACGGTTGCGAGCGACCTCGGCTTTCATGACCTGTTCCTGAGCGATCGCCTCGGAGCGTCGCTGTTCGGCCTGGGCGCGTGCCATGCGAACGTCGGCTTCGGCTTGGTCGGCCCGAAGTCTTGCTCCGATGTTTTGGCCGACTTCGATGTGGGCGATATCGATCGAGACGATGGTAAAAGCGGTTTGGTTGTCGAGGCCTCTTTTGAGAACCGTCCGGGCGATGAGATTTGGGTTCTCCAGGACGGCTAAGTGTGTTTCGCTCGATCCGATCGAGCTGATGATGCTCTCGCCGACTCGGGCGATGACGGTCTCTTCGGTCGCACCGCCGATGAGTTGTTCGAGGTTGGTCCGGACCGTTACACGGGCTTTGACTTTGAGTTCTATACCGTTTTTGGCGATGGCCGATAGGAAGCCGGTCGGGCTGTATCGGGGGTCAGGGCAATCGATCACGCGGGGGTGTACGGAGGTTCGGACCGCGTCGAGCACATCGCGTCCTGCTAGATCGATCGCCGCGGCGCGATCGAAATCCAGATCGATCCCGGCTCGGTGTGCAGCGATGATGGCGTTGAGAACATTCATGACGTTCCCTTCGGCCAAGTAGTGGGCTTCGAGTCTCTGGGTGCTGATCCCCACGCCTCGATCGATGTCCAAGCCGGCCTGGGCCGCCATGACTTTCGCGTTGACGATGACCGACGAGCGGACTTGTCGGAAGTACATTCCGATCAAGCTCGGCATCGAAACATCTGCACCGCTCATCATGGCTTGAATCCAAAGGCTTCCGAAGTTCCAAAGGAGACTGATGCAGACCAAGGCCGCCAGGGCGCCAAAGATCAGCAACACGATGAGCAAGGCGGATTGGGCTGTGAGTTGGGGGCCTGCTTGTTGGGCAAAAATCAATGGTTGGGCAAAAATCAAAAGCGATTCGGTGAGCATGGTTCGTTGTGGGCGGTGTGTTACGGATGGATCTTTTCGTCTGAGTAGTGCTTATCTTGCGCGAAACGGACGCGATTGTAACGGATAATCTTTCAAAAATCCCTGGAACTGCGAGTTTTCGAGGTGGTCGCAGCGCTAGCAGGGGAGTTAGGCGGGGGCAAACAGTTGGGAAATCTTTGCCTCAGCGGCAAGAGCGGGCGAACCGAGGCTGGTTTTTGAGCGTAAAGCCGGAGTCAGATGGGGTTCCCACTGAGCCGGTATCCGCACTTTTCTCACGATTCGAATTGCCATGCTTGCGTCTGATTTTTCAGCAATACTGGGTGTGACCGACTTTTGGATGGCAAGGTGGTTGACTCCCATCTGGTTTCTGGGAATCGGAGTGGTCTTTGGCTTGCTCGCCTTGTCGGCGTTTTTGGGCCTCTGCTATGTGCTTTCCAAAATTCGGGCTCTTGACACGGTTCGCAGCACGGGGATCTCCCATGCTCTGGCGGGTATCGCGACCCTGATTTCGACGTTTCTTGCCAGCCGGATTTTTGCACCATTTTTCGGATTGGGCGCGAGCACCTCTGAATTCGCGATCGACGAGTATGTGCTTTTCTCGATCGCCACGGGTTTGCTCTTCGCTATTTTCTGGTGGTCACTGATCTACTGTTCGAGCCATCGATTCATGCTCGAGTTGAAATCTATGATTTCCGACGGCGTCGGTTTCTATATGCTTAGCGTCCTTGGGTTTCTCTCGATCATCGGTCTTGCCTCGACGTTTCTGGTCGAGTCGCCTCGCGATGCTTTTTCGAGTCTGTCCTATTATGCGACTCAACTCTTGTCGCTTAGTCCAGGGACGAACGACCAGAAGTTTACGATTCCCGGGATTCAAGACGGGAGCGATGCGACCTTCACTTCGATTCCCCTGAAATACGACTCCAAGACGCTTCAAGCGATCACGCTTCAGTCGGACAAGAACCTGCTGATCGGTGACGGTCCGACGATCGCTGATTTTCGTGGGCCTGGCTTCCAGGTAGAAAACGGCGTGGCCTTCGGGTGGAATCGGTCGATGGGAGCCGAAAAGTGTCCTTTGCCTTTGGCCCAAGGGGCCGAGGTATGGGTACAAAACCAAGAAATCGGGGATGCTACGTTGACCGTCGGGCTGATCAGTTCCCCGGCGGTACCTCAAGCCTCCACGTTCCTGCTTGCTGGATTGTTCGTGGTTCTCTTCGGGTTGTTGTTTTTCTTGATGCAAGCCATCGCGCCCAAAGCGTCGGCGATCGCCATGGCGACGGCCAAGAGCGAGCTTTCCCAACCCCTTCCCTTGTTTCTGATGGCGTTGGTCGGAATCGCCATTTTGCTCTTTGTTTTCCTCCCCTTCATCACCTTCGGCGAGGACATCAAGTTCCTCAAAGAGAATGGGATCACGTTGATCTTGATCGCTTGCTCGTTCCAAGCGGTCTGGTCGGCTAGCACATCGGTCAATGAGGAGATCGAGGGGCGTACGGCTCTGACGCTTTTGAGCAAACCGGTTCACCGCCGCTCGTTTATCGTCGGCAAGATGCTTGGGATCTTCTGGATTGTGATGTTTATGTTTTTGGTCCTCGGCTCGATCGAACTACTCGCGGTGGCTTACAAGCCGATCTACGACGCGCGCGAATCGTCGCTCGAGCAACCCGATTGGCGGCAATGCCACTTCGAGATGATGCAAACGATCCCTGGTCTTGCCATGGCATTCTTCCAAGCGGTGGTTTTGGGGGCGATCTCGGTGGCATTGGGCACTCGGTTGTCGTTTGTGGCGAACTTTGCCATCTGCTTTTCGATCTACATGCTCGGGCATCTGACTCCCACGATTGTGGCAAGTGCCGAGGGGGGACTGCCTCTGGTGGAGTTTTTCTCGCAGTTGATTTCTGCAGCGGTTCCTAACTTGAGCCTCTTCTCGATGGAAGCGGCGATCGATTCGGACATCGGGATTCCATGGTCGATCCTCGCGAGCGTTTTGATCTACACGGTCATGTACTTCCTTATGGCCACGCTTCTGGGCCTGTTGCTCTTTGAAGATCGCGACTTGGCCTAATGAAACAACTGGTGGTTTGCTATCCGGCCGAGCAACGGCATTTAGAAGCCATCGGGCGTGCTGCCCCAGGTTATCGAATCGTTCTGGCCGATCAGCAGAGTATCCCCGAGAAGATCCATGATGCGGATCTGTTCGTCGGTCATGCCAAGGTTCCAGTCGATTGGGATCGGGTGGCCTCTGCAGGTCGATTGAAGTTCATTCAATCCTCGGCTGCTGGATTGGATCACTGCCTGGCGCCCTCGATCATCGAGTCGCCGGTGATCGTCTGCAGCGCATCGGGGCTGTTTGCAGACCAAGTGGCCGAACAGACGTTGGCCTTGCTGCTGGGACTCTTAAGGGGTTTGCCGATCTTCTACCGTCAGCAGCAGCAGCGGGAGTTTGTCCGCAGGCCCACAGGGGACTTGCATCGCAAACGCGTCGGTATCGTAGGGCTCGGGGGCAACGGGCGACGATTGGCTCAGGTCCTCTGGCCATTTCGAGTGACGATCCGAGCGACCGATTACTTTCCTGAGCACAAGCCTTCGGAGGTCCAGGAGCTTTTGCCCCACACGCAATTGGAGAGCTTGGCTGCATGGTCTGAGATCTTGATCTTGACCCTCCCGCTGAACGCATCGACGCGAGGGATCATCGATCGGCAGATATTTGAGGCGATGCCCAAAGGCTCATGGCTGATCAACGTGGCCCGAGGTCAATGCGTCAACGAAGGGGATTTGATCGCAGCCCTCGATCAAGGTCATTTAGCTGGGGCCGGTTTGGATGTGACGGCCGTCGAGCCATTGCCGGCCGAGAGTCCGTTGTATAGCCATCCGAATGTTTTGATCACACCGCATGTCGGAGCGCAATCGGGTCCGAGGTACGACGATTCGACCCGATTGATTTGCGAAAATTTGGAACGTTATTTGGCTGGCAAGCCGCTCTACAACATTGTCGACAAGCGGTTGGGGTTCCCGCACCCGAGCGTTTTGTATCAGCCCAGTTAGGGTAACGGGATGATCGAAGTCAACGATTTGTCCTCGATTGGGAAAATCGTGCTTGGAAGCACGCTGTTGCTCTTTGTGGGCGTCTTATCAATCGTGGGCCGATTGGCCGCTAGGCGAGTTGAATCCGAAGCGGAGTATCTGGTCGCCGATCGCCAAGTCCCTTTGTGGTTATCGGTCTTGGCTTTGCTTGCGACGTGGTTTGGATCTTCGTCGGTCATCGAGTCTTCCTCCAAGATGTATCGTGGGGGGATTGGCGAGGTTTTGCTCGATCCGATCGCCTGTGGTGCGACGTTAATTTTCACTGGATTGTTTTTCGCGGAGCGGTTTTGGAAGACACAAGCAGCGACGGTAGCGGATTTGTTTCGGCAGCAGTTTGGTCCAACAGCGGAGCGGCTGAGTTGTGCGATCCAGGTCCCATCGTTTTTTCTTTGGATCGGGGCGCAGTTTTTGGCCATGGGGCAGCTTCTGGAGTCCGCCTTGGGGCTCCCTTTGAGCGTTTCGATATTGCTATCGGCGGTGGTTGCTTGGGCGATTGTTGTCGGGGGTGGGATGTGGGCCGTGACCTGGGCCAACTCGATCATGATCCTCGTGTCCCTCACGAGTTTGTTCGTGTTGTTTGGAGCGACCGCCTATGGGATAGGCGATGGCGATGCGGTTGCAGGTTGGGTCCGTGTGATCGACGCGGCACCGAAGGAACATCTGACGCTCGATACCGAATCGCTTGAGAAGTGTTTTGCGATTTTAAGCGTATTGTTGATCGGTTTGCTCGGGAATGTGCCCGGACAGGATCTTCAGCAGCGCGTCGCATCGGCCAAGAGTGCCACGACGGCCCGATGGATGTGTGTGGTCGGTGGGGTGTTGTATTTGCTTTTTGGATTGATCCCGCTTTATCTGGGTCTGGCGGCTCGATGGAGGTTTGGCGATGGACTGAGCGAATCGGAATTGCCGCTCAATGCGATCGCCACGGAGTATCTGAGCGAACCGTTTCAGATTCTCTTGATTGTTGGAATGTTCAGTTTGTGTTTGGCGGTCGCTGCTGGGGCGACGCTCAGTCAAGCGTCGATCGTCTCGCGGAATGTGATCAAGCCACTGCGTGGATTGGTCCGGGACTCGGCAGGCGGCGATTCGCTCTGGGTTGCTAGAGTCTGGGGTACTAGAGTCTGGGGTACTAGAGCTAGCGTTGGGTTGGTGATTGCAGGTTCGCTTGCGGTCGCATTCTCGGGTGAATCGATCATGGGGCTTTTGGAGTTGTCGTTGGTGCTGGTGCTCGTTTCGTTGTTTGTCCCGATGACGCTTGCGCTGTTCTTTCCGAGCCAGCAAGCGCGTCCTGGAGTTGGCAACAGCGCGATGATCGCAGGTTTCGTCGCATGGTCGATCGGGTTTGCTTTCGAATCGCGAAGTGGAGTCCCAGCGAGTTTGGTCGGATTGAGCGCTAGTGCAACCGCGGGTTGGTTGGCCATGCGGTCTAGAGGTAGGCGGTGACTTGAATTCGGTGGTGACTTGAATTCGGTACGGATGCCGGATAGACTGGACTTTTCCGGGGTCTTATGCACGCACTGAGCCTCGGTTTCCTGCACTGCATTGCATCCCAAAGAGTCGACGACCTCATGCCGGTGGACCCTTCCAACACAGTCTATTACCGGCGTGCGAGGTTCACGACTCGCTTGCCTAAAACGTACCGCTATGCGTTGTCGCATTTTTGGTTGCAGGAGCTTGAGCCGAATCTATACCGCGTTGGCATCACCCATTTTGCCACCCGCATGCTCGGAGACTTTGTCGAGTGTGAGTTTAAAAAAAATGCCGGTGATGGAATCGAAGTCGGCTTGCCCTTGGGCTGGATCGAGGGGTTCAAGGCCGTATCGGATCTTTACAGCGTGATCGATGGCGATTTTGTCGAGTCGAACACAGAGCTTGCTAACAACCCGCAGTTCATGGACCGCGACCCTTACGATCGCGGATGGCTGTACATCGCGCGAGGAAATCCCGACTCGAGGGTGGTCGATTGTCAGGGTTATGTCGAAGCCCTCGATTTGGCGATCGACCGGATTTTGTCACAGGAACAGGAGCAGCAAAAGAAGTGTTGAAGCTCAAGTACATCATGATCGGCGGCTTTCTCGGTGCGGGCAAGACGACCTGTATGCTCAAGGCGGCTGAGTATTTTTCCGATCAGGGGCTTCGCGTGGGTTTGATCTCGAACGATCAGAGTCAGGGACTCGTCGATACGAACTTGTTGAGTTCGAGTGGATTTGCAACCGAGGAGATATCGGGGGGGTGTTTTTGTTGCCGATTCCCTTCCTTGCTAGAAGCCACCGAGCGGCTCGATCGCGACGCGCAGCCCGACGTTTACTTGGCCGAGCCGGTCGGCTCGTGCACCGATTTGGTCGCCACGGTCGTCTATCCGCTCGAGCAGATGGTCGGTCATCGCTATAGCATCGCACCTTTGAGCGTGTTGGTCGACCCGATCCGAGCGCAGCGATTTTTGGGGATTTTGACGGGCAAGACGTTTTCTCCCAAGGTCAATTACATCTACGACAAGCAGCTAGAAGAAGCCGACTTGATCGTCATCAACAAGAAGGAGTTGCTCGACGCACAAAGTTTGGATCGCTTGACCAGGGCCCTTCAGGATCGCTATCCCAAGAGTCGCGTATTGAGTCTCAGCGCCCGGACCGGCGAGGGCCTCAAAGATTGGTTTACGATTCTGTCATCATCTTTGGCGTCACCGCAGCAGCAGGACCGCACGACGATGGATGTCGACTACGAGACGTATGCCCAGGGCGAGGCGTTGCTCGGATGGGTGAACTACTCTTGGAGAATCAGCGGTGGGGAATTCGATGGGAATGATTTTTTGACGGGGTTGCTCGAGGGGCTTCACGAGCGATTTGCCGATCGGATTTCCATTGCGCATTTGAAGGGGACGTTGGTTCCTGACCAGGGGAACGATATCGCTGTGGCGAATTTGGTCCGAGAAGACGGGATCGTCGAACAGTCGCATCATTTGCTCGAATCGCTACAGAGTGGGGAATTGACTTTGAATTTGCGAGCCGAAGCCGACCCTCAATTGTTGAGCCAAGCCGTCGAAGCATCCTTGCAAAAGGGTTGTGAGGAGTTTAGATTGGCAGCACAGGAACTTCACTCTGCGGCGTTCCGGCCGCTCCCACCGACTCCCACCCATCGTGTCTTGCGATAATTGTTGCTTGGCCGCAGCAAAACCGATCTCCTCTAAAACTTCAGGGACGCATGAGCGAGCACCGACCGATTTTGTATTGCCGATGCGCCTACGCGAAAGTACTTCCTGAGGATGTCAAGGATTCGGTGCTCGAGCGTCTGATCGATTCGAATTTACCGTTTGAATCCGTCAGCGATTTGTGCGAGATGTCGGCTCGCAAGGATCCGGGGCTTGTGCCTCTTTCGCAGCAGGCTGGCTTGCGGATCGTGGCTTGCTATCCCAGGGCCGTCAAATGGCTCTTTTCGGCGGCCGGTGCTGCGATCCAGACCGACTCAAACCAGAGCGAATCAAACCAGAGCGACTCAAGCCACAGCGATGCGAAGCAGCCTGTGTACATTGAGGTTGTCAACATGCGGACCGATTCGGCCGATACGGTCTGTGCCAAGCTTGGGATAGGGAAGGCCGAGACGACCGAGGGTGCCGAGAGCCAAGCCACAGGAGTTTCACCATGATAGCTACGAATCGCGAGCGTCCACGGGTATTGCTCTACGAGGGAACCGGAGCAGAGCCCATCGATGCGGCTTTACGAAGGAGCATCGTTCCGAAGTTGCTTGACCTTGGCTACACCGTCACGCGGATTACCCAAAACGCCAATTTGGGGAATCTTGGACATACCGAGTTGATCATCTTGGGTCACTTCACGCGCCCTGCGAACTTCCAATCCGACCAAGGGGACTTGAAGATCCACACCAGGGACGTTCGGGACGACAGTTTGGAAACTCTGACCGAATACATCGACTCGGTGGCCGCCGGGGTATCCGAGGCAAGGCCGCATTGGAAGCCATGGTTTCCAGTGATCGATTACGACCGATGCACCAACTGCATGCAATGCTTGAGTTTCTGTCTGTTCGATGTGTATGGTGTCAACCAAGCCAATCAGATCACCGTGCAGAATCAGACCAATTGCAAGACCGATTGTCCGGCATGTTCGCGCGTGTGTCCCGAAGTTGCAATTTTGTTTCCGAAGTACAAAGCCGGCCCGATCAACGGAGACGAAGTCAACCAGGATGACGTGCGGCGCGAGGCGATGAAGGTCGACATCAGCGCCTTGCTCGGCGGAGACATATACTCGATGCTCAAGGACCGCAGCGAGAAGGCCAAGTCGCGATTCTCCAAGGAACGTGACGACGATCGAGCCTTGAAAGAACGTCAGCGATGCCTCGATAAACTCAAGACCAACATCGACGGCTTGGAGATCCCTGCCGAAGTGCTCTCGAGTTTGCCGAGTTTCGACCAGATCCAGTCCAAGGCGCAGGCGGCCAAGCAGCGAGCCGAGCAGGCTCTTGCTGGGCAAGCACAGGCTAGTCAAGCACAGGCTGGGCAAGCACAAGTTGAAGTATCCCCCAAACCGGCAACATCCTAGTTCTCAGCAGGCAGACTTGACCATGGTCGCACGACTCGCAACACGCATGCTCAGAACCGTCGACACACGGTTGCTATGGAAGTTCGCTTACAACTTTGGGTACAAGGGGATGCGATCGGTTCAGAAGTACAAAAAGCGGCTCGAGCAGGGGGTGCATTTTCCTCCGTTTCTATTTATTTCGGTGATCAATTCGTGCCAACTGCGATGCCAGGGATGCTGGGTCGACGTCGCATCTCCTCGTCAGATGATCAGCAAAGACGATCTCAATCGGATCATCACCGACGCGAAGAAGCACGGGAACAGCTATTTTGGGATTCTCGGTGGCGAGCCGTTCATGCATCCGGACTTGCTCGATGTGATCGAGTCGCACAAGGACTGTTACTTTCAGATATTCACCAATGGTCAGTTGATCACGGACAAGGTCGCGAGTCGGTTGCGCAAGGCGGGCAATGCCACGCCTTTGATCAGCATCGAAGGGACCGATTTGATCAGCGACGAGCGTCGCGGAGCGAAGAATGTCTATGACAAGACATTGTTGGGATTGCAGACGGCCGTCAAGCACAAGTTGATTGTGGGGGTCGCCACGAGCGTGTGCAAAACGAATTACGATCTGGTCAGCGAGCAGTGGCTCAAAAAGCTCATCGGCATGGGGGTCCATTATGCTTGGTTCCATACGTATCGAGTCGTTGGCCCCAAGCCCACGCCTGAATTGGCGTTGAGTCCCGAGCAGATCGTCCAGTTGCGTCGCTTCATCGTTTCGATGCGAACAAGGGTTCCGATCGGCATTGTCGAGCCTTATTGGGACGACCGTGGCGGAGCGCTTTGTCCGATGGCTACCGGTGTCAGTCACCACATCGGTCCATCGGGGGCGATCGAACCTTGTCCGATCATTCAATTTGCTAAAGAGAGCATTCACGACGGTCCGAGCATTTACCAGATCATGGCCAAGTCCGAGTTTTTGGATGATTTTCGCAAGACATCGGCGGCCGCGACTCGCGGCTGTGTGGTGCTCGAGCGGCCCGATTTGGTCAAGCTTTTGGTGGAAAAACATTCTGCCGTCGACACCACGCAGCGCAAAACAGCGATGTTAGAATTAGAGGCTCTTGAATCGCGGACCAGCCAGCACCAGCCCGGGCAGGAGATCCCGGAAGAGAGTTGGATATACCGGTTCGCCAAGAAGCACTGGTATTTTGGTTTCGGTGCCTACACTTGATCCGCTTGTAAAGAACCCACTTATGCAATTGCCCATCATGACCTTGCCTCGCGCCGTGCCTGTGCAGCGCGAGCGCAGGCCCAAAGAGAACATTCCGCAGACGCGACCCGAGAGAGAATCGGTGCGAACCAAGCTTCGGCAGTACGTGATCGATGCAAAGTTGGTCGCTCCTTTATCGATTGCAGATCTGCGCAGGCATGCAGAGATCTGCGTCGAGCAGCAGGGCTTAGCCGCGATCTACACCGACTATGTCGGCGTGTTGCTCAACAGCGAGGTTTGGCGCGACCAACTCGCGAGGGTTCCTTACCAAAGACGCCTGCTGTTGCTCCCCAAGTGCATGCGGATCGAGGACAAGTGCCCTGCCCCGTTCGATGAGTTCGGGTTACTGTGCAAACAGTGTGGCTTGTGCACCATCCAAGAGTTGCAAGAGGAAGCCGAACGGCTTGGTTATGCGGTCTTGGTTGCAGAAGGTTCGGCCTTGGTCATGGCGATCATTGAGACTGGCAAAATCGATGCGATCGTAGGGGTCAGTTGCTTGAGCGTTTTGGAAAAAGCGTTCCCGTACATGGAGTCCGCAGCGATCCCTGGCGTGGCGATTCCATTGCTTCAAGACGACTGCAAGGACGTGACAGTCGACTTGGAGTGGATTTGGGAGACGATTCACTTGACCAGCGACGATGCGACCTATCGACTCAACCTCGATAGCCTCCGTGGGGAGGTCAAGGAGTGGTTTAACGACGAATCGCTCGAAGAGATCATGGGGCCAGCACCGACCCAGACCGAGCAGATCGCTCGAGCTTGGTTGGCCAAAAATGGCAAGCGTTGGAGACCGTTCTTGACCGCTTGTGTCTGGAAGTCGATGGTCGATGACCCGGAGGTCACCGTCCCGATATCGCTCAAGAAGTTGGCGGTCGCAGCAGAGTGTTTCCATAAGGCTTCGTTGGTTCATGACGACATCGAAGACAATGACGATTTGCGATACGGCGAGCCGACGCTCCATAGCCAAGAGGGCATCGCTGTGGCGTTGAACGTTGGCGATTTGCTCCTCGGAGATGGATACGCGTTGATCGCCGATTGCGGGTTATCTGCCCAGCAGCGGATTGCGATCAGCAAGGTTGCTGCCTCTGGGCATCGGACGTTGTGTCTAGGTCAAGGCGCGGAATTTCAGTGGGCCAAGTCCCCTGCCCCGTTGAGTTCGACGCAGGTGCTCGACATCTTCCGCAAGAAGACCTCAACGGCCTTCGAAGTGGCGCTTCAGTTCGGGGCCTTGGCAGCCGATTGCGATGCGGCCGTCTGTGGCATCATCAGTCGTTTTAGCGATGCGCTTGGGGTGGCTTATCAAATCCGAGATGACCTTGAGGACATGGTCTCTGGAGAGTCGCTCAGCGACTTGAAAGCCATGCGACCTTCGTTGCCTTTGGCGTTGCTCTATGAGCGGGTCCGTGGAAATCCCCAACATCGAGAACTTGTCGATCGAGCTTGGAGAAAAGCATGCTCGGCCGACGAACTCGAACAGGTCGAAAAATTATTTACCGAATATCAGATAGCCGATCGATGCCGCGTCCTGCAGGAATCCTACAAGGAGGAGGCGATCCGGTGTTTGACCGAACTGGAGAACCCCAGTGTCAAAGGTTTGTTGCGGCGAGTGATCAGCAAGATATTCACGGTGGAAGTGAAGGATTGGTGCAGTGAGTTTGAGACTAGAAATGCTCCAGGTCGCTCGCCTAGCCCCCAAATTGCTGGGTGATGCGACCGAATTGGTCGCGTGCTTTCTTCGCTCGCAGCATCACCCGAGTGGTGGATTTTGCGATCGGGAGGGCAAGCCCGATTTGTACTATTCCACCTTTGGAATCGCAGGCTACATGGCCTTGCAAATGCCTTTGCCGGTCGAGCCGATCGCTCGGTATCTGAATTCGCAGCATCAGCGAATCGAGGAGCTCAACCTCGTCGATCTGTCCTGTTTGGCACGTTGCTGGGCCTTTCTGCCAAAGAGCCTATGGCCGGAGGATCTGCGGGAACGGACTATTGCCAGGCTCGAGTGCTTTCGGGCTCAGGACGGAGGGTTCTTTACCGAGCCGGGCGAAACCCACGGCTCGCTCTACGGTTGTTATGTCGCTTTGGGTTTGGAGCACGACATCGGCTACCGAATCGGTTCTCAAGAGGAAATGCTCTCGTGCATCCGAAGTCGATTGGCACACGATGGAGGGTACTCCAATAGCCCCGACTTACCTTTTGGTCTGACACCAACGACTGCAGCAGCAGCTTCTTTGTTCCGTCACCTAGGCAGCGACGAGGGGAACCAAGTTCGGGATTGGTTGCTCTCGCAGATGCACCAAGACGGTGGATTTTGCGTCGGAGAAGGGATCGTCATGCCCGACCTTTTGTCGACGGCTACCGCGTTGCATGCGCTGAGTACCACCTCGTTCGACCTAGGGCTCATCGCCGAGAAGAACCTTGATTACCTCGATACGCTTTGGACGGCACGCGGTGGCTTTGTCGGAAGCTGGGAGGATGATGCGTTGGATATCGAATACACCTATTATGGACTCTTGAGCCTCGGGCATCTGAGTTTTTGGTAACACGATGCACGAGCCCGCCTTAGAACCCCAACGGCCTGAGCAGGTCTACCCTTTTGACGCTCTCTTGGCCAACGCGCGCCGGTCGCTGTTGGAAGCTCGCAATGCCCATGGGTATTGGGAAGGCGAGCTATCGAGCAGCGCGCTTTCGACCGCCACGGCCGTCTGTGCTTTGGAAGCCCACCTTTGCGATTGCCAAAGTCTGGATGCTCGCATGCGCGAAGCGATCCACGAACGGATCGTGCGTGGGAGGCTTTGGTTGATCGAGAACCAGAACACCGACGGAGGCTGGGGAGATACCGTCAAGAGCATGAGCAACATCAGTACGACACTCTTGGTTTGGGGGGCGTTGAACAACCTGCAGGGGCCAGAGCAGGCGCGAGCCGCCGGAGGCTCGCAAGCTGTTTTGGGTCCGATTTCGCGGGCGGAGGCCTGGATCAAACGTGTTGCCGGGAGTTTAGCTCCCGAGGACATTGCGCGAGCCGTCCGGGCTCGCTATGGCAAAGACCAAACGTTTTCGGTACCGATCTTGATGGCATTGGCATCGACCCGACGGCTCGGAGCGTCTGCGAAACAAGGATGGAAACTCGTACCGCAACTTCCCTTTGAACTGGCTGCGTTTCCTCGCAGTTGGTTCGCGGCGATGAAACTCCCAGTCGTCAGTTATGCCTTGCCAGCCTTGATTGCGATCGGATTGGTTCGGCATCGGCAGGCGCCATCGCTCAACCCGCTGGCGCGTCAGATACGCAATGCGACGACCCCAAGGTGTTTGCGGGTTCTCGAATCGATTCAGCCTCAGAGCGGTGGATTTCTCGAAGCGATCCCGCTGACAAGTTTTGTCGTTATCGCGCTCATCGGCGCAGGATACGGTGGCCATCGGACCGTCGCCCAAGGTGTCGGTTTTTTGCTCGATTCATTTCGATCCGACGGGAGTTGGGCCATCGACACGCATCTAGCAACCTGGGTCTCGACCCTCTCGGTCAATGCCTTGAGCCACTCGAGCCACTGGCGATCCCGATTAGGATCTGGCGAATTATCGCTAAAACAATGGATCTGCGATCAGCAGTACACCCGAGTCCATCCCTTCACCAACGCGGCCCCTGGTGGGTGGTCATGGACCCCGCTGAGCGGCGGAGTTCCCGATGCAGATGATACGCCCGGTGCGCTGCTGGCCTTGCGGGCTTACTACGATGCTCGGGACTCGCAGACGAGTCCTGATGCGATCGAACCTGAGAGGAAACTTCGGGAGCAGGCTCTTGCCGGAGCGATCTGGTTATTGGATTTGCAGAATCGCGACGGTGGGATTCCGACGTTTTGTAAGGGATGGGGAACCCTACCTTTTGATCGCTCCAATCCGGACATCACGGCCCATGGGATCCGCGCATGGTTGGCCTGGATCGACCTTGCCGACGTGAGCTTGCAATCTCGAATGCGCAAGTCGATCCTTCGTGCGATGGAATTCCTCAAGGGGCGCCAGCGGCGGGACGGATCATGGGTGCCGTTGTGGTTTGGTAACCAACACGTTCGCGATGAAGAGAATCCGACCTACGGCACGAGCCGTGTGCTGTTGGCTTGGCTTGCTGCGACCCAGGCGCCATGGCTGATGCAAAGCAACAAACTTGAGGTGCATTCTCGCATTGCGATGGCCGCCCGTTGGCTCCTGAGGGCTCAACAGTCCGATGGGAGTTGGACCGGATCGGATCGAGGTTCGTTGCGGGTCGAAAATCCATCTTCGCAAGCGGGAGCCTTGGGGTCGATCGAGGAGACTGCTCTAGCGGTTGAGGTGTTGGCCGACCTTTGCTATCGAGCGGTGATGCGCCCTGAGGAGTTCCCTTGCGAGCCTGAGCTTTTGGACGATTGTCGAAAGGCGATGGATTTTGGGGTAGGTTGGATCGCTCAGGGCACCAAGCAAGGGACCGAATTTCCGGCAAGTCCGATCGGATTTTACTTTGCCAAGCTTTGGTATTTCGAGAGGCATTATCCCCTCTGCTACAGTGTTGCTGCTTTAGAGCGGGTCGCTGCCTTGAGGCGTGCTGAATCCTTCAGACGGGGCGAAGTATGAGTCCGGTCTATCTCGATTGCAATGCATCGAATCCGATCGAACCGAGGGTCTTGCAGGCAATGCTCGATGCTTATCGATGGTTGCCGGGCAACGCGGGCAGTCCCCATGTCCACGGGCACAACGCCAAAGATGCGGTGCATGAGGCTCGGGATCGGATTGGTCGGGTGGTGGGCGCCAAACGGAATGAAGTTTTTTTCACCAGTGGGGCGACCGAGAGCAACAATCTTGCGATCCTTGGTCTTGCCAAGTACGGACTCGCCTCTGGTAAGCGTCATGTCGTCAGTTCGGCGATCGAGCATAAGGCGGTGCTCGAACCGCTTGAACGGCTGCGGTCGTGGGGATTTGAAGTGACGCTTGTCAAGCCGCAGGGCGATGGTCGCGTCCGAATTGAGGATTTGATCGATTCAATCCGTACCGACACGTTGCTTGTGAGTTTGATGCATGCGAACAATGAGACAGGGGTTATTCAGCCGATTTCCCAGTTGGCCCAAGCGGCCGAGGACCGAGGGGTTTGGTTGCATGTCGACGCGGCCCAAGGGTTCGGTCGAGAGTTCGAACCGCTCGCGCATCGGGGAATTGCATCGATAAGCATCAGCGCTCATAAGATTTTCGGCCCACAAGGGATAGGAGCATTGATCCTTAGGCGACAGCCCAAGGAGGGACCGGTCCTCGAACCGATTTTTGTCGGCGGAGGTCAAGAATTGGGTCTTCGATCCGGGACGCTGGCTGTCCCTTTGATTGTTGGATTTGGGCTAGCGGCCGAATTGGCACTTCAGGAGCACGCGGCTCGCAAGCAGGCATGCGAGTGCATCGGCAGGATCGTGATCGACTGGGCAGAGTCCCATGGAGGTCAGATTCACGGCAGTGCCCAGTACCGCATGCCGCATGTGCTGAACGTTTCGTTTCCCGGATGGGATGCCGACGATCTGCTCGAATCGGTGCGAGAATCGATTTCGATCTCCGACGGGGCGGCATGCACGAGCGTCTGTGCAACGGCAAGCCATGTGTTAGCGGCTATGGGGCTCTGCGAGCCTCAGTTGAGCGGTGCGGTCCGATTGTCTTGGAGTCATCAGACAGACCGGGTAGCTTTGGTCGAGGCCCTCGCATCGGCCGGTCGGGTCATCGCGGCCCGCAAGTTGGTCTGAGTTTGAGAGGTTCTAGCGAGCCGATCCTCTTTTCCATCTTCGTCGCAGCCAAACTGCGGCACTCGCCGCGCCCAGAAGCGCCATACTGCCGGGCTCTGGCACAGCAGAGAACTCGATGCGATCCATGGCGAAGTAGGCCGGGGTGTTCATACCAAATTGCCCGACATCGCTTGAGCTCAATGCAAATTTGAGCGAGTCGACAGCCCCCAAGCTTGAGAGATTCACACGAGCCCATTGGTCGACGAGGTAGTCTCGGGAGTTGTCGGCAAAGCGATAGTCCGCCAGAAAGAAATCGACCGAACCGGTCGCGACGGTCCCTCGGAATCCTTGGATTTCGAGTTTGAAGAAATCCTCTTCGTTGCCGCTATTGCCACCGAATTTTTTGGCGAATTGGTCGCCGTCTCGCATGGAAAAATAGGTGTAAGCCGTGTTCGAGACATCGATCGAAGAGAGTTGGACTTGGGCGCCGAAGGTCACGACGGCATTTCCCGAGAAGGCGTTGTAGACGATTGCGTAGTGGGCAGAGCCATCGCTCCCGATCCCAGGTTTCGCAGCGTATTGGTTTTCAAATCCTGAGAGATTTCCGGCGTTGACGCGAGAGTAGGAGAAGCCTGACCAGTAGCCGTAGTTGAATTGGGTGTCGAACGTGTAGGAGTTTGAAAAGTGGATGCCACCGCTGGACCAACCTTGGGAGTTGCTCGTGTTGTTTCCCAGGTCGCCGTTGTAGAACTGGCCGTTGGATCCTTGGGAATAGCGGGTGTTGTCTTCGAATCCGACGATATCCGAACGGCCGACCGAGCAGAGCGTTGCGGCCGACAGGAGCATGTAGGAGGCGACGCAAACTGCGCGCGAAATTCTAGCCAGAAGCATGGCGGAACCCTTCGATGGAAATGGCATTGTTGGCACGAGTCGACGTCGACTCGAGGATCCTCAAATGAGGGATCGTTCACCGCAACAGCCTCAGATTCGGGAGGCTATAAGCTGCGATTTCGCATGGTAGGTCTTCTGACTTGTCGTCTAGCAGACCCTCACTGCCTTCTCAGCCTATCGGTCCGCATTGCACGGTTTGTGCAGGATGCAGTCGATGCCAATGGCACGCTTCAATTGGATTGAAATCAACAGAAGGAGGGTGTGTTGCTGATAACCCTTGAGGGCATCTCAGCGACGACTTACAGCGGCCGGACCGTCCCGGAATTGCACCGGAGTTCCCTGTTGCCCTCGAAGCTATGAAGCTTGGAGTTCACCACGCGCTTTTCTCGACGATGATTTGAATCGGCTTTCGTTGGGCCTGGGATTCGAATCGGCATCAAGGGTCGTAAGATTACTTCAAAAGAACCGATAGTCAACAGGCTACCGAAACTTCCTGGGGGCTACAAATTTTGTGGGTTGGTCCTTTACGGGGTCAGTTCGAACTCGATGCGAGCGGCATGGAAAACTTGCGAAGCGAGTTGTTCGATTTGGGACCAGCGTTCCAGGGATTGTTGCGTTTCTTTTTGTCGAGCCGCATAGGATCTTGCCGTTCGGAAGTTGGGGGAACTCCTCGGGGCGAGCTCCCACTGTTCGACGGTGTTTGTGAGCCATTGGTCGTAGGCTCTGAGGCGTCGAAGAACCGACTCTGGGTCTTTGGGACCGAGTTCAACCAGCGGGCCTTGGGCCTGCGAGGGGATCTGCACGGTGCACGAGACTTGCCACCGTCGGGCGGGCTTGCTTTGAAGGCTAAGGACGATTTCCGGGGCGAAGTTTTCGCTTTGGATTCGCCACTGGGCTTGGGCAGGTCCGAGGAGCTCCTGGGTCGCACACGGGAGTATCTGGAGGTTGCTTTCGATTGCATCCGCTAGAACCAGGGTGAATCGGCCCCTGGACTTTTCCGGGGAGATTTCACGATCCATTTGCAGTTCGGATTTCTGGATCGACTGGGTGATTCTCAGTTGGTTTGGGGCTTCGATGGGTTTGGGCAGTTCC
Organism: Pirellula sp.; assembly: GCA_021299695.1. Taxonomy (GTDB): domain Bacteria; phylum Planctomycetota; class Planctomycetia; order Pirellulales; family Pirellulaceae; genus JBKCUI01. The sequence goes on along the minus strand of JAJTEK010000026.1, from coordinate 7,292 downwards.
TCAACGACCTGGGCGTAAGCCCCCGAGGATAGGACGGCCAGGGCCAACAAGCAGGTCAGCAAGCAACGGGGGGGATCTGCGATCATCGCGGCAACTACTTTGGGTTGGGCTAGGGGGATGCGGGTTGTTCGGTAATTGACGGTTATTCCAAGCAGGCTTAAACTTTCCGTCTGAGAGTGACAGGTGGGGCTAACGGCGGTAGGAAGCCGACATTCCCTTTGATTTCGCACAACTATTTTGGAGTCTTCAGTCCAGCTATGGCAAATAAACTCATCTATTTCTTTGGCAAATCCAAAACCGACGGCAGCGGGGACATGAAGTCCTTGTTGGGAGGCAAGGGAGCCAACCTAGCTCAGATGACCAAGATTGGACTACCAGTTCCGTCGGGTTTTACGATCACGACGGAGGTGTGCGTCAACTATTACAAGAATGGTCGCAAGTATCCAGCAGAATTGTCCAGCGAGTTGGAGAAGGCGGTCAAGTGGCTTGAGAAGGAGACCGGTAAGAAGTTTGGGGATGTGAAGAATCCCTTGTTGGTATCGGTCCGATCGGGTGCTCGGGATTCGATGCCCGGGATGATGGACACTATTTTGAATTTGGGGCTCAACGATGCGGCCACCGAAGGCCTAGCTGCAGCGACCAAGAATCCGCGATTTGCGTGGGACTCTTATCGTCGCTTTATCCAGATGTACGGCGATGTCGTCATGGGGATTCAAAAGAAGAACGAGAACGACCACGAACCGTTTGAAGAGGTCATGGACGGTCTGAAGCGCGATGTCAAGGTTAAAGAGGATACCGATCTGACTGCGGAGCATCTGCAGGAGTTGGTCAAGCGATACAAGAAGCTCATCAAGGAGTGGACGGGTAAGGCGTTTCCGAACGAGCCGATGAAGCAACTCGAGGGTGCAGTCCAGGCCGTCTTCGGCTCTTGGATGAACGAGCGAGCGATTCTTTACCGCCAGAAGTACCGCATTCCAGACGAGTGGGGCACAGCGGTCAACATCCAGAGCATGGTCTTTGGAAACATGGGCGACGACTGCGCAACGGGCGTGGCTTTTACTCGCGACCCGGCCAACGGCGAGAATGTTTTCTACGGAGAATACTTGGTCAACGCCCAAGGAGAGGACGTCGTCGCCGGTGTGCGAACACCGCTGAAGATTTCCGACATGGCCAAGGACAAGATCCTAGGACCTGCCTACAAGGAACTGGTCGATGTTCGCAAGATTCTTGAGAGGAACTTTGGGGACGTCCAAGACTTTGAGTTCACGATCGAGAACAAAACGCTCTACATGTTGCAGACGCGAAACGGTAAACGTACCGCGTTGGCTTACGTGAAAATCGCTCACGACATGGTCAAAGAGAAGCTCATGACCCCTGAGCATGCGATCAAGTCTGGAGATCCAGAAGCTTTGAACCAATTGCTTCAGCCGATCTTCGACATCAAGGCTTACGACAAGGCCAAGAAGGACGGTCGATTGATGGCCATAGGATTGCCTGCGGGTCCTGGAGCTGCCTCTGGAGCCGTGGTTTTCACAGCGGGCAAAGCCGAAGAGCTCGCCGCCAAGGGGCAAAATGTGGTTTTGGCTCGGATCGAAACCAGTCCAGAAGATCTTCGCGGAATGATCGCAGCCGACGGGATCCTCACGGCTCGCGGTGGTGTATCGAGCCACGCGGCGCTCGTGGCCCGTCAAATGGGTAAGGTCTGTGTCGCCGGTGCAGGCGACATCGAAATCGACTACCACAAGGGTGTGCTCAAGTGCAAGGGAGTCACGCTCAAGGAAGGGGATGCGATCAGCATCAACGGGACGACCGGTGAGGTGTTCCATGGCAAGATCGACACGGCCGACAGCGAGCTCAAGCAAGTCTTGGTCGGTAAGACGCTCAAGCCCAAGGACTCGAAGGTTTTCCAATACTATGACTTCATGATGAAGCTAGCCGACAAGTACCGAACGTTGGGTCTCCGCACCAATGCGGATCAACCCGATCAGGTCCTCAACGCGGTTGCTTTCGGAGCCGAGGGGATTGGACTCTGCCGCACCGAGCACATGTTCTTTGAAGGGGATCGGATCATCGCCGTACGTCAGATGATTCTCGCCAAGACCGAGGACGCGCGCAAATCGGCTTTGGCCAAGCTTTTGCCTTATCAGCAGAAGGACTTCGAGGGGATCTTCCGAGCCCTCGATGGTCTGCCAGCTTGCGTTCGCTTGCTCGATCCACCGTTGCACGAATTCTTGCCCCAATCGGACAACAAGAAGGGTCAGGAAGAAGTCGCCAAGCAGCTCGGTACAACGGTCGCCGAGGTTGCCAAGATGGTCAATGAACTCCATGAGTTCAACCCCATGCTCGGCTTCCGAGGTTGCCGGCTCGGGATCATCCGTCCGGAGATCACCGAAATGCAAGCTCGGGCGATTTTCCAAGCGGCTGTCACGGTTCTCAAAGAAGGGACCAAGGTCAAGCCTGAGGTCATGGTTCCTCTGGTTGGATTCAAGCGAGAGCTGGATCTCCAGGTCGAGATCGTCCATCGCGTCGCCGCCGAGGTCATGAAGGCTTCTGGCAAGAAGTTCGCTTACAGCGTCGGTACGATGATCGAAGTCCCTCGCGGAGCGATCACCGCAGACGAGATCGCCGAGTCGGCCGAGTTCTTCTCGTTCGGCACGAACGACTTGACCCAAACAGCGTTGGGGATGAGCCGTGACGATTCGGGTTCGTTCTTGCCGGCCTACCAAGGGCTTGACATCATCAAGGCCAACCCATTTGCATCGATCGATCGAGGCGGAGTTGGGCAATTGATGAAGATCGGTGTTGAGAAGGGGCGATCGACCCGCAGCGATTTGAAGATCGGTATCTGCGGTGAGCACGGTGGAGATCCCAACTCGGTCGAGTTCTGTCACATGATCGGATTGAACTACGTCAGTTGCAGTCCGTTCCGCGTGCCGATCGCACGATTGGCCGCCGCCCAGGCTGCCTTGCGACATCCTGCCAACGCACCTTCGGCCAAGGTGGTCAAAGACACCAAGGCCGCTAAGGGAGCGACGAAGTCCAAGACGGTATCGAAGCGATAGTTGGGGGCTTTTGCTTCCGAATCGTAGCCATCCGTAGCCATCCGTAGCCATCCGCTGCCAAGCGGTGGGAGCGGCGCGAATAGCGCCTCTCCACCGCCTGGTGACGTGTGGCTACGTTTGGGGAACGCGCATCGTCTGCTGTTGACTCGTCTTGTGAGTCGCAGTGAACACATACTGGCTCTTATCGCCGAAAAACAGGGAACCACGGAACACACCGAAACCACGGAAAGATGGCATAACGGTGGGAGGATTTGTTTCCGTGGTTTCGTTGGGTTGTGTGGTTAATAAATAAGGGATAGAAGAGGGCTTGCTACCGGAGTAGGGTTGGTTTCTTCACAAAAGTTCTCACAGGACACAAACGGTCGCCCATTCCATCGCGTCGGCTGAAAAAAAGGCTAAAAGCAGCTATTTGGGGTCTTTTGTTGAAAGAAAATAGTTGTCTCCTGTGTGTATTCTGGTGAAGCAATAACTAGCCTACCCAAAGCACCACGCGGCCCATGCCTCCCGAGACCAGACACAGCTTGATCCAACGATTGCAGGACGGTGGTGACAATGCTGCCTGGGAAGAGTTTGCGTCCATTTACCGTCCCGTCATCGTTCGAATTGCTCTTCGTAAACAGATGCAATTTGACGATGCGGAGGATCTAGCACAGCAAGTGCTTCTACTGGTTCTAAAGAACATTAACAAGTGGAAGAGTGATCCGGCTCGAGCCCGATTCAGAACCTGGCTTCAAACAGTGGTTCGCAACGCGACGATGAACGCATTGAGCAGGCGACCAAAGGACCAAGCGTCTGGTGGGACGGATTCTTTGCAGCAACTTCATCAACGCCCCGACAAGTCCGATTCGCTATCGTTTGATCTCGAATGGCAGCGAGAAACACTCCGGTGGGTTGCCCAGCAAGTTCGTGGTGAATTTGAATCGACAACTTGGACTGCATTTTGGGATACGGCCATCGAGCAATTGCCAGCTCAAGAAGTCGCCGAGAAAATAGGGAGGTCAGTCGGGGCTGTGTACATTGCCCGATCTCGGGTAATGCAGAGGATCAAGCAGAGGATCGCTGAGTTGGACGATGATTCGATAACCCAATGATATGGCGAACTAGAACATGAAGTTGAAGCATACCTATTGCAACAAGGATGTCTTGGATCGATTTCTTCAAGGTGAGTTATCCGATGTTGAGGTCGTGGATTTAGAGACACATCTTTCTGCATGCACATCTTGTAGGATCCGTCTCGAGGAGAGTACTGCATCAGCAAACGAGTGGCATGCGATCCGAGATTCCTTGAGCGACGAGCAAAACTCAAATACGACCTCAGGCCTGGAAGATTTTGCGTCTCTGAAAAAACTGTTGGGTCCATCGGATGATCCAAGAATGATGGGGCGAATCGGAACTTACGAAATCCTCGGGCTGCTAGGTCGTGGCGGAATGGGAGTCGTCTTCAAGGCTTTCGATCCATCGTTAAATCGTTACGTTGCGATCAAGATGCTGGCCCCGATGCTGATTCCAAGTGCAGTCTTCAAGCAGCGATTCCTTCGTGAGGCGCAATCTGCTGCGGCGGTTGTGCACGATAATGTTGTTGGGATCCATGCGACCTCAGAGTGGCAGGGAAATCCCTACTTGGTGATGACATTTGTACGAGGGCAATCCCTACAATCTCGATTGCATCATCGCGGTCATCTGAGTTTGAGAGAAGTTCTTAGGATTGGCTTGCAGATTTCTGCAGGTCTTGAAGCGGCCCATGCGCAGGGACTTATTCACCGCGATATCAAGCCAGCAAACATCCTGCTTGAGAGCGATGTGGATCGAGTCATGATTACGGATTTCGGTATTGCCAAAGCTATCGACGATCTAAGATTCACCGGCACAAACACCGTGCTAGGTACACCCGAGTATATGTCTCCCGAACAGGCTCGCGACGAGCCACTCGATTATCGAACGGACCTGTTTAGTCTTGGATGTGTGCTCTACGAAGCCAGCACTGGGCGCTCGCCATTTCGATCATCCACGCCCTACGGAGCGATACGCAAAGTCATAGACGTTGATCCGCCCTCCGTGCTTTCTTTGGTGTCGGAACTACCAGAGTGGTTTGCGGAGATCGTTCGCCGACTGCTTAGCAAAGACAAGAACTCTCGATTCCAATCTGCTTCAGAGGTTGGAGCGTTACTAAAGCAATGTTTGGCGCACGTCGAACAACCTCAACTGGTACCTTTTCCCAAGTCGTTTTTTCAGACCGACCGAAAGTCTCGTTCCAAGACTCTTTTCAGGAGATTGATGATGGCAACACCGTGGATAGCACTCGCTTCGATTAGTACTTGGCTGCTCTTGCTCCAAGTGGGACAACTAGGCCAGGAAGGGAAGCCGGAAGGGAAATCGGGCAATTCATCAAAGAAGCAAGAGGTGAACACCGCTCAAAAAACACCGAGTGCATCTGAGCAATCGATTGCGAGTGCTCCAAAGGACGAACCAGAAGCACCGATCACTGCTAAGGCAGGCAAGTTCGTCATCAAAGTGACAAAAACCGATTCGATCGATCAAATGAATCTAGGGATGAAACCCCCATCGAATCGTGCAGTTAACTTGCTGCTTGAGCATCTTCAGAATGATTCAACCCAGAACTCGTCAAGTAACTTTCAAAGGAACGAGCAGTTTTTCGGTGGCAACGGAAACGCTTCAGGGATCTTAGGTGGTGTATCAGGAGGATTTTCAAGTGGCTCAAGCTCCTCATCCGGAAGCGTTACATCCGGTGGCAATGGCGGCTTGGTCCGCCCCAACATCGCAATCGCATTGAAGGTCGATTCAAACGACAAAGGGATCTTCGAACTGGAGAACATGAAAGCCGTTGATGATAAGGAAAATCCGGTACCATGGATGGGACCTGGCGCATTGAATTTCTTCGATCCTGCTTTCGAGAAAGGACTTGAAGGTGAATTGGTAGCCTACTTTCAGGAGGAAAATGCGACGGAGTATCTGACTATCTCCGGAGATCTCAAAGTGACTCCCGGTCGTCGTATTGTAGTGGAGTTCCCGAATGGCAGACCGTCGACAAAGAAGAGCGGAGAACACTCGTTTGCTCTCAAAGATCTTCAAAGCAATGATCGCGGCATCCACGTCACACTGGCACTTCCTCAGCTTGTTAAGAAGCGAGGAAATCAGTTTGGAAACCCGCAGGCGATGATGAAGTCCATTCTGGATCAACAAAGTGCCTTTGAGGTGTTGATTCAAGACAGCGAAGGGGTGTTGCATGCTCCCGGTGCTTCGGGAAGTGCAGGTGGCAGTAGCAGTGCTGGTGGCAGTGGAGGTGGCATTGGCAATGGACGCGGATCGTTCGGACAAGAAACTTACTCTGATAGTACACAAACGTTTACATTTGGCGCACTACCTTACGGTCGAGACATTCAGTCGGTCATTGTCCGAGCGACCGAGAAAACGGGAAAGCCTCAGTCCTATCCCTTTAAACTAGTAAAAGTTCCCGTCCCCTACAGGACAAATGAACTCTAAGCCAGCCCCCGACCGGAATCGTCAAGCACCGAGTCGCGCCCGAACTAAAAGAGTCCTGGAAAACTCGCGAGAAGCGCGGTTTTCCAGGGTAAGCATGATTTCTAAGCGGAGGACAAGGGATTCGAACAAAATTCGGATACCAAGGAAAACACAAGGGAAAACGAGGTACTGAAAAAACGTGTGATAAATCCGACGCAGGGACAAGCCGAGACGTTAGCGGAGTTGCTGGACATTATCGCCGATGCAGACGCCGAAACGCTTGTAGAGTTGGTCCACATGGCGAAACAAATAACCGCCGAATCTCAACGATAGCGAGTCTAAGCAAGACTCGCACGAGCAACAAAACGACGGGTTTTTTTTGGTTGTGGTCCTGTTTGTGGTCCTAGGGAGTTTTTCCTATGTTTGAGTTGATGCACTTGATGCCATGGAATTCGAGCAAAGAGGGCCGATTGAAGCGAGCCAAAAAAGAGGACGCGCCCAAATGCAAAACATGCGGAACCCCATACGGGGCCGCATCGACAAGGGAGCGCGTAACGTGGTATCGTCGAAAATGCCAATGCGCCCCCCCTGAATTAGTGAAACGCCTTAGACCGATGAGATACACAGCGCCGAAGTAAAGAAAGTCTGTCGAGTGTCTGTACTGTTCCCATTGGGGGCGATCGGTCGAAAGGCCTTAGAGGGACCCAAGAAAATTCAGCATTCCACGAGTGACGGCCACCGTGGTATCCA
>JAJTEK010000025.1 GCA_021299695.1 Pirellula sp. | reverse complement strand
CTCCGCACGCGGACTTGCGATCCCCTGTTGTCGGTTCTGTTCCAGGATCGCAGCCCGCATCCCTTCTAATCGACTCTTGCGCTTGCCTGATTGGAAGCAGCCTGCGTAGCGCACGCGATGCACATAGGGTGGAATGACATGGAGCAAGAACCGGCGCACGAACTCCTCACCCGGCATCGTCTCGGTCGTCCAGCGATCGGTTCGATAATCCCACACATCGATCGTCACGCTGTGACCATCTCGAACCCGTAGACGAAAGTTCGAACCCGTTTTCACCTGGGCTCCGAGTGAAAACTCTGTGTTAATTCTGGAGCCGGTCAAAAACAGAGAGTCAGAGAGTTCGAGACCGTTTTTCCGCACTCTCAGGCGCAACCTTGAGGGTTGCACTCGCACTCCAGAAATCTCTCTTCGAACAGAGAACGCAGCGAGTTGGGCGACCCGAGCGCAAAAAAACCACAAATCTCTGTGATTTACGGCCTAGAAACGAAAAACGCCCGGCGGTCGATCTCTCGATGCCGAGCGTTAAGTTGTTTGGTCGTCAAAGTTCGAACTTTGACGAAAGCTCCGCGAGCGCAACCCTCTTCGTAACAATACTCTCTGCGCTCGACATTCGCAAACCCTTTACTTGAAAGGACTTGCGGATTTCGAGACCCGCTCGGTCTGTTTCTCTACGAAGAGGTTCGAACAATGGGTTAACACCCTCTGTTGATGATTTTAGCGACGATGCTCTTTCGCATCAAGAGGAAGACGCGATCTGTTAGCCATTTCCCCGTTTGTCTTCACCAGCCTATTGCCAAGCCATTCGATCAAAGCGACGCTCTGAATTGCTATTCTTTCCATAGTTGGGAAGCAACGCTTGTTGGAAAGCAGCTAGATTAGCGTGCATGTTTCGGATTCTCCACGCTCGCCACCGGGCGAGCCAACCTGGTATCGATCGATTCGACGCTACTTGACTAACTGGCACTGGATAGATACTTGGTCGCCGGACCGCTGCTCCCAAAACACGAAAACTTGCGATTCATTTCCGTCACCAACCGCGACGATTGGATCTCGAGCGTTTTCAGAAATTATTCTCGAGTTGCCATTTCCAAGCTTCACCAGTCGCAATTGGCCGTCGCGTTTGGTGAGCCAAACGACGTAAGTCCCGCTCGGGCCGCTTGCGATCCACGGTTGCTCACCGTGCTCCAACATGGTTTCCAGCGAGGCCTCTCCAACGGACGTGAAGATAGTACCGCCACGACGCCAAGCGGAAACAACTTCGCCCTTCGGTGCGATCGCCAACATGCCTCCGTCCATTGGGCAAGCATTTAAGCTCCAATGTTGGAGTCCAAGTCGTTCTCCGATGCCAAATGTCTCTCCTTGATTGTTGGAAGAAACAAGATACATGTCACGATTCCCCTTTAAAGAGTTTCGAAACAAGATGTGAACGAAATTACCTTCGGCCACAACCGATGGATGGCAACACTCACAGATACTTCCATCGGGCGATTGGTAAACCAACTGATTCTTACTCCAACTTGCCCCTTGATCGATCGATTTCGAGGCAAAGAGCTGAGTCCGCTTCGCACGGAGGTCAAGCCAAACGCACCACAATGTTCCATCGTTACTCGATGTCATTGCGTGCAGGCCCTCCCGCGCCGAGGCCTCAATGTCGTTGACCTTTACTGGGCCAAGCCAGCTCTTTCCACCGTCCAGTGTGCGGTACGCCAAAACGTCCCCATCAGTGCCTTTACCCTTCGGACCTCCAATTGCAGTGATGACAATAGAATCGCCGGCATGAGCAATCCGAGGACCTCTTCGCATTCCGAGAGACATGTTAGGTACCCTAAAGGCGACGAGCGGTGAGGGCTTCTCGTCCGATCCAACTCTGCAGTAATAAACGTCATCTCCAACGCCGAATGTAACATGTGCGACACCCCTCGAGTCCATACTCGCTTGCGGTTGTTTCGGTGATCTCTCGCTGCTTCCCGAGAAGATCGTGAAAGGTTCGGAACCAGAGACCAAAGCGGGAACAAATATTAGAAGAGCTGCCAAAGTAGTCTTAAGCATTCGGTGAACTCACTTGGTCTGACCTGGATAGCCCAGAGCCAAAAAGGTGAAAAAGTGCAGGAGTAACGATTTGGTCTAGAACGGTTGATGCAATCATGCCACCAAACAATACGACGGAAAGCGGATAAAGAATCTCCTTGCCAGGTTCGCCGTACCCGAACAATAAAGGAAGCAGTCCTACAAAGCTGGTCATCGCTGTCATCATCACTGGTGCAAGGCGCTCTAGGCTTCCACGGATAATCATTTCTTTCCCAAATGGCATGCCGTCAACCTCCATCAAGTGTTGATAATGCGAGATCATCATGATGCCGTTACGACTAACAATGCCTATGAGCGTGATGAATCCAACCCAATGCGCCAAAGATAAATGAGTTGCCTGTATCCAGATACCAGGCCAGAGATACCATGCTTGGCCCGCGAACTCCGAAGCTTCCGGTTTATTCACAATCAGGAGCGCCACAATCGCGCCCAGCGCTGCCAATGGAACGTTCACAATTACCTGAAGTGCAGAACGCTGCGAGCCGAGGGCTTTCATCAGCAGCAGATAGACGCCGACGATACTCAGTAGTGCAAATCCCCATAGTCTATAGGTGGCTTGCTGCTGAGCTTCGAATTGTCCGCTGTAGTCGAGATAATACTCACCTGGCAGCGCATGAAGAGATTGCTCAACCGGCTGGAGTGCTAGTTTGATATCGCGTACAACACTCGCCAAGTCTCGCCCCTGGACATTGCAGAAAACGGCGACTCGTCGTTGAACATGTTCACGATTGAGCACATTAGGACCAGTCGTATCCAGGATTTCTGCAACTTGTGACAGCGCGACTTTCGCTCCTGAGGGCGTTTCGAGAATTGTCTCTTCAATCACGTTCGGATCGCGACGAGACTCCTCGTCGTACCAAACAACCAAACCAAAGTATTTATCCTCTTCAATGATCTGCGAAACGATGGTGCCTTTGAATGCCGTTTCTAAAATTTCGGCGACATCGCCGGGTGCGAGACCGTAACGCGAAGCTTCTTCACGCTTCACCCGCATTTGCAATTGGGAGATCTCGATCTGAGGTTCGATTTGAAGGTCAACTACCCCTTCGATCTCTTGCATGCGTGCCTGGACGTCGTATGCCGCAGTTCGCAATTCTCGTAAGTCCGGGCCAAACACCTTCACAGCGATCTGAGCACGAATTCCAGACATCATGTGATCCAGTCGGTGCGAGATCGGTTGGCCGATATTTACTGCCGCACCAGGAATACTCGATATTCGTTCTCGCAGATCGGCGATCACAACTTCCTGTGGTCGCCCATGGTACTCAAAACTCCAAAGATGCGCGATCGGAATGGCTCGCAGGATAGTGTTCAGCCAACCTGCTTTCTCTGTCTTGTGCTGAGCGAATCGCACCTCGAACTCTGTATTGTTCACACCTTCTGCATGCTCATCCAATTCTGCGCGCCCCGTCCTGCGTGCAACTGACAGTACTTCGGGTACTTCAAGCAAAATCGATTCTACCCCACTAGCGATTCGCTGGCTCTCATCCAGCGAAGTACCCGGTTCAAGACGTAAATTGATAGTTGCTGTTCCTTCATTGAACGGAGGCAGAAATTCGCCTCCCATCCATGGCAGTGTTAGACAACTCAATAAGACGAAAACACTAACACCAGCAAGTACGGTTCGAGGGCGGTTAAGCGTCCAGCGAAGTACGCGCTCGTCCCAGTGTTTCAACCAACGCATGATGAATGGTTCGCGTTTTTCAGCGAGAAACGGTGCGCGAGGTAGTAGAACGCTTGCAAGTACGGGTGTGAAAGTTAATGAAACCACCAAGGAGCAGAGTAATGCCACGATGTAAGCGACCCCAAGAGGAGCGAACAATCGTCCTTCGATGCCTGCCATCATAAACAACGGCAATACTACCAGAACCACAATTAGCGTCGCATAAACAATGGAGTTACGGACTTCACTGGAAGCCAAGAAGATAACTTCTAGAGCCGGTTTCTGAGAATCTGAAGGTAACTGCTTATTCTCACGCAATCGTCGGTAAATGTTCTCAACATCAACGATTGAGTCATCCACTAGGTCGCCAATCGCAACGGCAATCCCCCCCAAAGTCATCGTGTTGATCGTGATTCCAAACATATAGAAAACGATTACTGTCAATAGGATCGATAGCGGCATAGACGTTAGTGAGCTGATGCTAGTGCGAAAGTTGCCCATCAAAAGGAACAGAATCACTACGACCCAAATCGCACCGTCGCGTACCGCTTCGCTGACGTTGTCAACCGCTGCTTCAATGAAGTGACTTTGGCGAAAAATCTCGGATTCAATTTTGATATCGTCTGGTAATTCTTTTTGAAGCGAGACGAGCACCTCATTGATCCTGTGATCAAGTTTGATCGTGTCAGCCTCTGGCTGTTTCTGTATCGTCAGCATGACCGCCGTACCGCCTCGCAACTCTTGGTAGGGCTTTGCATGGGAATGCGACTGTTGACTTGACGACTTGGGAGAAAGGTGCGAACCATCGTTCATGTGCGCATGGGTAGCGTCATGACTCACCGCAAAGTTCACGTCCGGTTCGATCTTCACTACAGCGGAAGCATCGCCGCGTTTAACTGGCCCACCGAGCCTCACGTCAGCCACATCGCCGATGCGAATTGGCACTTGGTCGCGCCAGAGAATGGGAGTCGCTGCTACTTCGTCCAGCGTTAGAGACTGCCCTTGAATTCGAAGCAACGATTCTTTCTCACCGCGGCTCATCACACCACCGCCAGCGAGAACGTTGGCTTTCGTCGTTGCATCTGTTAGTTGTGCCAATGTCACGTTGCGAGCAGCTAGACGCGAGGGGGAAGTTAGCACTTGGAACTGCTTCAGAATTCCTCCCATTACGGAGACTTGAGACACGCCCTCAACCGCTAGTAGACGATTTCGGACCGTGAACTCGCCAATCGTCCGAAGTTCCATCGCTTTCGCATTGGCTTCATCCGGTGTGTTTGGTTTGAAATCGCTACGCAATGCTAACAGCATGATTTCGCCCATGATTGACGAAATGGGTGCAAGAGTAGGATTCGTGTTAGGTGGTAGTTTCGACTGGGCTAGTTGAAGCTTTTCGTTGACGATCTGACGGTCTATAAATATGTCCGTGCCCCACTCGAATTCGACCCAGATGATTGATAAACCAATCGCTGAAGAAGAGCGAACGCGTTTTACACCCGTCGCACCATTTAGCAGCAACTCGATGGGGCGAGTTACTAGCACCTCCACTTCTTCTGGCGCGAATCCCGGTGCCTCGGTCATAATCGTGACCGTCGGGCGATTTAGATCGGGGAAAACATCGACTGGCATTGTCTGAAGTAGTGATGCTCCAATTAACATCACCAGCAAAGACGCAATCGCGACGATGGCGCGGTTTTGAAGTGAAAAACGTATAATGGTATCGAGCAAGTGAACTACCTCAAAGATGCGAAGGCCGTCTGCAGCTCTCGACTACCAACGGTTACAACCGACTCACCAGCTTCGATACCAGAAACAATCTCGGTATACTGTCCATCGGTCTGACCAATAGTTACGCGTCGTCGCTCCATATTGCCGTCGTTCTTTCGAACAAAGCTAAAAAGGTGCAGTCCATCACGGAGAATTGCAGATGCAGGAATTGCTAAACGCGAACTCTTGGTTCCCACTGGCAGGCCGACTGTCATTAACGCGCCGGAGCTAAATTGTGGGATATTGGAATCGTCTACGCGGGGAGTTTTTGGAGTGAACCATATTCGCTGCGTTCTTGTGGACTCGCTTAGCGTTGGCCCAATTCGCGAAAGAACGACTGGAAGCCTTACTTCTGAGTCGGCGAGCAGGGATGCTACTCCAACTGCATCGACAGACATAGAAGCAACCTCTCTCGAAGGTACCTGGGCCTCGATCCAAAACGATTGCAAATCTTGGATTTCTACAAGAGGTTGATTGGCCGTTACGGTTTCACCGAGCGTGACCACAGATGAGGCAATTCTCCCACTGATATTGGCACGAATTGGCAGGTAGTCTAGTATCCGTCGTTGATTGGCGATGGAGTCGATTTCGCTATCTGATAAACTCAACGTGGCGAGTTGTCGTCGCAGGCTTTGGGCACGTATCTCAAGTTGCTCCGCTTGTGCGCGTGTCTCCAAAACCAAGCGCATCGAGACCGCGTCTCCCTTGACGCTTTCCAGCCGATCGGCGCGACGACGGGACAAGTCTGAGTCCAACGAGGTACTAATCAAGTCAAGCTGTAGCTTGTAGAATTCAGGTGAGGTGATCTCCATTAGTTTATCGCCTTTTTTCACAGACCGGCCAGGACTTAGCGAATGGGACTGAACAGTTCCGTTCAACTGCGTCGTAAGGACACTTCGATTTTCGGGAGGCAAGGTAACTACCGCAGGAAGTTGAAGTGTTTTTGATACATCGCGATAACCAGCAGCCTCCGTTCGGATTCCCAAGCGTTGCTGTTCTTGGGCTGAGAGTCTTAGCACACCGAGGAAGAATAAACTCGAAAGCTCGTGGCCGCCTCTAACAACGACTCGATCGCCGGGAAATATCTCCCCTTGAATTACTTCAACCATTGATTCGGAGCTATGACCATCCGTCAATTTGCGACTACCAAGCCGCACGGTCCTCTTACGATACTCAGCGGTCGACCGAGTCGATGCTTCCTCGACAAAAAGATAGCTTTGTAGACCGTCGCTGTGTATAGCCCGTTGCGGAACTGCAATCGTGTCCGCTTGTTCCGATGTGTATATCGTTGCCGAGCCTACAAGCCCTGGAATGACCGAAGGATGATTCAATGTCACCCATGCTGATATCACTTGCGTTTTTGAGTCGAGAACCGCGTCCATTCGATCGATGACTCCCTCTACAGATAGGGATGAACTCGGAAAATGGACGCTTACTCGATTGCCCACTTTAACGTTGAATATGTCCTTCTCAAGTAATTGGAGGCGTACCCAAACTTCGTCGGTATTCACGATTTCAAAAAGATGCTCGAACGCTTCAACGTACTTACCTTCAGCTAAGTCGGAGTGGAGAATGCGTCCGCCAATCGGTGATCGAAGAGGGAAAAGCAGTTCGCTCGAGGGATCGAGTTGAGAACTTTGAAGTGAAACTCCGAGCGTGCGCGCTCGCAGTTCCGATACCTCCAAGCGATTTCGGCTTTGCTCTACCGCATTCTCGATATCCAAAAGACGCTGCATTGGTACTGCGCCCGCTTGCGCAGAAGGTCTTGTCATCTCCAACAGGCGAAGGTTTAAAGCTAAATCATTCTTTGCCTGGAGAAAATCAAGTCGTACCAACTCAAGTTCTCTGCTACTCATCTCGGCGACTACCTGATTCTTTTCAACCAAATCTCCTGGTCGAACAAGAAGTTTGGAGATGCGTCCAGCTATCTGAGCTGACCCAAACGCTTTGGCCTGCCAAGGAGTCACTGATTCCGCATATACGTTCATTTTCGAAGCAACTGTGCCAACAACAACCTCTTCTGACAGAAGCCCAATCGCACTTCGCGCTTGCCCAGAAAGCGTCACATAACCGTTCTGAGTATCGACTTGAACTCCTTTTGTCGGAAGTGGTTGATGACCCTCGTGGGCATAGCATATTGAACTTGTAGTTAGCCAAAATATGCTCAAAAGACCGCTCTTCAATATGCTCACGACTTACCTCGCAAACTACTTCACAAACGAATCGGGTTCAGGCAACGCATCGGATGAAGCTTTGGCTGTTTTGAGATACTCGTCAACGCAGGGTGGACAGCAAAACTGGTAAGGTTTGCCGTCAATAACCCAAGTAAAGTTCGGGTTCGCCTTGGTCTCTGTGATGGGACAGATTCGATCACCAGGCTTTGGATTCATATCGTGTGCGGACTTGATCCCCTTGAACTTCTGGGACGCTGTTACGTTTCCGTTAGCCGTAATATCAGCCGCTGTGTATCGTCCGCCGGGAGTAAGATAGAGTTCCCTCTCCGCATCATCCGCCAGCTTATCGGGCATATCGGGAGAATTTCCATGGCTCTCTTCACCCGAGACAAATCCAAGCCGGAATCGTTCGCCATCAATTCGAATATTCGGAATGGTCACGTCCAGTTTTCGGCCGACTAATTCCTTTGGCAACTTGCCAACGAAAAGCGACGTTTTTCCATTGCCATCGCCATCCTGCGGAGTCGGCTCGAAGGCAATGGCTTTAGAATCCGCATCACCGTCCGCTTTCACGAATCCCTTCAGCGTTTGACTCTCGACATCGATGACGCGACTCTCGTCCTTTCCAAGAGTGTATAGTCGAATCGCCCCTTCAGAGTCGACAACTGCTTCAACATGGTAACTGTCTCGCCCTAACGAAACCATGATTCCACCATGTGCACCGGCTTTGTGCCCGTGTTCGGCGTCGGAATCTCCCGGCACGGACGAAGCCAGCGACGCTTCGGATGTCTTGTTGTTCGCAGTTAGGCTTGTTCGAGCCATATCTTTCTGAGAATTCTTAGCGGCCGAAACGTCCTGTTGATTCGTTGGTTTGCATCCAGCGAGGAACAGCACGCCTAGAGCCGAACTCGCAACCAAACTTAAAAGAAGACATTTGCTTTTTGTCATTTTTGGACCCTGGTTATTTGTGGAATGGAACTATTTCTTGAGCGAGGCTTCGTAAAGATCGTCAAGCTTGGCAAGAAATTTCTCTGGCGCAGCCGTCATTTTCTTTACACAGGGAGGACAGCAAACATAAACGAAATGACCTTCCACAATCCCATGCTTGGACTTCTCGGAGACTTCATTGTCGGTCATCACGAGACAATGCCCTTGAGCCTTCGCAAAGTTACTCCGAATCTTGTCGAGATACTTTGCGTCGGGCTTTGACTTCAAACAATCTGCGCAACAGACATAGAGAATTTCCTTGGTCTCTGGATCAGTCATCTTGACTGGCTTTGCATGGCTAGTCAGCGATTCGCCGGAGACTGGACAGATTGCTTGTACTGAGATTCTTAGTCGCTCGCGGCGTTGCTCTGGACTTTCCTTTTGTGGTTCATCCGCAAAGGAAAATCCAACCAGACAAACCGAAACAGCGATCACAAAAAACTTACCAAATGCACGAATCATCTTAACCTCTTCATACTTGAAAACGAACACTAACTACAACTTCGTTGAAGCCACCCACTGGTTGACTTCGGCAATATCGTTTGCGCCAATCATTGTCAACTGACGATCTTCGTTCTTCCAGCTCACGGCGAGCTGTCCTGCGGCTTCAATAATCTTGCATGTCTTGCCGCTACACTGGGTCTCAATGGCTGGCAGACTGCCAAACCAAACAGGTTGTTCATCTTTGTGCTCAAACAGGATCAGCGATGTACCATCATTACGTTCGCATATCGACGCCGAACATTTGCAACAAGGCATATTGAGCACATGCGTTGATACTCGAGTGAAACCTTCGGGAATGCCCTTAAAAACAGCCGGCTCATAGCCAAGGTAGCTCTCGGTTGCATTGGCATCGAGTTCCTTTCCTTGATACTTTGATACCAACTTTGCGATTGCTACCTTAGGCTCCGACTTAGCTGCACGGATGACCTCTTGAAAGTCAACAGCCAATGCAGCATGTTCATGAGAAGCTTCTCCTGCATCATGATCCGACGTCGGATTCCTCGCAAAAAACCAGATCAGTGATACAGAGGCGGCCGTCACTAGAACCGCATAGATCCAGCTTTTCGGCAACGGCTTAGAAGGAATCGAGACGATTCGATCACTATCCAGTCGTGGAGCAACCTGCTCCCAAAGGGAATTGGTGTCAACACTCGCCTCGGACTGCCGCATGAGCGTACCTATCGCTTGAAACTCGACAATCGACGCGCGGCAGGCGTTGCAATGATCACAGTGCGACTCGAAATTCGTTCGCTCTTGTGCATCGAGTTCGTTATCGATGTACGCCGACAATCGTTCTTCAATCCAATCGCAATTTTTCATTATGCCTCCCAACCCAGTTGGATTAGCGAAGTCCTAAGTTCTTTTCTTGCTTTGTTCAGTCTTGAACCTACCGTTCCTTCAGGAATACCAAGCACACTTGCAATTGCCTCGTATCCTAACCCTTCGACTTCCTTCATGTGCAGAATTGCCCTCTGTTCGCCCGAGATTTTCTCCATCGCAAGGTTCAAAATCTCTGCCTCATCGACTTGGGTTTGGCGGTTTGGATTTTCAGACATTTCGGTTCCCAATGCGACTTTATATGCTCTCTGTGCCTCTCGATTGGTCTTTCGTAAGTACTGCAAACTTTGATTGACCGCCATTCGATGAGCCCAAGTCTCTAGCGAGGATTCAAATCGGAACTGATCAAGCTTCGAAAACAACTGGATGACAAAATCTTGCATCACATCGTCCGCGTCGCTGGTCCCTACAATCTTTCGAATCACTCGATAAATCCTCGAAGCCAGAAGCTCATAAATTCGCTTCTGGTACTCGCGACTTCCGCTCGTTGCATTTTTGATCCAAACTGCCAACTCGTCATCGGGCGGTCTGCCAGATGTCGAATCTGAAAAGTTGGATGACTCTGCTCGATGCATTCTTCACTCCATGCTGCAAAAAAAGTGAAACCTGCCCGAAGTTCTTTTGAGACTTCAGGCAGGCTGACCTTAGCTATGCCGTAGGTTTAACGGCGACAGCAGGAACGATTGTCGAGACAGCAGTACGCATTCTTCATGCAGCAGATGGGTTGCCCCTTTGCCGACATCGAAGACGCGTTCGCTGCGATTGCGTTATCGCTGAAAGAAAGACCGATCGAAGCCAACGTGACGAGACCAAGCAATGCAATTTTCGTAAACATGATTCACCTATGGTTTTTGAATTAACTGAGAGAGATATGTTGCCATCCAATAGCGGATGAGCAACGCTTCCAAACAAACTCGCAAAGAGAATTTATTTGGACTCTCAATTCCTCCAAACACAGGCAATCGACTGCCAAGAGTGTCCGCCAAAGCGAATGGGTACTTCGAACTTTCCAAAGCTCGATACGGCGGTCGCTGTAGGTTTAATCGATGCAAATGCAACGCATGCCCAAGCGATGGACTTCGCGGGTACAGAAACCGACTTTGGTGGCTCGCTTGCACTCAGAACTTGCTTGCTGCAAATACATTGAGCACCCTGACAGATTAAACACGACGGAAACAACGATTTCGCCGCCGACCGGACAGAATCACTCGTTTTTACTGTCGGACGAGCAGTACATTTGGGGCATCGGGCCGGCTGACTGGCAAGTGATTTCGATGACGCAACATCTGCTTCAGCAGTCGCAGACTGCTTTCCGCTAATGCTCTCGAGGAACGATCGACCTAAGCAGCAACACGAAACCCCACCCAGAATTTGGCTGTAGGCAACCGCCATCAGCAAAACAGAATGAAGAATCGTTCGGAACATAACGCACGTCAGATACAGGTTTTCTCGGGGGCGACACAGATTGGATGCTGCCGGACGCCGTTTCCTTCACGAGCGTTGCATAATTTTAGCTACGGCGCGTGGAAGTCTCCATCGATCGTAGGGATTACCGCTAATCTACCCGTTTTCAAGAAACTCAGGACTTCCAATTTCAAGAAAGCTCGAAAATCAGCGCATTCTCAATCGCTTCGAACTTCGGAAGTCTTATGAAGATTCGGCAGTTTCGGGCATCTAAGCCATTTTGGTCAAATTCTCTGCCAAAGACAGAAGCAAAGAGAGCAAGCTGGTTGAAACTCAAACGTAGCTGGTGGTTGGGCACAGAAAGAAAATCGATCTATTGCGTGAAGAAACAGCTTTGCAGTTGCATCAGACTAATGTGAAGCCTAGGTGCTTCGAAAGAATCGAGTCTGTTTACAAGGAAAAATTGAAATGAAGATTGCCGCATCGTTCGTGTTGTTGTGTCTGATTGGACTTGGCGTGGCTATGGGGGCAAACTATGTAAGCAAGTCAAGTTTGTCTGTCGAATCGAAGGTTTGTGCCTGTGAATCCTGCTGCCCAGATGGCGGATGCTGCTGTGAAACGGGTGTCTGTACTTGCGAAGACTGTAAGTGCGATTGCTGCGCGGCTGATTCCAAGGGCTGCAATGCAGGTTGCTGTGATAACAAGTCTGGCGCATCCCATTCGAACGATTCTAGTGTTGAGCAGGGCACTTGTCCGAAGTGCCCTCCCAAATCACCAACCAAAGGCCCCAAGAAGCTGAGTTAGTTTTCTCGAAAGTGTCTTGTGATTCGACTTTCCCAGGGCAACTGTTTCAAAGCAAACCCCTTAAGTACAGGTGTCCCAGTTGCTCTGTCTAATTCAGTTGTGGGACATCATCACTGAAGCGATTTCTGCAGGACATATTTCTCTACTACATGGGTGCAACGGAGTGTACCCACTTGCTAATGCTGATCAAACACTAGGAAGGTGAATATGCAAAGTTTCAAGAGAGGGATGCTCTTATTTTTCGTAGTAGCGATAACGCACAACGCTGGATGCCGATCAAATTGGCCAGGCTACAAGTCGATTGCGGCATCGCCAGTACCAATTGCCTCCTTTTCATCGACCGCATCAACCGCAGGCGAGTTGTCTTTCTCAAAGCCGCCTTCGATTGCTGATGCGAGCACATCCGTGTCTCCTGGGAAAAGCGAGATGCCTGCTCAGTCGTCGAGCGAATCTTGCGGTTCCAGTTGTTGTCGATGAACTTTCTGGAGGCAAGCTGGAAATGCCAAGCTTGAATGGTCTTGTGTCAAAGCTCGATACCTTCGCCTACTCGCTATCGAGACGTATTGGCATTGCGGATCGAAGTCTGCTATTTGGTTGCGACACGACAACAATAGCAAATCTACCGTACGTACTTCCAAGCGGCCAGGAGTTTTGTATGCTTCGGCAGGATCAATGCGGCTCACTTAGGGAATGTAACCCTGAGTTCCGATTAGCCGACTTTCAATCGCTCGATGGTACGCGATTTCGCTGCTATACAGTACGAAAAGACGGACGCACGGTAGCGTACGCTTGGCTTGGCAGTGGTGATATTCCTGCGCTGCACAATTGTAATGGACACGAATGGACTGGGCTTCCCATCTACCTTGATCAGGAGACCGCTTACCTGTTCTCAGTCTATGTGACTTCGTCCAGCAGAGGCCAACGACTGTACCAAGTATTAGCTTCTGGAATCGCTTCAACGATCCTTGGTGACGGCATCCGCCGAATTATTCTTACGACCGATATAAGGAACAGTTCTTCGATTAAAGCAGTACAACGAATGGGGTTTGAGCTTTACGGAAGAACTAGCTTCTCAGCTTTTTCTGGTTGGAAACGAGCACGGTACGAGGTAAGTGCATCTTTTCTGCCAAGCAAACTCGGCAAATACGTTGGCGATTGCTAACACCCACCGCTGGCTGTTTGGTCTTGGATCGCAGCTTCGACTTGCAAAACTGATTCTAAATCATCCGTTTTGTTGAAGGAAACAATCTCTTTGGGCATCTAACAGATATTCATGGGCCGAGTGGCGGCTCAATGTCCATTTCATTCGGTATCTCATCACAGATGGCACCGAAGGCATGTTCTCGAAAGGAACGATGATGAGTATTGCGAGTATCGGAAAATTTGTGCTTTCGTTAGCGTTTGTTGCGGGCTTGGCTTTAGCTATTCCGCAAGCAGTACACGCTCAGTCTGGAGTCAATGACAAGGTATCCAGAAACAATGGAGCACCTTTCTTCGCGAACCAGCGCACTTCGCGAAACATCCAACATGCGAGAGATTATTCTCGCGGGATTCAACGTTATGCAACTCAAGCCCAGGTCATCCAGCCAACGGTGACTCAAGCGGAATCGCAGATGCTTGGGCAACAACTCCAAGCGATCCAGCGTGACATGGCAATCGTACGCCAAGAATACGCATCCAATCCAAAAGTTGTCGAGCAAGTCAAGAAGATTGAGACGCAACTTGGGCAGGCAACCACCGTGCAAAAATCTCTCCATGAAGAGTGCTGCAAAACATCGCCAGATGGAAAAATGTGCGCAGAGATGTGCAGCAAAATCCATACATCGCTCGATCAAATGAAAGTAGAGCACGATAAGCTTCTGAAGGAACTTGGTCACGAAGACGCGGCTCATGAACACCAAGCATCGGACCATGAGCATCACGATCACGGCGGTACTGAAAACAAAAACAGTAAGTAGCATTTTTTGCCAAGTCTGTTTGGGGTGGGCTTCTGCTCTTGCGACAGACTATGCAATGTCTAGCATTCAGCGGGTTGACTATTCAATCCGCTGATTTGCTTTTTGGGAATTCCTGGAGGCTTCAACGAGTTGGCTTGCTTGCGGGAGACGTTAAGTCAAACCAAGGAATTTTAAACTGGTTTGTGGGTAATTACCCGCAAGCACGATGTGAGCTTTTCCGATGATCAGAAGAAGGATGCGAAGTAGATGGCAACGGATCGAAATTTCCGTGAAGTATTGCAGCCTTCTCGGCATCCAACACTTGAGAAGCACTAAAGCTTCCAAAGAATGATATCATATACCAGTGCCATTTTTACGGGAAAATGAAATGAAGATTGCTGCATCGTTGGTTGTGTTGTGTTTGATTGGTCTTGGCGTGGCGATGGGGGCAAACTACGCATGCAAGTCAAGCTTGAATGCCGAATCGAAGGTTTGTGCCTGCGAAACCTGCTGTCCCGATGGCGGTTGCTGCTGTGAAACCGGCGTTTGCTCTTGTGATGATTGCCAATGCGATTGCTGCGCCGAGGGAGCAACCGGCTGCTTGGCTGGTTGCTGCACCGACAAAGTCGCAACCAACCCCACAGATAAACCAGCGACTTGCACCAAGGGTTGTTGTAAGGAGTAAATGGTCAGCAGGTTTCTGGCGGGCTGGGAAATCACTCTGACCCTGACTCAGTCAGAGTGGGAACGAAACAGGAGAAGCGCAACAGTAACATTGACTCGTAACCGACGGTCAAGTACTATCGATGCAAGGAGTTTAGCTTTGGTTCGAAATCTGCTCGCAATTTTGATGTGTCTTCAAGTGCTGGTCTGTCCAGCGCTCTGCATCGACGTTTGCCAGCTCCACGAACAGGCTAACGGCCCCTCGTCCCATCTGGAGGGTTCTCTCCAATGTCATTGTTGTGGCTCTGACGCGAGTCCTGAGAATGAATCGAACGCTCCCTGTGATCCCTCGTCCGAATGCTGCAATTGCTTTTGCGGTGGTGCTGTTGTTTCGGAGACCGATTCGGTTTACCTTCCGATTCACTTTGCTGTATCAGATGTTGCTACGATCGCACAATGTGCGTTTACGACGGAGCACACTGACTGCGTTCAGCCTGCCGAGCATGTGGCGGACGGGGCGTTGATTTTTGGGCGCGCGATTCTCTGCGCCTATTGCGTCCTTCAAATCTAGCGAATCTCTTTCTTCGCGGCTCAAACGCACGTTGGTGTTTGGGAAAGTCAAATTCATGTAGCTCGTCTAGCGTTCTGTCCGTCTTCATTTAATGAGGGTGCTACAGACTGCGGACAGGGCAATCTACATCGCGTCAATTATTAAACATATGGAGTTAGCTATGATTCGCTATCCCTCCGGTTCCGTTTTGCAGGAACCAGACAATGCACTTAAAAGCCAAAATGGCGGTGAGTCGTTGTTGCCAGCGAGCGAGACGTTTCCATCTACGAAGCCGAACTATACAAAGCAAACGCTGGCGAAATTCCTTAACGCGTTGGGGCCGACGCTCGTTCTGGTTGGATTCGCGGCGGTCTTTTACTTCGGACACCATAACGATTGGAAGATCCCCAAGTTTGGAGCTCTAACTGGAACCGTAAAACCTACAGCCAAGGATTGGTGCGAGGAACATGGTGTGCCAGAATCGATTTGCGTCGAGTGCGATCCTTCATTGATGTCTAAGGGCCCTGACTTTGGATGGTGCCCTGAGCATGGAATTCACAATTGTCCTTTGCATCACCCGGAAGTTGCACAACTCAAAGAGGTACCCAGTGTACTTCCGTCTGACCTTGAACGGGCGGCACGTGCGATGTCCGTCGTCCCACGAAAAGAGAACAATAGTGCCTGCGAAATCTACAAAACGCGCATCCAATTCGCTTCGGTAGAATCGGTTCGGCAAGCGGGTGTGGACGTAGAGTTGGTCGAGCGTCAGCCTATTGCTGAATCGATTCATACCAGTGGGGCGATCGTTTATGACCCAACTCGAAAGGCTAGTTTGGCTTCTCGCGTGGCCGGTAGTGTCTGGACTGTCGAAAAGAATGTTGGCGATTCCGTGGCGAAAGGCGAAGTGCTTGCAATTATCGATGCTGCTGAAGTCGGCGGACTAAAGACTGCATTGATGCGATCACTTGCTGAGCGAAAACTACAAAGTCAAAACGTCTCTCGACTTACCGAAGCCCGAGAAGCAATCGTGGGATCTCGAATTTTTGACGCCCAAGCTGCTTATTCGAAAGCCCAAGCTGATGTCTTGAGTGCGGAACAATCTCTTAGAAATCTTGGCTTGCCCGTGCAAGTGACAGCGTTGCAGACGCTATCCGAACAAGAGGTTCTTGACCAACTGCGATTGATCGGAATCCCGGACTCATTTCGTGCTCGACTCAACGGTCAATTGAGCTCGTCGAATCTGATGCCGATCTTTTCGCCGCTGGACGGTGTCGTCCTCGAACGCACGGTTGCACCGGGAGAAGTAGTCGACTCGACCCGCATCCTTTTTCAGATTGCCGATGTTCGCCAAATGTGGATGACACTGAATGTCCCGCTAGAAAACATGAATCAATTGGCGATCGGGCAAACCGTCACGTTTCGTGCCGACGGAAGTCGCGAAATGATCAAGGGCAAGCTGGATTGGATCAGTACTTCGGCGGATAAAACGACACGTATGCTGCAAGTCCGCGCGGTGCTAAACAATTTCGACGGAAGGCTTCGTAATGAAACGTTTGGAACCGGGGAAGTCATTTTGCGTTCGGAATCCGACGCAATCGTCATACCCGCCGGTTCGTCACATTGGGAAGGATGTTGCCAAGTGGTATTCGTTCGTGACAAGCACTACTTCGACAGTCCCGATAGCTACAAAGTCTTCCACGTCCGATCGGTTCGCTTGGGGGCAACCAACGGTAAGTACACCGAAGTGATTGCTGGTGTATTACCAGGTGAAGTAATCGCAACTGCCGGCAGCGACGTGTTGCGGGCTCAACTTCTTAAGAACAATCTCGGCGCGGGCTGCGATTGCGTCGCTAAATAGGAGACTGTAATGCTGAACTGGATTATTGATGCCTCACTTAAACATCGTGCTCTCGTCATCCTTGTGACAGTATTGTTCGCGGTCATCGGTGGATTCTCGCTCCAACAACTTGACATCGATGCGTTCCCCGATACGACGCCGGTGATGATTCAAATCAACACCGTTGCTCCGTCGCTAGCGTCCGAAGAAATTGAACGCCAAATCACGTTCCCAGTTGAACAGGCAATCAGTGGCCTCCCAAAATTGAGTCAACTCCGTTCGATATCTAAATTCGGGTTGTCACAAGTCGTAGTCATTTTCGATGATGGCGTTGATGTCTACTTTGCGAGACAGTTGATCAACGAGCGTCTTTCGACGGTCGTCCTTCCGGATGGTATTCAGCGTCCTCAGATGGGGCCGGTGTCGACCGGATTGGGTGAGGTATTCCACTATGTATTGGTTTACGATGGCGTTGACTTCTCAAAGGTTTCGCAGGAAGAACGCATAAAGCGGTTTACAGAACTGCGAACTATACATGACTGGATCGTCAAGCCTCAGTTGCGGTCCGTACGCGGAGTCGCGGAAGTGAATAGTTGGGGTGGCTACGAGAAGCAGTACCAAATTAGGCTCGATCCCGAACGGTTATTCAAATTCGGCCTGACCTTTGAACAGGTTTCTGACGCAATTGAGTCCAACAACGAAAATGTCGGCGGTGGAACCGTCAACGACGGAAGCGAAATGCTGCTCGTTCACGGAATCGGTAGAACGGTAAACCTCAAAGAGATCGAAGACATCGTCATCACTTCCGAGGATGGCGTACCCGTCCGCATTCGTGATGTTGCAGATGTGGAGATTGGTCACGAAATTCGTCGCGGTGCGGTTACTGCAAACGGTCGCGGTGAGGCAGTACTGGGTCTGGGTTTCATGTTGATGGGCGAGAATAGCCACCATGTCACGTGGGCCATTAAAGACAAAGTGAATGCCATTCGAGAGAGTTTGCCTCCGGGAGTAAAGCTGCAAACTGTCTACGATCGGACCGAATTGATCGATCATGTTATTCACACCGTTCAAAAGAATCTGTTCGAGGGCGGTCTACTCGTCGTGGCTGTTTTGTTTGTCTTTCTTGGCAATCTACGCGCGGGAATCATTGTGGCGATGGCGATACCACTTTCAATGTTGTTCGCCTTCTCGGGGATGCTGAAGTTTGGGATCGCAGCCAGTCTGCTCAGCTTGGGTGCGATCGACTTTGGGTTGGTTATCGATAGCTCGGTCGTGATGATCGAAAACTGTGTTCGCCACTTGGCACACAATCGAGATGGACGAAGCCGACTGCAAATCATTCGCGATGCAGCAATTGAGGTCCGCAAACCAACCATGTTTGGGGAGTTGATCATCATGATCGTCTACCTTCCGATCCTAACTTTGGAAGGAGTCGAAGGTAAGCTGTTTCGCCCTATGGCTATGACAGTCATTTTGGCATTGGCTGGTTCGATGGTGTTATCGCTGACGTTGATGCCGGTGTTGGCAAGTCTTTTCCTGCCGAAAAAGATCGAAGAAAAAGAACCGCTGCTGATTCGAGTACTGAAGCGGCTCTATGCACCGGTGCTCCGATTTACGATGCACCATAAAACGATTGTGATCGGATCGGCGCTTTTGCTGCTCGTGAGTGTATTCGCTCTCGTTGCTCCTAACCTTGGCTCAGAGTTCATTCCTCGCCTTTCTGAAGGTGCCATCACACTCAACGTTGTGCGACTTGCTGGAACGACGATGGAGGAGTCGATTCGATACAACACTAAAATGGAGCAAGTGCTGCTGGAGAAGTTTCCGGACGAGATTGCTCAGATTTGGAGTCGGATCGGAACGGCGGAGGTAGCCACGGACCCGATGGGAACGGAGTTGACGGACCTGTTTATCACACTGCATCCACGAAAACAATGGAAGCGAGCTTCGACACAAGAGGAACTGACGACGCTCGTTCAAGAAGAATTACGAGATCTCCCTGGCCCTCGGCTTGCGATGTCGCAACCCATTGAAATGCGGATGAACGAAATGATCTCGGGAGTCCGTTCAGACGTTGCCGCTATCCTCTATGGTGACGATCTGGATCTGATGGTGGCCAAAGCATCGGAGGTCGAACGTGCTTTGAACTCGATACGAGGTGCGGCAGAGGTCAAAGTCGAACAAGTCTCTGGCCAACCGGTGTTGCAAATCCGAGTCAAGCAAGATGAAATTGCTCGATACGGTGTTACCGCGAGCACCGTTATGAATATCGTCCGCGCTCTGGGAACTCACAATGTCGGCGAAGTCTACGAAGGACAATTGAGATTTCCTTTGATCATTCGATTGCCCGAAAAGGCAAGGGCCGATCCTGAAGCAATCAGTCAAATACTCGTGGCGACCCCCAGTGGCGAACGAATACCGCTTTCGCGTCTGGCGACGATCGAGAAGGTCCAAGGCCCGAACACGATCAAACGCGATTGGTATCAAAGACGGATCACGATCGAAGCCAACGTTCGTGGTCGCGATCTGGGCAGTTTCGTTGCCGAAGCCCAACAAGTCATCTCACAGAGAGTGCAATTGCCTGCCGGTCGTTACCGAATCGAATGGGGCGGGCAGTTTGAAAATCTTCAACGAGCACAAACGCGACTGATGATTGTCGTCCCCATTGCACTGTTGATGATCTTGTCGCTGCTGTATATGACCTATCGCAATTGGGTTGATTCCCTGAGAGTATTCACTGGCGTACCGTTCGCTTGGATCGGCGGCATTCTTGCACTTTGGGTTCGCGACATGCCGTTCTCGATCTCGGCGGCCGTCGGTTTCATTGCTTTGTCTGGGGTCGCCGTTCTCGACGACATGCTGTTGGTCTCTACGATTCGGCAGTTGCGCCGCCAAGGAAAATCACTTGATGACGCTGTTGAAGAGGCAGCAATGACCAGGCTTCGACCAATCCTCATGACGACGTTGGTAGCTAGTCTCGGTTTTGTTCCTATGGCGTTTAGCGATGGCATGGGTTCAGAAGTACAAAGGCCCCTTGCTACCGTTGTCATCGGAGGTGTGTGCAGTGCGATGGTCATGAGCTTACTTGTTTTACGAGTCTTGTACGTAGTCTTTAATCTTCCGAGTGCTAGCCACGACGAAGATGGTGGAAACGATGATGGTCATCGTTTCAAACCTGTTCCCCCGACTGAACCAGAGGTCTCGCACGAATGGAGCTTAGACGGTCCGTCTGAAGCTTCTTACAAGCGAGAGCGATCGACAGTCTAACCCCTTGTTTCGGCAAAGCCGATGGAGATTTAAATGCGTTTGATTACTGTAACCCGCTGCTTGGCAATCGGATTGCTCGCAATGGGCGCGATTGGACTGAGTGGATGCAACGGCAAGACAACGTCCGATGGCGCAAAAACGACGACCGCGTCTGACGTGGATCACAGTCATGGTGGCTGGTGGTGCGTCGAGCACGGTGTACCGGAGAGTGAATGCGCCCGATGCGATTCAACTTTGGTCGCCAAATTCAAAGCGGCCGGAGACTGGTGCAAGGAACACGATCGCCCAGAGTCGCAGTGTTTCCTCTGCGGTCCAAAGCGATTCGAGAAATTTGCCGCGACTTACGAAGCAAAAACCGGACACAAGCCACCAAAACCTGCTGAATAGATCCAGTACGAATCATTGCAAAATCGCGGTCCTGCGGAGGAGTCCTAAATGGCCGCATTTTGCATGATTCGAAAGCTAAACTTATGTTTTTTTCCACCCAATGAAAGGATTCTGAAAATGCACCGTGTTTCCCTATGTCTCTTGTTCGTTTTGGCAACGACTGCTATCGCGATCCAGCCATCCGAGGCATTAGCTGCGAATACGAAAGGTTCAACGACGATTACCTTGAAAACGCTCGACTGCGAGAGTTGCGCCAAGAAGATTGCTGCAAAGCTGTCTGAAGTGGAAGGCGTTGATTCGGTCAAAACGGATGTCAAGTCGAAGGTAGTTGTCGTGACTCCAAAGAAGAATTTAGGATTGTCGCCGCTACAGCTATGGGAAGCGATCGAGAAAGCAGGCAAGGAGCCCGTGAAACTGACTGGCCCTGGTGGAACTTTCACATCAAAACCAAAGAAATAGTGGTTGTCACTGCGTGCATCCTTCGTCCTGTGCTTCACAGGGTGAAGGGTGTACGAGTGCGTCCGTTCGGAGTGCTTACATTTTGAGAATCCTAACTGTGCAAAGAAACTTCTCGCGATTTGCATTTCCTCAAACCGTTTTGGCTATAACGTTATCGCTTTGCCAGTTTGGATGTGTGAATCGTCAGGAAAAGTTATACACCGAACAAGATTCTTCACCTCGCGTCGAACCTCTTCAACTCACCGACCGGACGTTTCAAGACACGATCAGAGGAGGTGATCAACTTGTGTTGGTCGACATGTGGGCACCATGGTGTAGGCCATGCATTCGAATGAAACCTACGATTCAAGAGCTTGCCCAGCAATTGACGGGTAAAGTAATTGTTGCTGAATTGAACGTCGATCAAAACCCATTCATCAAGGAGAAGTATCAGGTCAACCACTATCCAACGGTATTGATTTTTAGTCGAGGGATCGAAGTGAAACGACTCATTGGTACTCAATCCTCAAGCATCCTTCTCGATGCCTTGGAGGCTGCAAAGATCGTTGACGATGGTATAGGCATCGAGAGATGATGCCGACATTGTGGACAAATCAACAAGAGAAGCATACTTTATGAAACTGCAATATTATATTAAGGGAATGGACTGCGCTGAAGAAGTTGCGCTTTTGAAGCGTGAACTTGTTCCACTGGTTGGAGAAGAATCGATAGCTTTCGACTTGCTCAATGCAAAGCTTACGGTAACGACGAATGATTCAAAGATTGGACAACGTGAGATCGTGGAGGCGATCGCGAGAAGTGGGCTAAAGGCAGTACGCTGGTCAGCAAAGTCTGAGACGACAGTCGATTCGTATTGGACTAGGAATCAACGAACGCTTTTAACGTTTGCGAGTGGACTGGCTGGACTGATTGGATTTCTGATCGAGTGGCTTGGAAGCGGGACTACAAACCTTGCTTTGTTATGGTTCGCAAACGCCTTTTATGCGGTTGGGATCTTGGCTGGCTGCGGTATGGTCTTTCCTAAAGCATGGCAGTCTTTGGTATCTCAACGACCGGACATGAATCTTCTAATGACGGTTGCTGTCATCGGTGCGGCGGCGATCGGTGAATGGTCCGAAGGAGCTACGGTCGCCTTTCTGTTCTCTCTGTCGTTACTGCTGGAATCATGGAGCGTTGGGCGTGCTCGCAATGCCATTAGCAAGCTGATGGACCTCAGTCCGCCGATGGCCAATGTCAAGCTACCGGATGGTCGATCGAAAGAAGTAGCCCCCACCGAAGTCGAAGTGGGTTCCATCGTCGTCATTCGCCCCGGCGATAAATTGCCGCTGGATGGTAAAGTCGTATCGGGTGCAAGCAGTATCAACCAAGCATCGATCACCGGCGAAAGCGTGCCTGTCGAAAAGAAGCTGGGCGACATGGTCTTTGCGGGAACGGTCAATGGTGATGGATTGCTCGAAGTGCAAACGACCAAACTAGCCGAAGATACGATGCTGGCTCAGATCATCAACATGGTCGGCGATGCCCAGTCAAAACGTGCTCCTTCGGAGATGTGGGTCGAGAAGTTCGCCGCGATCTACACACCGGCCGTTATGATCGCGGCGCTCTTGATCTTTGTCATTCCGCCAACATTTTTTGGCGGCTGGTGGTCGGATTGGTTTTATCGATCCCTGGTGTTGTTGGTAATCGCTTGCCCGTGTGCGCTGGTGATCTCTACGCCGGTCAGTATCGTCGCGGCGCTTGCTTCGGCTGCAAAACACGGTGTGCTCATCAAGGGAGGGTTGTATGTGGAAATCCCGTCGCGGTTGAAAGCGATTGCACTCGATAAAACTGGAACCATTACGCAAGGCAAACCAACGGTCGTAGAAATCGTCCCGATGAACGGACATGACGAAACCGAACTGCTTATACGGGCGGGTGCTCTTGAGCAAAGCAGCTCGCATCCTCTTGCCCAAGCGATCCTCGCCGAAATCTCGAAGCGAGGGCTCGCGCTTCCGTTGCCTGAACAGTTTGAGATCATTCAAGGCAAGGGGGCACGAGGCACCATCGATGGCAAAGCCTATTGGCTAGGTTCGCATCGCTATCTTGAAGAGCGCGGTCAAGAAACGCCCGAGGTTCACAATCGGTTGGAAGCTTTGCAAAACGCCGGTCGCTCGATCGTCGTGGTAGGCAATGACGAGCATGTTTGCGGGTTCATTGCGTTGGGTGATGCAATTCGCGAGGAAAGTGTCGAAGCCATCAAGGAACTTCACCGGCTCGGGATTGAAAAGGTCGTAATGCTGACGGGCGACAATGCGGGGACAGCGCAAGTGGTCTCAAAAGCAGTCGGCATCGACGAAGTTAAAGCTGAATTGCTACCGGAAGACAAGGTAAACGCAGTCGCCGATTTGGTCTCGCGATATGGACAGGTCGCCATGATCGGAGACGGCGTGAACGACGCACCAGCATTGGCGAGAGCTTCACTAGGAATTGCGATGGGTGCCGTCGGTAGCGACGCGGCGATCGAGACCGCCGATATCGCCTTGATGTCGGATGAACTGGCCAAGGTGCCATGGCTGATTGGTCATTCCAAACGAACGATGCAAATCATCCGTCAGAACATCATTTTTTCCCTTGCCGTCAAAGCAATATTTGTTGCGCCCACATTGATGGGAACATCGTCGCTGTGGGGAGCTATTGCCGCCGATACGGGTGCATCACTGTTGGTTGTCGCCAACGGGCTGCGATTACTCAAAGCGTAATGCTACCAAAGATACTGAAATGCAAATCCATGGGACGTCGACGTAGATTGCGAGATAACGCTCCAACCTTTTTTTCCGGTATCGGTTTGTTGAATCGCTGAAGCGGATTGAAACACAATGGCTCAATCAAGGCCGATTTGCGATGTATCGTGCGCATCGTCGTTGACGCGAGAGAGTGGCCCAAACGCAGAGACAGCATACTATCCTGTTTTTTTCCATGTTTCGTCCGTCATCTTCGCCGCCGTTATGAACGGTCGAGCAGACATAAATGCGTGGCCGCTGACGCCGTTATTTATTTCGAAGCGGATGCCAATTGGCTGAGTGTCCTGTTTCGTATGGTCGAGATCCGCCCGTCAACCGTTGGGTGGCGACCAGTGGTGCTGCGCCGACGAAAAAGGCGCTCATCGAACGCTCGCCACACATGCCCTCACCAGCCAGTGTTGCTGATTGGCAAGTAGAATCGCAATAGCGATCTGCGAGTGAAATTAGGAAAGCCTGGTAAGATGAACACAAACAGCAAAGAATTTTAGAATCAAAGAGATGTTCCAAACTGATGACTGACTTCGGGCATGCCGAAGAAGATGAGAGAAATGTTTCTCGCACCAGAGGGACAAAAGACTTCCTACCTAGCAAAGGAATGCTGGCGTGTTTTATCGGTCACTGGGATTATCGCGATGGCTTACAGCTTGGATGCTGATATGCTTTATTGCGCCCCAGGACGTTTGTTTGTCTTGCTTGGTCACGCGGCTGGCGGCGAGCGATCGCGTGGAAGACACCTATTGCGATTGCTGCGGCGTTGTTGGTGCAATGGATGAGACTGGCGATGATTACGGATCGCCTATCCAAATTCCATATGATGATTCCAATTGCCCATCATGCATCATGAAGAGCATGGGGATTATTTTGAATCCTGCCGTTGAGGTCCAACGTCAGCCCGAAGAATTCAGTGCGTTCTCAGGCGTACTGAGCTTCGAAGCAGTAGCTTTCGGTTGCAGACTTGTGGAATCCGCAAACAGCCCGCCTTCAGACTCGCATCAGGTCTTTCATCTGCGCATTTGAGCGGAGCCTCACTGTATCAACGTTTTATGGTGTGAGCGATTGTCTTGATGTTGGCTGGATGTGGACAAAATGAAAAACAACCTCTTTTATTTAGCAGCCGCCTTGTTGGCCGGCTGCGGCGGATGCGCGTCAGATAACCATCGTCGATCAATGGATCGACGATCCACACATGCCTCGCATGTCACGCCGGCAGAAACCCAAACGGCGATATCGAGAAGTGACCTATCGCCTTTGGCAGAACCGGCGGTGATACCAGCCAGTGGGTTGTTGGACGATAACGCTTCGGGCGAAGGCAACGCAGTGGTCGCAGCCGTGGATACGATTCCACAAAACACGCCGATCGAGCCGCCGTTGCCTACATCAAATGGCATGACGTTAGAGCAGTTAGTGACTCTTGCGCTCGATAACAATCCCGCCGTGAAAGAGCTTGCGGCTACGACTCAAAAGGCGGCTGGATATCGAACACAGGTCGGCCTTTACGCGAACCCTACGGTCGGCTACCAGGGACAACAGCTTGCTGATCGTGGGACAGACCAACATACCATATTTGCTGAGCAAGAATTCGTAACTGCTGGAAAACTCGAGCTCAATCGTCGCGTTCAAAACGAAGCGTTGCGAGCTCAATTGCAAGAACTGGAAGCTCAAAAGCTGCGAGTGTCGACCGATATCCAGACTCTTTACTATCAGGCCCTTGGTTATCAAAAACAGCTTGACTTAATCAAGGAATTTCGCGCCTTGATGGACAAGGGTTTTGAGCTGGCTCAACAGCGATTGAAAGCGGCCGAAGGGTCGAAGATTGATGTTTTGCAAACCAAAGTCCAACGTAATGAGATTGATCTTGCATATCGACAAACCCAAGCTCGCTACGACGCAGCCTGGCGGGAAATCGCGGCAACTGCCGGTATGCAAGGACTCACGCCAATGCCACTGGTCACCGAATTTCCATTGACGTCCGAAACGATGAGCTGGGATAGTGTGGCATCGACCATAGTTGCTTCCAGCCCAGAGTACGCAGCGTCCCAGGCTAGGATCAGCCAAGCACGGGCGGAACTCGCTCGACATGGAGTTCAAGCGGTGCCCAATGTTACGACTCAGTTTGGTGCAGGGTACGATAATGGCACGGACTCGGGCATGATGAACTTGCAAGTTGGCTTACCGATTCCAGTCTTTAATAAGAATCAAGGGAATATCGCAGCCGCAAGGGCAGAATACTGCCGAGCTGTGATGGAAGCCAAACGGATCGAGAATGCGATTCGAGCTAGGCTCGCCATCGTTTCAAGCGATTTCGAGACATCGTTGGAAGCGGTAAATGTTTATGGAGCGGACATTCTACCCGGTGCCAAAGAGGCTTTGACGCTCGCGGAAACGGCTTACAAAGCCGGCGAGATGGATTTCATCCAATTGTTGGTTGCGCGGCGAACGTACTTCGAATCGAATCTTCAGTATGTGAATGCTCAATCGCAACTTGCTTCGGCGCGAGCCAAAGTTGATGGCTTCGTTCTCTCAGGATCTTTGGACGCGGTTATCGATCGAAGCGGCAGTGATTCGCTTCGCGGATTGACGTTCGGACAGAAGTAGTTGAAGGTTGAGCGTTGAAGGTTGAGGGCAAGGACGCGTCTCAGCTCTAAACCTTCAACTGTCAACTTGACGACATCAATGTCAAAGTGATGACGACCGTGATTGCAGAGAGTTGGCAATCGGCTACGATTGAGCCAAAACACTTGCTTTTCAACAAATTTCTGGTTCATCGACGATTGGTACGCCTCTTGCGACTGATGCTAAGCACTGGAAGCGATTTCTTGCTTCCAACATCCCTTGGTGGTGCTTTGAGGAGCAATCGAATGAAAACACTCTACGGTTTGGCGGTCTTTGGTTTGGTGTTGTTGTTCTCCACGACTGACGCGAAAGCTCAATATCCTTCGTACGGCGGCTATGGCCAAAGCTACGGCGGACATCACTGGCATGGTGATCATCACGTCTCGCTGCCGCAAAGCTATGTTCAAGGCTATGGTAATGGCATTTCAGCTTACGGCTTCAATAACTCGATTCCCCAGCAGTACAGCAGCAACTACGCCTACCCGCAGGCAGGCGTTCCTCAGGTTTCGTCGTTCTATTCCAACAACTATTACGTTCGCCCAACGTATTCCCATCACAGTTGGCATCCAGGGCATTACTTGTTCGGACACCACTAAGATTCGGAACAGAAAATGGGGAATTGAGAATGGGGAATTGAGGAATTCGCTAAACGCCAATCAACGACAAGCACTCAACGTCCCAGATTTTGAGTCAATTTGCAGCCTTTGGCCGTCCGATCAATATAGCAGTCGTACGGTGGATTTGGTACGATCAGACGATCGAGTCGTTTACTTCAGAGACTAGTTTGTGTTCGCAGCAGCAATTCATTACCTTACGCTCTTCGCCTTCTCCGTACATGCGGCGATGGGCTGCTGCGCTCACCACCATCATCATGCCGAGACTGATGCTTGCTATGCAGTCCATGCACAGGACGCTTGTCACCACGAGAATGATGACTCAAAGATCCAAATAGAGGCTGGAGGTCACGAAGGCTGTTGCCACCACGGGCAGATCGAAACTCATGGAAATGAAGGTGACAATGAGCATCAAGATCAATCGCCCTGTGATGGTTCACACGATTGCGACGAACCAGGCTGCAACTTCATCGCTGCTACACCGGAAACGCTCGACGTCGTATCATCGTTCACCTGGGTAGTCGCTTACATCGGTGAGCAGTCGTTATTGTCCCAAAGCGTATTGGTTGGAAATACCTTTGGCGTCCAGCGACGCGACCAATGCGTGTTGCCTGGGAGCTCACGTGTCCATTGCATTCTCATGCAATCCTGGCAGATTTGATTTCTTTCTATCGTTACAGTGCTCCTGATTTAGCTAGCCCACGCTAACTTTCGAGCGCTATCTTCGAAATCAGCAAGCTTGATCGTCCCGTGGACTTTCGTTCTGAATCACATTGATGCGGACGAGCCTTGGAGACGTCGTTCGAGCAAGTACAACCGTGAATTAGCTTTTCGCCAGTGCGATCGCTAGCCACGATTCAACAGATTCCATTTACAACCTGATGTCGTGTGAACCGCGCCTTGGCACTCAGGAAATCTACGGCTAGGAGAAAAACCAAATGAGATGGATTGTTGCCAGACTCAACACGAAGAAGACCCTAGGTATGGCCAGTGTTTTGGTGGTGATCGCCTTGGGAGCGACGTACTCACTATGGTGGCCGACTTTCTCAAGCTTCATCGATCGCACGCTACAGCAGCGGCGTGCCGTGAATGCACCAGTTGATGAACATGCCGGCCATGACCATGGTGCTGAAGGTCACGAGGATCACGCTGGGCATGATCATGCTGCACACGACGAAAGCACGGCCCTCGAATTGAACGCTCAATCGCTCAAAAATCTTGGGCTGTCCAGTGACTATTTGAAGCCAATCGAGCTCAGCGACTACAAACGCACGATAACGATCCCTGCTATCGTCGCCGCAAAGCCAGGACGAACACAAATTCGAGTTTCGTCACCGCTCAGTGGGGTGGTGACCCATGTTCATGCTGTTACTGGCGAAGCAGTTACTGCAGGGACTCTACTCTTTGAAGTCCGATTGACCTATGAAGATTTGGTCGACACGCAAACCCAGTTCCTTAAAACGCTTAGCGAGCTTGATGTCGAACGACGCGAGATCGCCCGATTGGAAGAAGTGACCCAATCGGGAGCTATCTCGGCGAAGACTCTGCTAGAGCGAAAGTATTCAAGGGACAAAACGGAGTCGTCACTTGCCGCTACCCGTGAAGCACTCAAGCTTCACGGACTTTCTGCGGCACAGATCGCAACCATTGAAACCGAACGCAAATTACTTCGTGATCTTGCCATTGTGACCCCAGACATTGATTCACATGACAAGACCGAAGAAATGCGATTGAGTCGATTACCTTTCCGGCCTGTGTCGTTCCAAACCGAGCAAGCACGTCGACCGGACCTCACGTCGCGCCCACTCATCATAGAGGACTTGAAGATCCAAAAAGGGCAAGGCGTGATGTCAGGCGAAATGCTTTGTTCTTTGTCCGATTTTTCGCAGCTCTACATTGAGGGTCAGGCGTTTGAACAAGACGCACCGACAGTCACTCGAGCGGCACAGAATGGTTGGATGATCGATGCGATCGTTCAATCGACTTCAGGACAGGAAGTTGTCCAAGGACTAAAACTGGCTTTCGTCGGCAACTCAGTTGATCCAGCCACTCGAACGTTATCGTTCTTCGTTGAACTTCCCAATCAAATACTCCGCGATGATACCAATGCCGACGGCCAACGCTTTCTCACTTGGAAATTCCGGGTTGGACAAAGGCTTCAATTGCAAGTCCCAGTAGATGTCTGGAAAGACCAAATTGTTCTTCCAGTCGATGCAGTGGTGAAGGACGGAGCCGACTGGTATGCCTTTCAACAAAACGGAGATCACTTCGATCGAATCGCTGTGCATGTCAAGCATCGCGACCAATCCTCGGTAGTGATCGATAACGACGGCGTGCTCTTCCCTGGTGACGTTGTGGCTTTGCGAGCCGCCCATCAATTGCAGATGGCTCTCAAGAATAAATCAGGCGGTGGTGTTGATCCTCACGCCGGGCACAACCACTAGGAAGGAACCGATTCATGTTAAATGCAGTTATAAGATTTGCACTCCAACAACGTTTGCTTGTCATAGCCGTCTCCATTTTCTTGGTTGCGTTCGGCGCTTGGCAAACGATGCAGATGCCGATCGATGTTTTTCCGGACCTCAATCGTCCGCGAGTCGTCATCATGACAGAAGCGCTCGGGATGGCACCCGAGGAAGTTGAGTCACTGATTACGTTTCCTATCGAAACTACGATGAACGGGGCCAACGGTGTCGAAGCAGTGCGGAGTTCGTCGGGTGTTGGAATCTCAGTGGTTTATGTGGAGTTTGCCTACGGTACTGATATCTACACCGATCGCCAGATCGTTGCGGAACGAATGCAGATGGTACAGGATCGTTTGCCACAAGGCATCCAGCCACAGCTTGCTCCGATCTCGTCGATCATGGGCCAAATCTTAATGCTCGGAATGTGGAGTGAAGATGGACAAGTCAAACCGCTCGAACTCCGCACTGCAGCAGACTGGACCGTGCGTCAAAGGCTTCTGACTATTCCTGGCGTGTCACAAGTTTTCACGATGGGGGGCCAGCGAAAACAGTTTCAAGTGCTGGTTGATCCGGAGGCAATGACACGCTTCGGCGTAACGCTCGACCAAATCGAGCAAGCCGTTCGTGAAAGCAATGAGAATGGAACGGGTGGTTACCTCGATCGACAGGGACCCAGTGAACTCCTTGTCCGTTCACTTGGTCGCATCAGTTCGCTCTCTGATTTGGAAAACTTGCCAGTCACGATTCGAAACGGTAGACCAGTTCTCCTGTCCCAAGTTGCGAAAGTGCAAGAAGGAGCCCAGATTAAGCGAGGTGATAGTTCTTGCTTTGTTCGAAAGTTTGAGAGTTCAGTGTTGAATGATGAGAGTAAAACTTCCAACTCTGAACCCACAAGTTCCGGCGCTCGACTTTTCTCCGGTGGTCCGGCCGTTGTTCTGACCGTGAACAAGCAACCTGGTGCGGATACTCGACGCGTGACCGATGACGTGATGCGTGCGATTGAAGAGCTGAAGCCATCGCTTCCACCAGGAGTCCGAATTGAAGCAACGTACTCACAGAAGTCGTTTATCGAACGAGCGATCAAAAACGTCGAAGAGGCTCTTCGCGACGGCGTTATTCTGGTTGTTATCATTCTGTTTCTATTCCTGATGAATATCCGCACTACCTTTATCACGCTCACAGCGATTCCACTCTCGCTATTCATGACGGCAATCGTGTTCGCAGTCTTTGGGCTGTCGATCAATACCATGACGCTCGGCGGCATAGCGGTCGCGATGGGGGAACTGGTCGATGATGCCATCGTCGACGTCGAAAACATCTTTAGACGCCTCAAGGAGAATCGACTGGCGGGAAATCCAGTCAATCCTTTGGTTGTCGTGTTCCGAGCGAGCGCCGAGGTGCGACGTTCGATCGTCTTCAGCACGATGATCGTGATCTTAGTATTTTTGCCGTTGTTTGCATTGTCAGGTATGGAGGGCAAGTTGTTTGCACCACTCGGAGTTGCTTACATCGTTTCGATTCTGTCGTCGTTGGTTGTGTCGTTAACAGTGACACCCGTGCTCTCTTATTGGTTACTTGGATCAAGCACAAGCAAGGCTCACGAGTCGGATGGGTTTGTGCTGCGTGGCTTCAAATGGCTCGGCGAGCGAATCATTCGATTCAGTCTTGCTTTCCCCTATCTGAACTTGGGAATCACGTTATTGCTCGTCGCGATAGCTGGCTTATTCTTATCGCGATTAGAACGCGACTTCTTACCACCCTTCAATGAAGGAACGATCCAGCTCAATGTCGTTCTGCCGCCGGGTACTTCGCTAGCAGCATCGAATGAAATCTCACGCACGGTCGAGCAATCGCTCATGGCGATCGAAGACGTGCAGCGATTTGTGCGTCGAACTGGTCGGGCGGAACTGGACGAACATGCGGAAGGGGTCAACATGAGCGAAATGCTCATTGAGCTTGATCCAAAATCGCCTCGTTCGAGAGAAGAGCAGCTCAATGAAATTCGTACAGCGATGGAAAATATACCTGGAATTGTAACCGCTGTCGAGCAACCGATCGCGCACTTGATCTCACACATGCTCTCGGGCGTCAAGGCGCAAGTAGGAATCAAGATCTATGGTGACGATCTAGACTTGCTTCGCCAAAAAGCCGAAGCGGTAAAAGCGAAAATGCAAAACGTACCTGGCGTGACCGATCTTTTGATTGAACCGCAAGTCATCATTCCACAGCTAAGGATTGAGCTAAACCGTGCGGCCCTCACACAGTACGGAATCAGTGCTGCAAAAGTCAATGATTATGTGCAAACAGCTATGAATGGAGCAGTGGTCTCCGAAGTGCTCGACGGGATGCGAACATTTGATTTAGTCGTCCGCATGAAAGACGAGGTTCGCGAAGATATCGAGGGCCTCAAGCGACTTGCGATCCACCTGCCTGAAGGCGGAACTGTTCCATTGGGAAGTCTTGCCAACATCTACGAATCGGGCGGACCGAATACCGTTAATCGCGAAAACGTGCGGCGGCGAGTGGTGATCCAGTGCAACGTCAAGGATCGCGGCGTCGTCGATGTCGTTAAGGATATTCAAACAGCGATTCAGCCAGTCGTCGCGACTTTACCTGCGGGATACTATCCGACCTACGAAGGGCAGTTTCAGAGCCAAAAGTCGGCAAGTCAGATGATCGGCATCCTGTTCGCCGTTGCTCTCATCGGAGTATTCCTGGTTCTCTACACGCTGTTCCGATCGGTCAATCTGGCGCTGCAAGTCATGGCAGCGCTACCGATGGCTTTTATTGGCTCGGTTGCGGCGCTCGTCTGGACAGGTCAAACGGTCACGATCGCGGCCATGGTTGGATTTATCTCTCTCGCAGGTATTGCGTCGCGTAACGGAGTGCTGTTGCTGCAACATTACTTACACCTAGTCGAGTTCGAGGGCGAAAGCTTTAGCAAGCCGATGATCGTTCGCGCTGGGCTTGAGCGATTGGCTCCCGTGCTCATGACCGCTTTGACGGCGGGCATTGCTTTGGTGCCACTTGTTCTTGCAGCGGGCGAACCTGGTAAAGAAATTCTCTATCCCGTAGCTACGGTCATTTTGGGTGGAGTCATTAGTTCAACGATGTTGGATTTCTTCGTTCATCCAGCATTGTTTTGGTTGTTTGGACTGCGATCGGCTGAACAAGTCGTTCGCAGCTCCAAGCAACGCATTGAGTTGAACGAGGAATCAGAGGCAGCCAAGACGCATTAGCGTCCGTTTGGTTCGAATATTCCTAAAACCGCGTGCTGTCGCACTGCGGCAGATTCAAATAGTTTCACAAAAAAGGATTGCAGAAATGAAAAGGTCTTTTGGCAACTTGGTTGTTGGTTCGCTTGCAGTGATCGCCCTTGGATTCACAACATCTACTGTTTCGGCGCAGGTTCAAGCTCAACCTGCTAGCCGAGCACAACCAGTTCAACCTGGACATGAAGGGCATTCTCATGAAGGCCACTCGCACGACGGCCACGATCACGGCAAGGAAACCATTGCGTTTCAATTGCCACAGTGGAAGACGATGCACTTTGAAGATGCTACGAAAGCTAAGCAACATGCAGAAATGGTCAAAAAGCTCGGATGTGAAGTCAAGCAAGGTCAACACTCGGGGCATATTGACTTGACCTATCGTTGCGTCGAATGGAGTTCAATGACGGTCGAAACACACGCACTCGCCGAGCAATGGATCGGATGGCTGAAAGGTTCCGGTTTCGATGTATCCCATGCTCACGCAGATCCCATTTACGCCGAGGGAAAAGAGGTAGTCGAGTTCCGTATGGTGAATTGGAAGTCGATTCACGGAAAAGGGACGGCAGACGAACAGCAATTCATCGAATTGCTCGGAAAAGTCGGCTGTGAAGTCGTCGTTGCTGAACACTCCGGACACAAAGACATCAAATTCCGTGCACCAACTTGGCGCGACGTTCATGTCGCCGAACACAAAGCTGCTGATGAGCTCGGAGCGTGGCTCAAGAAGAGCGGTTTCGAAGTCGCACCTCACAAACATTGATCCCGATTCCCATATTCAACTGAAAAGATAGGACATGAAAATGATGAGTAAGCCATTCGTAAAAATTGTGGTCGTGAGTCTTTCAATGTTAGTGGGTTGCGACAAGGTAGGTTCGAAACCAGAATCATCCAATACTCCAGCATCATCGCTCAGTATGGATATGCCTCCGCCAGCAACGGTCGAGATTCACGCCCATCCAAGCGAAGGTCCTCATCATGGATCGCTGGTCGAATTGGGAAAGGAAGAGTTTCATGCCGAGCTTGTGCACGATTCAAAATCAGTCACGATTTATATCTTTCATCAGTCACAATCATTCAGGCCATGATCATGCGCATTAAATCGCGGGAATTCTTACGTGGAACCTGAGATATTGATTCGTCGCGAATTCGGACCGAGCCGAAGAAGGAGTTTTGGAAGACAAAGGTAGGAGGTATGAGTTGCATTGAACTGTTGATTTCGATCGACATTTCTAACTTCGTCCGTTTGGCGTGGCGACTGATCGAGAACTTGCATTATCTCGATTCGCATCTGAGGATAAATTGCAAGCAGGTTCGCAATTGTGTCAGATTGCAAACAATTGGATGCTTGCCAAATGCGAGGTGGGTTTTCACCGAATCTATTGGCTAAAGCATTTGCCTTAGCGTCCCAGGGATAAGGTAACTCGGGCGGAATAGTTCGTTGCCATCTGCACTGGTCAAGGTGCTTCTTGGTTGGTCCGACGAAGTGATAGATGAAGCTTTGCATCACGGGGTTGTTTGCCCACGCTGGCGTCTGATGCAAGTTGATGTTGAAGTCTGGCGGAAGAAAGCGAATGGAGCGGCGATGAAAAGTCCACAAGTGATTGACAATCAAGCACTCATCGCAGCCGAGATCGTGCTTGCCACCGGTTGGCAATAGATTGCTGATGATTTCTGCGAACATCAAACCGAAGGCATCGGTTCCATAGAGGTACAAGCCTCCGTTCGGATGCGTCCAGGCTGGCGCTGCCAGGACGTCACAGCGTCGGGCCCATTCTTCATGTGCCATCTGATTCCAACTGGCTCGATCGACGCGTCGTTGCGGGCTCTGGCGACCCGAGACCATTGCGAAGTCTGTTGGTTCGACGAGGTCGAACGGCGATGGGCAGTCACTGCGGATTACCATGTCGTTGTCAAGCTGGAGAACATGACTGGAACCGAAGAGCGATTGCACGTGTTCGCAGACAAACATCTTCTGCCAGAACGGATGGCAAGAATGCAATGGGTTGGTGATCCAAAGAACCTGAGCGCCCCATCGCTTGGCAGCGGCTTTGTAGCTGGCTCGAACATTTGGTAGGCTTCGGCGCGGTGGCAAGTCGAGTACTGCAATCACTCGCTTCATCGTTTTTGCTCCTTGTTGGTAGGATCCTGGTGATGGAACGGGATCTTACGTGCTGGACATAGACCACATTGGGGAATTTCCTGAGTCGCAAAGAACTCCCGGACCTCAGCGTCGGTTGCGCTCGGTGGACAAGCCTTGTAGTTACGAAAGAGCTGCCAAGCTGGGATCGCTTCCAGTCGAAGTTTTCGCTCCATATTGGCGAAGTACGCGAGAGCTGGGCATTTCCAAAGGTGGCCTTTGAATAGTTGCGTGCATGATCTTTGGAGGCAGATTTTCCAAGCTGCTTTGGGGCCGCTGTCGAATGGCATCGGTTTGCCATCGATCATGCGATACTGCTGTCGCCAGCCCTTGTGCGATTCACGGACTGCAATCTGTAGAGCTG
This sequence comes from Pirellula sp., assembly GCA_021299695.1. Lineage (GTDB taxonomy): Bacteria > Planctomycetota > Planctomycetia > Pirellulales > Pirellulaceae > JBKCUI01. The sequence continues at coordinate 958 of JAJTEK010000025.1, read as the reverse complement.
GATACGCAGCTCGCCATTCGTTGAGTCTTTGAAGCACTTCGTTGAATTTCTTTCGATATGCTGGTGCGTTGCCATGTTGCGACACATCCATGCGAAAGCCGTTGTCGATGAGCGCTCTCGGCAAATCTGGGTGGCGATCTAAGAAGAAGCCGTTAGTGACAAAGAGCCCAGGCGAGTCCGGAAATGCGCGACGAGAAAGCTCGATGATTTGAATCAAATTTGGATTGAGCGTTGGTTCTCCACCGAGGATCGCTATTTGCTTCGGTGCAAGTCGACCTCGCCACGCGTTGAAGTTCTCTCTTGCAACTTCCACACTGACGATACCGCCAGCGTGGAAGTTGGAATAATGCGAGCACTGTGCACAATGGAGATTGCACGCATGTGCTGCATGGAACTCAAGGTTGGCAATCTCGATCATAATGGTCATGATTCGTAAAGTGAAAGAAGAAGGAGCCGACACGAGTAACGTGTCGGCTCGCGAGAATACTAACTGCCCGTGTTAAATAACCACGTCCGAATCGTTGCCCGAATCTACGATGTCTTCGGGACGAACTTTTCGACGGGGCCATCCAGGAGGCAGTGGAACATTGCGCCCGGGGTGGCCAGGCGGTAGGTTATTCGGATACGAGTAACCAGGCGGCAAATGATAGGGATGATCGGGTGGTAGCCTTGGCCAAGTGTAAATCGGCGGAGGATAAAGGACCTCGACAGGAGGTTCGGATACCGGTGGCCAAGCAAGATGGGGAGGCCACCAAACCGGTCGCGGCTCAGGTACATTCGGAAGCGGCTCTCCAGGTGGATCAAATGGAGGAGGCGGCCACCAGGGTGGTCGTTGTCCGTTGGGGCCGATTGGGCCATTGGGAATGGTCATCTTTCACACTCCTTTGAGAAGGGGAATCAAAACAAATCAACGCCACATGACTTTGCGAAGTCCGTGTTTCTTAGTGCCAAGCCTCAA